>JBJEQK010000101.1:0-11626 GCA_051881715.1 Acutalibacteraceae bacterium
ATAGTAGGAAACGTCCTTTTCCTTGCGGTAGCGGCAAAGCGGCGGGAAGTTGCACCAGATCACAGACGGCAAGGCGATCACAAACGGCCAAATCGGTCCGAGCACGATGGACTGAATGGTGTGTCCGTACTCATGGATGCGGGTATCGTGGAGCCATTCCTCTGTACGATCGGCGTTGACAAAAATAAAAACACCGAGAGACACCCCGCCGAAGGGCTTATCCGTCTGCACATAAGTGACGAAAGCATTGTGAAAGCGGTCGTGTCTGCACGTTTTGCGCATCCCCAAAAAGGCGATCAAACCGACAAGGTTTTGGGGCAGACCCCATGTAAACTGCAAAAGATAGAACAGAAACTTCTTCATGATCCCTCTCCTCATTTATGGTACTTGCCGCCGTGACTGATTTGAAACGCACGGTACAGCTGCTCCAAAAGCATCACCCTTGCCAGCTGGTGCGGAAAAGTCATGGGCGACATGGACAAGCGCATATGCGATCGACGCTTTATGCTGTCCGACAGTCCGAAAGAACTGCCAATGATGAATACGGCACATCCGGTACCCGACACCGCCGTTTTTTCCAGTTCCGCACTGAACTGTTCGGAAGATAGCATCTTTCCCTCGATACACAGGGAAAAGACCTTTGCCGACGGCGGAATATGCTTGAGGATATCATCCGCTTCCTTTTGCAGTGCATCTTCGATCTGCGCCGCAGAGGGATTCTCCGGCAAGCGGTAGGTTGTCAGCTCCACGATCTGTAAGCGGCAAAAGGATTGCAGACGCTTCTGATACTCGGCACAGGCCTGCCGCAGATAATCCTCTTTCAGTTTGCCCAAAACGATCAGGCGAACCGTCATCATAAAATCATCATCTCCGCATCCGAGCCTGCAACGGACAGCAGATAGTCACTGCCTTGCCGCGCGCCGCTCAGGGTCATCTCCGAAAAAGTGGTCTGATACGCCAGCGCAGGCATATTATTGTCGCGGCTTAGGTGCGCAAGGCAAAACCGTGTCGTGCCGCTCTCCAAAAGCCGCACCGCTGTTTCCGCGCACACATCGTTGGATAAATGTCCGAGATCGGACAAAATCCGCCGCTTGATGGCGTAGGGGTAGGGACCGTTTTGCAGCATTCCGATGTCGTGATTGGATTCCAACAGCACAAGATCGCTGCCCGATATGCCGTTCAAAATTTCATCCGTAATGATTCCTGTGTCTGTTGCGACAGAAATCTTTCTCCCGTCCGGCGTCTGTACACTGTAGCCGAAAGGCTCCCGCGCATCGTGGGAAATGGAAAACGGGCGGACAAACATTCCTGCGCTCTCCATGCCGTCCTTGCCGATGGGGGAAACGGAAAACTTTCCGTTAAGCACACTGGCCTCCTCCAAGGCAGACAAGGTACCGTGCGAAGCGTAAACCGGTATATTTTCTTTGGAAGCAAATACACGCAGACCGCTGACGTGGTCTGTGTGCTCGTGGGTAATGAAGATCGCCGCAATGGAGGAAAGCGGCACCCCGATCGACTCCAGCCCTTCCCGAACCTTTTTGGCGCTCACGCCGCAGTCGATCAAAATGCCGCCCTGCGCCGTGCCGATATATGTACAATTTCCTCGGCTCGAGGAATACAGAGAACAAAACCTTGCCATGAAAGAACCTCACTGTTGAATTGCGAAGGGGCTGTTGCATTTCGATGAAAACAGCGTCTTTATCGAAATGCGACAACCCCCAACTATCAGGAAACGTGCGATACGGCATCCGGGTCGGTCACACGAACACGCTTGATATCCGCACCGACATTGCGCAGTTTCTGCACAACGTCCTCATATCCGCGGTCGATGTAGATCACGTTTTCAATCTCTGTCGTTCCGCTGGCCGCCAAACCGGCAATAATCATTGCGGCGCCGGCACGAAGATCGTCCGCCTTCACAGGCGCGCCCTTTAAGTGCTCCACGCCCTCGATCACAGCGATCTTGCCGTCCACCTTGATGGATGCACCCATACGAACCAGCTGCTCCACATAGCGGAAACGGCTGTCCCAAATGCCTTCGTTGATAATGCTTGTCCCCTCTGCGATGGACAACAGAACCGCCATCTGTGGCTGCATATCCGTCGGGAATCCGGGATGGGGCATTGTTTTAATGTTACAGCGGGTCGGTCTGCGGTCGGACTTGATGAGAATGCTCTCGTCAAACTCCTCGACCTCAATGCCGCATTCAATCAATTTTGCCGTGATGGACTCCATATGCTTTGGAATCACGTTGTTAATGAGTACATCGCCGCCCGCCGCCGCAACAGCCACCATGTAGGTGCCGGCCTCGATTTGGTCGGGGATGATGGAATAGGTACATCCGTGCAGTGTCTGGGTACCGCGAATCTTGATGACATCCGTACCCGCACCGCGAATATCGGCGCCCATGGAGTTCAGGAAATTGGCAAGGTCAACGATATGCGGCTCTTTGGCAGCGTTTTCGATCACGGTCAGACCCTTGGCTCTGGCCGCGGCAAGCATGATGTTGATGGTTGCGCCCACGGAAACTGTGTCCAAATAGATGGCGCTGCCCAAAAGCTCATCCGATTCCGCCTTGACAATGGCATTCTCCTCAATGGTGACCTTGGCGCCCAGAAGTTCAAAGCCCTTGATATGCTGGTCGATGGGACGCACCCCGCCGAAGTTGCACCCGCCGGGCATAGCGACCTCCGCCCTGCCGAAACGACCGAGCAGTGCGCCGATAAAGTAGTAGGACGCACGAAGATGTTTCGTCATATCGTAGGGCACATTGTAAAACTGTACGTTGCGAGAGTCGATCTCCACGGTGTTCTTATTGATCGATTTTACGGTAGCGCCCAATGCGCTGAGGATCTTGAACATGATCGCAACATCGCTGATGTTCGGTATATTTTCAATGCGGCAAACGTCCTGTGCAAGAATAGCTGCCGGAACGATGGCAAGAGCGGCATTCTTTGCGCCGCTGATGTCGATCTTCCCACAGAGCCGATTACCGCCATTGATGACTAATTTATCCATGAACGGTTCACTTCCCAAAATATTATATGTAAACGAAACGAAAAAATCAGGTCAAAATATAAAAGGGTATGACTTTCAAATTATTATACCATCCATGGAAACAAATGTAAAGGATTTGAGGATTATTTTTTTTAAAATTTAAAAAAACAGCAGACTGCCAACACTTTTTCCGTGTTTTGCTGTCTGCTGTACGCTATGCGATGGGTGTATAGCCAAGTTTTACTGTTCCAGAAGTTTCTCCGCACAGGCAAGCTCCACGCAAACGCAGAGCACTTCCATAGCCTGCTTCAATTCCTCCACCGTGGGGAAAGTGGGCGCAATGCGGATATTGCGGTCACGTGGATCCTTCTTGTAGGGATAGGTGGCACCGGCGCCGGTCATGATCATGCCCGCATCCTTGCACAGGGCAACGACCCGCTTGGCACATCCGTCCATCACATCCAGACTGACAAAATAGCCGCCGTTGGGCGTTGTCCACTCGGCAATACCCTTGCCTGCCAAATTCTGTTCCAGTCCCTGCAATACAACATCAAATTTCGGTCTGAGGATCTGCGCCTGCTTGGTCATGTGTGCACGGACAGCGTCCGCATCCTTAAAGAATTTCAGGTGGCGCATCTGGTTGACTTTGTCGAAGTTGATGGTCTGGAAAGAGAGACGCTTTTCAATCTGCGCAAGATTCTTTTCCGAGGCGACGATGCAGGAAATGCAGGAGCCGGGATAGGTCACCTTGGCGAAAGAGGCCACCTCGATAATGTGATCCTCTGTGCCGTACTGCTTGCAGGCAGCAAAAATTTCCTTGAGCGTATCGGGTGTATCGCTGACATCGTGGATGGCGTAGGCGTTGTCCCAAATAATGCGGAAGTCCTCTGCCGCAGGCTGTAAACGGGCGATGCGATCCACCGTCTCGTCCGAGAACGTCACGCCGCCGGGATTGGAATACTTCGGCACACAGAACATTCCCTTGACCGCGGGATCCTGGACCAGCGTCTCTATGGCGTCCATGTCGGGATCGTTTTCAGTCATTTCCACCAGAACCATCTCGATCCCGAAATACTCCAGTATACCGAAATGGCGGTCATATCCGGGCACGGGGCAAAGGAACTTGATGGGCTGTCCAAACCAAGGCTTGCCGCCGCATACACCGTGGGTCATACACTGGCTAATATAGTCGAACATCAAATTGAGACTGGAGCCGCCGCCGACCAGAACGCTGCCCGCATCCACGCCCAACAGATCGGCAAACAGCTGCTTGATCTCTGTCATGCCGGTGAGCAGACCGTAGTTGCGAATCTCCATCTTGTCCACGCCCTGCATGGAATCGCCCGGTCGGAGCGCATCCAGCAGTCCGTCGGACAGCGCCAACTGCTCTGCGGCAGGTTTTCCACGCGCCATATTCAGATTGAGATGCATCTGCTGAAACTTTTCGTATGCACAGCGAAGCTCTGCCGCACGGGCGGTCAGCGCTTCTTTGGACATTGTCTTGAGATCCATAGTCGATATACCCCTCTGTTACGCTAAGGACACACCCCGAATGTGCGGTGTTCCCTTAAAATATAGAATAACAATAGTATATTTTTCCGACTTTGTCAAGAGAAAAGAACACATTTATCGTTTTCTTGAAATCCGCTGCACATACAGTCCGTGACGATTGCAGAAATAGTAGAGATACTTCGTGCGGTTGATCTTAAATCTTGCCTCTGCATTGCCCTCCGGGTACAGCTTCACGACCTGCACACCGTCATCCGATACCGCCGCCATAAACGAGATGTAGTGGGATTTTGTCATGTCGTGGGGGATAGTGATAAAGTACTCGTCCTCCACTGTATCGATCTGCAAGTCCTCCGACGGCTCCGCCTCCAGTGCGGGCAGGGTGATTCCGCAGCAGCTGACCACCGTCTCCCCTGTTGCGCAGATCACATTGCCGCATACGGGGCAGACATAAAACCGAACCCGCAGCATATTGAAGGCACGGTTGACGTTGGAAATGCAATTCCCCGACAGCAATTCGATCACGGAAATGCCCAGCGCCTGTGCCAAAGGCTCCAGCAAAGTGATGTCCGGGTAGCCGTTGCCGGTCTCCCACTTGGACACCGCCTTGTCGCTGACGCAAAGCTTTTGCGCCAACTGTGCCTGTGTCATGTTTTGTTTTTCACGAAACTGCCGGATTGCAGTCCCGGTTACATAAGGATCCATAGTATCCTCTCCTTTCACAAAGAGCATACCACACCCTGCATTCCTTTACAACCTACGCAAAGTAGAGCCGCCGGTTTACAGATGCGCAAAAAGAGCTGCACCTTTTGTATACAGCCATTTGCGCAAAAGCAACGTCAGAATAACCAGCACCACCGCAAAAACCGTCATGCCGATCGTTACAGCCATCACTCTGCTCAAAAGATAGATGCCGCCCGCCATCAGAATGCACACTGCCCAGCCGCCAAACAAGCTCACCATCACGCTCATGCTCTGTTTGACAGGCACAGTCTCGTTTGTCCATGTCAGATTGGGCTTTTTGACGCCCATCACCAGACCCAAATCAGCCGTAAACAAAACAAACAGCCAAACGATCACCACAGACAGCACCATGGCAGGAACTTCCGTCCGGAGTACAAAATTGAAAACAAGGGTGCAGACCAGCGCAGGAATGCTGTTCAGGAGAATATGCAGGTTTTCCTTGGCCTGCAAAACCTGTTTCGGCTCGATCGGCAGGGACTGCAAAATCCAAATCATTTTTCCTTCCAGCGAAACAGACGGTGCGGAAACTGCATTCATGGAGACGATCAGGCAAACCGCAACGGCAACCAGCGGCGCCAAAAGCTGTTCTGCGCCCGGAACCTGCGCAAGTACGGTGTTCATCGTCTGCTGCAAATACGGCGCACGGATCGCCGCAAACACTGCCAGTGCAACAAGGATCAGCAAACCCAGTCCGCAGTTAAGCATATATACGGGACTGTTGGAAAAACGCTTGAGTTCCTTTTTTAAAAGCGCTTGCCTAACATTCGTCGTTTTCAAAGCAGATTGCTTGTACACTGTCTTTTTGGGACCCGAACGGGTCGTCGCAATGCGGATAAAGGTTTTGGAAAGCACAAAATAGGTCAGCGCAAACAGCGCCAGCACCCCTGCAGTTACCGCCAAAAGCGCCTTCACACTTCCTGCACCGGCAAGACCAAAGACGTAGAAAGGAAACAGATAGGAGCGAATGGCAGAGCCGATCTTGTCCGCATTGACCACAACGGACTGCAGCAAGGAGTTGATTTTAAAGTAACAAACATAATAAACCCCAAACAGCAGGAAGCCCAGCAATGCCGTGGTGATCGCTTTGTTTTTCATTTTTGTGGATAGCGCTGCAATCACATACCCGAGCACACAGGTCAGGATCAGCACAAGGGCACCCACCAAAAGCCAAAGTACGATCGGGAACAGAATCTTCGCTGCCGTTCGCTGTGCACGAATCCAATACACAAGCATCGCCGGGACAAACACCAGCGATTCGTACAGCACGCCCATGGCAAATACGCCGGTCATCCGGGCAAAAAGAATTTTGGATGGCGGAATCGGCATGGACAGCAGCAGTTCATTATCCTTTGCCAGATACAAACTCGCATACGTGTTGAACACATCGCCGAACACGCCGAGCATAATCGCAAACAGACCCATCAGTGCAAAGTACAGCCAATCCATTCCCATGGGAATAAAGGCATCAGCAAAGAGCATCGCCATCCCGAAAACGGATGCACCGATGGAAAAAAATACAAACACGAACAGGAGGACAAAACCGGCGGTTCCGCCCTTGGAACGGATTTTGCCGGTCTTTTTGTCCTGAAAATAAAAGGCGTTCAGTTCCAGAAATTGCTTTTTCAGCAGTGCTTTGAGCATCTTCATGCCTCCAATTCCAGAAATACGGATTCCAGACTTTCGTCACCCTTGACTTCGTCCATGGTGCCGCTCTTGATCAGCTTGCCACCCTTGATGATCGCCACCTTGTCGCATAGCTTCTCGGCAACCTCCAGAACATGGGTCGAGAAAAAGATGGCGCCGCCGTTGTCGCAAATTTCCCGCATGATCCCTTTCAAAATATGAGAGGCCTTCGGGTCAAGTCCCACGAAAGGCTCATCCATAATCACCAGTTTCGGGTCGTGGATCAGTGCGGAAATGACCGCCAATTTTTGCTTCATGCCGTGAGAATACGCAGAGATCGGTTCTGCCATATCTTTTTCAATTTCAAAGCCGTCGGCATACTTGTGGATCTTTGCCTGTCTGTCCTGCGCAGATACGCCGAAAATGTCGGCGATAAAATTCAAATATTGGATCCCGGTCATAAACTCGTACAGATCCGGGTTGTCGGGAATGTAGGCGATCTTCTGTTTGCACGTCAGCGGATCCTCTTTCACGGAATGACCGTTTACCGTGATCTCCCCTGCATCCGGCTGCAAAATCCCGACAACGGCCTTGAGAGTCGTTGTTTTGCCTGCGCCGTTATGACCGATAAAGCCATAGATCTCCCCGGGGCGGATATGCAGGTTCAGATCATCCACCGCCTTTTTGTCCCCGTATACTTTTGTCAGGTGCTCAATTTTCAGCATTTTCTTTCTCCCTCTCTGCGCCGTATTTCAAAAGAAACGACACGATAATAAATGTAACCCCTATGCTCAAGGAGGTTTCCAGCTCCGGGTTTGTCCAGTCCAGACCGCCGCCCATCACTTTTCGCAGGACGGCACAGACGATTTTGGCCAAGATATAGCAGCCAAGGGACACCGCCATCGTCAGGATGCCCAGACGCTGCATTTCTCGTGCACCCTGCTCGGTAAAGGGTGTACCGACACGCAGTTCACTTTCGAAATACTTTTCCGCAAACTTACACAAAATTGCCTGCCCCGCACAAAGGATGCAGGAAGAGATCAGCGCCATATACACGCCCGTCTCCCCAGCACCGAGTGCATCTTCCAGAATCCCGTGAATCTGCATACCGCCTACTTTCAATACGCCGTAGACACCCAGCGCATAGCTAAGCGTCCCGGCGACGCAGAAACACGCACCCACTGTGAACAGCACAAACAAAACTTTGCTGGCGATCTTGCCGATTTTGGAAAAGGTTTGAATGACTTTTAATGTACTTTCCATGCGTGAATCCTCATACGATAGAATCAGGCTTCACCGGCATGATGATCGCTGCGACCAAATATGCGACCAAGCCGCAGCCACCCATCAGGCTAAACAACACCAGCGCCAAGCGAATCCATGTGACATCCACATCGAAATACTCCGCAAAGCCGGCACAAACGCCTGCAATCATTTTGTTTTCATTCACACGATACAATGTTTTTTTCATGAGTATCTCCTCCGTTTTCTGTTGATTTATATGGCATTGCGCTGTTCAGAACGACATATTCTGCACTGCCGATCTTTACCGGCGCCAAGTCTGCATCCTGAGAGCCGCCGCTTTTGATATACATCAAACAGGCGGCAAACATCTGCCCGAGCATGGACACGATCTGGTTCTCCGTAAAAAAGCAGACTTTCGTGGCGCATAGCGCACAGATTCCGTGGGCATAGACCCAAATCTGGTTGAACAGCCCGGCGGCCTGCTTGTTCGTCATGTGATAGTCCTCGCAGATCTTCTGAATATCCCGCTCAAAGCCTGCTTCGCGAAGGCGCATCCATGTATTGAAATCCAGGTTTTCCGCTTGCTCGGTCATAAAAAGCATTTGAAAAAGCTTTGGTTCCGTCTGCGCAAACTGGATCAGCAGGATCCCGCGCTTTTTAAAAGACGGGACATAGTCGTCCGCCCCACGAAGCCAATCCAAAAACATCTTTTTTGCGGCTTCGGTCACCGCTGCAGCCAGAGCCTCCATGCTCGGAAAATAGGTAAAAACCGGTCTTGTGGAGGTGCCGAGACGTGCGCCGACCTCCCGCGCCGTGATCGCTTCGAGACCCCGCTCCCGGGCAATCTCCAGCGCCGCATCCACGATTTCCTGTTTTTCAAATTTTGGTTTCGGTGGCATCCAATCACTTCCCGTAACATACGTTGCGCAACATCTGTTATGTATTGTACACCTCTTTCCTCCATTTGTCAACAGGATATTGCAAATTATATCAATAGTCTGTGTACATGGAAAAAACGAAAAAAGAAAGCCTACGGAAGCGATTCACTTCCATAGGCTTTTGGCGGAGAGCAAGAGATTCGAACTCTCGAAACCGCTGTAACGGTTTACACGATTTCCAGTCGTGCTCCTTCGACCAACTCGGACAACTCTCCGTTTGCTCAACATCGGTATTATACACTATCATCCTAAAAAAATCAAGTGCTTTTTCAAACTTTTTTGAATTTATTTTTCTGCGCCGACAATTCTGCCGGCGCAGTTTTGCGGTTTTGCCTTTAAGCATTGATCGGTCTTTCACTGCTGATCCTGCCGGATTCCACGTCCGCAAAGAATGTGGAATTGGCCGGTACCACGAACTTGATGGCAGAGGGAACGATCTCCATGGTGCAGTCATGCACGACCTCGCACTCCCCGTCCACATTGACCACGGCGGGATCCTGCGCATGGACAGTGATCTTTTTGCCGCGGACAAAGTGGGTGAAATCCCAACTGAGCTGCTTGCCCTGCTTATAGGCAGACAACAGGGTCAACAGCTTCAGGCGACTGACCTTTTTCTCGACGACAACAATATCCAAAAGTCCATCGTTGGGCATGGCAAGCGGTCCGCCCATATAGCCGCCGCCGTACCAGCGGGAATTGCCGACAAAGCAGAAAATCACCTTGCGCGTCTCTGCCGGTTTGTCATCCACGGAAATGGTAAAGGTATTCTCCATCTTTTTCATCAATGCCCAGAGTGCGGAAAATGTATACGCCATCTCGCCGCTGATAAAGGGAAGCTTTTTAAAGTCAGCCTGTTTCTTGCACACTTCCGCGTCCATGCCCATGGAGCACTCGTTGATGGCGATCTTGTCGCCGCATTTGATCAGATCCAGCTTGATTACCGTGCCGTTGACCTGCGCCTCCACATTGGCAAGCTGCTCCTTGGTTCCGAACAGACGAATGAAGTCGTTGCCGGAGCCTAAGGGAAGGGCAGCCACCTCCACATTGTCATATCCGAAAGAACCGTTGACCACCTCGAAAAGCGTCCCGTCGCCGCCGCAGGCGTAAAAGCGGACATCCTCCCCTTTTGCGGCCGTCTTTTTTACAAAATCCAGTCCGTCTCCCGCCGCCTTGGTGCAATAAATCTGATAATCCAACCCCTGCGCCTGACAGTAACTGTCGATCTCGGGGAGAATACGCTGTGCGTCTCTGCCTTTCTTGCCGGCAAGAGGATTGACGACAAAAATATGCTTCATACTCTTACTCCTTATCCCTTAAAATACATATACAAATCACACTTAATCATGCCGTTATAGAGCTTTCTGCGCTTATCTGCCTTTCGTCCGAAGGAGCGTTCAAAGGTCTCCGAGGGACAAATGATGCTGTACGACCATCCGCGTTTTTTCGGGAACACCTTGCCCATTTCCTTGTAGAGGTTTTCAGCCTCGTTGATGTCCAAAAGCCGCTCGCCATACGGCGGATTGCAGATCACGGTGCCCCGTTCCGTTTCGGGAGAAAACTTGCGCACATCCGCCTTGAAAAACTGAATACGGTCGGAAACCCCTGCCCGAAGCGCATTGGCTTTGGCAAGCTCCAGCGCGTTTTCATCAATGTCAGATGCATAGCAAAAGAAATCGCAGTTTCTGTCCTCCAGCGATCTCGCCCGTTCCCGTTCCTCTTTCCAGACGCTTTCCGGGATACTGTCCCACCGCTCCGCCGAAAAATGACGGTGCAGACCGGGGGCAATGCCCATGGCCATCATGGCGCCCTCCACGGCGATCGTGCCGGAGCCGCACATGGGATCATACAGCGTATGGTACGGCCGCAGTCTCGACACATTGCAGATGGCCGCCGCAAGGGTTTCCTTCAGCGGCGCTTCTGCCGCCTGCAAACGGTACCCCCGTTTATGCAGACCATAGCCGGAAGTGTCTATCAAAAGGCTGACTTTGTCCTTCATGATGGAAAACTGAATCTGATGCACGGCACCCGTTTCCGGGAACCACTCCAAGCGGTAGCGCTGTTTCAATCGTTCTACGATTGCCTTTTTGATGATCGACTGGCAGTCGCTGACGGAGAACAAAGCAGAATTGATGGAATACCCTTTCACGGGAAACGCCTCGTCCGCAGGAATCCACTCCTCCCACGGCAGTGCTTTTGTCCCTTGAAACAGCTCCTCGAAAGTGCGTGCCTCAAAAGAACCGACCAAAATTTGAATTCGCTCCGCATACCGTGAGCAGATGTTGGCGCGCGCAAGCATATGCACATCGCCCGAAAAAAGCACCCTGCCGTTTTCGGCACATACATTTTCCGCCTGCATTGCACGGAGTTCTTCGGCAATCAGCCCCTCGATTCCAAGCAGGCAGGGAATAACAAAATTCATGGATGTATCGACTCCAAAAATACGATTTGATATATGAACTATACCATATGTACGATCGAAATGCAACTTTTATTTCCAAGACAGCGGTTTTTCACTGCTCCTCACGGAAAATTGTGGAATTTGTGCTTCGCACCGGGGAACCCCCGGCGAG
>JBJEQK010000102.1:0-2614 GCA_051881715.1 Acutalibacteraceae bacterium
ACGTTCCAGTACACCTTGCCCGTGGTGAGGTTGGAGTACTTGTTCAGATCCTCGTCAATGAACCGCTCGTAGTGACCGAGGTCGAGGTCAGTCTCTGCACCGTCCTCGGTGACGTACACTTCGCCGTGCTGATAGGGGCTCATGGTGCCCGGGTCCACGTTGATGTAGGGGTCCAGCTTCTGTGCGGCGACCTTCAGTCCTCTCTCCTTGAGCAGACGACCGAGGGAAGCGGCGGTGATGCCTTTGCCGAGACCGGACACAACGCCGCCGGTCACAAAAATATACTTTGTCATAATTCTGTTCCTCTTATTTCTTGGGCGACCGCGCTTTACAGGGTGTCGCCTTTATTTTCACTGATTCTTCCCTCAAATCGGGACTTCTTGGCATTGCAGGAGGGTTTGACCGGGTAGGCGCCGCCGAAGCACGCCGTACAGAAGCCGGTATCCTTGCCCGTGAGCAGACACACGTGCTCCATGCTCAGGTAGCCCAAGGTATCTACACCGATCTGCTCGGCGATTTCGGGGACGGTGTGGTGGTTGGCGATGAGACCGTTGGAGTCGTCGATGTCCACGCCGTAGTAGCAGGGCGCCACGAACGCCGGTGCGCTGATGCGCATATGGATCTCCTTCGCCCCCGCATCCCGCAGCAGATCGACGATGTGCCGGCTGGTGGTACCGCGGACGATGGAATCATCCACAAGGACGATGCGCTTGTCCTTTACCACCTCACGGATGGGATTGAGTTTGATGTTCACGCCCTTTTTTCGGGTACTTTGACCGGGAGAAATAAAGGTGCGGCCGATGTATTTGTTTTTGGTAAAGCCGATGGCATAGGGAATGCCGGACTTTTGGGAATAGCCCAACGCGGCTTCCAGTCCGGAGTCGGGCACGCCGATCACCAGATCAGCGTCTACGGGGTGTTCCTCGGCGAGGAATGCACCGGCACGCTGACGGGCGAGGGAGACGCTGGCGCCGTCGATGACCGAGTCGGGACGGGCAAAGTAGATGTATTCAAACACGCACAGACTTTTCGGCACGGTGCCGCAGTGGGTGGTGTCGAAGCGGATGCTGCCGTTTTCCACGATGGCAATTTCGCCCGGGAGAAGATCCCGCACGAACTTTGCCCGAATGGCGTCCAGCGCACAGGATTCGGAGGCGAAAACAATGTCGCCGTCCTCCGTTTGACCGTAGCACAGGGGACGGAACCCGTGGGGATCGCGGACAGCCAACAGCTTGGCAGGGGAGGAGATGACGAGGGAATAGGCACCCTCGATGATGTCCATGGTTTTGGAAACGGCTTGTTCGATGGAGCCGCATTTCAGCCGCTGCTGCACAAGGACGTAGGCGATCACTTCGGAATCGGTGGTGGAGTGGAAAATGGCGCCCTGATCCTCCAGCGCACAGCGCAGTTCAAAGGAGTTGGTCAGGTTGCCGTTGTGCGCCAGCGCCATGTGCCCCTTGCTGTGGTTGATGACGATGGGCTGGATGTTGTGCGCGTTGTCCGAGCCGGTGGTGGCGTAGCGGACGTGACCGACGGCGATGTTGCCCTGTCCCATGGACGAGAGCGCCTCTTTGGGGAAAGCGTCGCCCACCAGCCCGGCGGATTTTTTGACGGTGAAAACGCCGTCGTCGTTGACCACGATGCCGACGCTCTCCTGCCCGCGGTGCTGTAAAGCGTACAGACCGTAATAGGCGGTCTGCGCCACATCCTGCCGCACGGCGCTGTAGATGCCGAACACGCCGCACTCTTCATGAATCGGACGTTCCGAAATTGGAACCATATATTTGCCCCCTTGCATTGCGATGGATTATTTGCCGCTGTTGCCGTAGTTGGAAAGAACTCTGGCGGAGGGGTCGTTGACGTTGCAGCCCTCCCAGTCCTTGTTGGGCATCCAGAAATCCACGACCATTTCCGCCTGACCGGGATAGTATTTTTCAAAAATTTCCCGGTACAAGAGAGATTCTTTGGTAAAGGGCGTGGCAAAGGTGTACTGCTTGCACTTTTGTTCAAATTCCTCGTCGGTGTAGCAGGTCTGCGCATATTCCTTCAGGTCGTCCACCATGGAGTGACCGACAGCGTCGGAGAATGCCGCCTTTTCCCGGTAGAGGATATCCTGCGGCAGATAGTCGCCCTCAAAGGCGTGGCGCAGGAGGTACTTGCCCTTGCCGTAGGTGTTCATCTTTTTGGCGGGATCCACGGACATGACGTAGTGTACGAAGTCCAGATCGCCGAAGGGCACACGGGCTTCGAGGGAGTTTACGGAGATACAGCGGTCGGCACGCAGTACGTCGTACATATGCAGCTCCCGCACACGCTTTTGCGCCTCTTTTTGGAAAGCGTCGGCGTCGGGAGCGAAGTCGGTGTACTTGTAGCCGAACAGCTCGTCGGAGATTTCCCCCGTGAGCAGGACGCGGATATCCGTCTTTTCGTGGATATATTTGCACACAAGGTACATACCCATGCTCGCACGGATGGTGGTGATGTCGTAGGTGCCCAAGAGGGCGATAACTGTTTCGAGGTTTGCGAGAACATCTTCCTTGGTGATGATGACCTCGGTGTGGTCGCTGCCGATGTAGTCTGCCACCTGCTTGGCGTATTTCAGGTCGATGGCGTC
>JBJEQK010000103.1:0-11415 GCA_051881715.1 Acutalibacteraceae bacterium
AGCCTTTAAAAAGGCTTGACCGAAACTTTTAATCCCACAAAAATCCGTGATGAACTCGTTATTTTACAGATAATCGCGCAGATCCTCAATCAGCTGTTCCTCGATTCGGACAAGGCTCTTGGCAATGTCTTTGGATTCCTCGTCTGCGGCGGCATACTGATTCAGATATCGGCTCAGGGATTTTACACCCATGTTGCAGCCGTCCGTCATCAAGTCCGCGACTGTTCCGTCCGAATCCTCCACAGCCAGTTTTACGTTGGTCTTGATCCACGACATCCCTTTCGCCATGGGATTGGGCGCCTTTCCTGCATCATGGTATCGGTCAAGCAGTGCCTGAATTTTATGCACAAGCTTTATGTGCTCGTTTTTGCAGTCGATCAGCAGTTGACGAAGTTCTTCATTTTGTATATTGTCCAGCACTTCGTCTATGGAGGAAATGCCCATTTGCACACCTGCATCGCATTCCCGCAGCAGTTTGACAGTATCCTGTTCGATCATAAAAGCGAGGCCTCCTGTTTTTGATAACAGTCTGCCCCGCTTTACGGACTTTATGTATCAGTTGTTTTTCTCAAAACGGTAGATGTTTTGCGACTCAATGTCGATGGGCGGAATGATGATCGGCTGGATGCCGGAATTTGCCGTGATCGTTGTGATCAGTGCACGGGCGTATGGGAACAACTCCTTAAAGGAAAGGACGTGAATTTTTTCCTTTTCCATCCCCTCCTCAAATTCAAAAATGCCGACGAAAACGACTTTGATGCCGAACTTCTCCGGGTGCTCCTTGTCCGCCACCTCGATGGTAAATTCACCGCGGCAAACATTGTTGGGCGCATAATTAACATTGTAGGAATACTTATTACCCAACTCTACGCGAGTTCCATTCTCGAGATTGCTGACGAACTGGATTTCGGACGCTTTGTATGCTTTTAACTGAACTTTCATGATGCTTCTCCTTGTTTAAGTCTACTTTTAGTTTACCATACTTCGCACAAAGGTGCAAGATTTTTCTGCAAATATATTGTAGGATAAACTGTTCTTTCGCTACAAACCAGTCCTCATGCAAAAAACCGATAACCAGTAAAACACTTAAAATCCCGAAAATAACCGTCTCCATGTGCACACTTCCTTTCTTTTTACAACACCAGTATATGCACGGAAGTGTCCAAAAGTACGTACAACAAAAGCGTTCAGCAAAAAACTGAACGCTTTTGTTATTTTTTCGCTACTCACGGAAAATTGTGGGATTTGTGCTTCGCATCGGGGAACCCCCGGCGAGGGTTCCCCACGCCAAAACAGTCCACCGGACTGTTTTGGCTCCCCTCCTGCGCTTTTCTGTTGTTTGGATTTCGCCGACTGCGGTCGGCGACCAAAGGCGCCGCCTTTGGAATCCGCAAGCCTTTAAAAAGGCTTGAGCGAAACTTTGAATCCCACAAAAAGACATGATGAACCTATTTTTATGTTTACCGGTCTTCCCGGAAATACGGCAAGCCCAAAGCCGCAGGGGGCTGGAACTCTCTCTTGCGGCGCATACTGATCGCAATCAGCACAAGGATCGTCACCACATAGGGCGCCATCTTGAAAATCTCCTGCTCAATAAAGCCGATCTTGATGAACGAATACACGATGTTGTACAGCAGATAGAGCGCGCCGAACAGGAAAGAACCGATGATGCCGAAATCCGGCTTCCAGATGGCGAAGATCACCAGCGCAATGGCCAGCCAGCCACGGTCGCCGAAGCCGTCGTTGGACCAGACGCCGCAGGCGTAGTCCATAATGTAGTACAGACCGCCGAGACCTGCAATCACACTGCCGATGCAGGTCGCCGCATACTTGTAGCGACCAACATTGATGCCTGCCGCATCGGCCGTTGCAGGGTTTTCGCCCACGGCACGTAAATTCAGACCGACACGAGTTTTCTTGAGAAGATATGCGGCAATAAACGCGATGAGAATTGCGGCATATGCCAAGAAGCTGTAGGAAAAGAACAGCTCTCCGAATACACCCAGCTTGTCCGCAAAAGGCAGGGTCTGCTTGAAACAGCGGCTTGTGGCGGACAGGACGATGGAGGGCACCTCAGAATTGGTCAGCTTGATCAGAGAGCCGCCAAAAAAGTTGCCGATTCCCACACCGAAGGTAGTCAGTGCAAGGCCTGTAACATTTTGATTGGCGCGCAGTGTGACGGTCAGAAAACTGTAGATCAACCCCATCAAAAAGGAGCCGAGGACAGAACAGAGAAGCGGAATCAAAACCGCCAAAAAGGGATTGACGTTCGGCGTGGACTGCTCATAAAAGAAAGCGCCGATCACGCCGCCGATGGCGCCGACATACATGATGCCGGGAATACCCAAATTCAGATGACCGGACTTCTCCGTGATGATCTCACCCGTGGAGCCGAAGAGAAGCGGAATGCCTTGAACAACGGCACGGGGAATAAATTCAACAATCATTTCTGCTCCTCCTTTGCCGATTCTCTGAACTTGATGGAATAGTTGATGAAAAATTCACTGCCGATGATAAAGAAGATAATAATGCCGGTGATGATTTCCGAGAACGCCTTGTTGAGACCGAAAACCGTAGAGATTTCGATGGCGCCCTTTTCCAGAAAAACGAGAAGCAGAGAAGCAAAAATCATGTAAACAGGATTGAACTTCGCAAGCCACGAAACCATGATCGCCGTAAATCCGCGTCCTGCGGCGGTATCGGTGGTCAGCGTATGGTCGGCGCCTGCCACAAGCAGAAAACCGGCAATGCCGCATAATGCGCCGGAGAGGAACATGGTGCGGATAATGACCTTTTTCACGTTGATGCCGATATAGTTGGCGGTTTTCTCGCTCTCGCCCACAACGGAAATCTCGTAGCCGTGCTTGCTGTACTTGAGATAAATATACAGCGCAATGGTCAAAGCAAGCACGATCAGAATATTGAGCAGATATTTGTTGCCCCCGATGCTCGGCAGCCAGCCTGCCTGCGTGGCGCCGTTGATCTCGCCGATCTTGCCCGAGCCCTTTGGCACAGACCACTTATAGACAAAACAGGAAACCGTCTGTATGGCTATGTAGTTCATCATCAGTGTGAACAAGGTTTCGTTGGTTTCCCATTTCGCCTTGAAATAGGCGGGAATGATCGCCCAGATCGCACCGGCTAAAACGCTGGTCACGATCATGACCAAAATCAAAAGCGGAGACGAAAGCTTGTTGCCGAACAAAATCATGCAGGCCGTTGTGGCAAGTCCGCCGATCAAGACCTGTCCCTCGGCGCCGATGTTCCAAAAACGCATTTTAAACGCAGGGGTGATCGCCAGAGATACGCAAAGGAGCATCGCCAGATTTTGCAGCAAAGACCACACCCTGCGCTTCGTGCCCAGAGCGCCGTCGATCATCGTGGCATACAGGCTGATGGGATTTTCTTTGGTCAGCAGGAATGCAACGATTCCGCTGAAAATCAGCGCCAAAACGATTGCCGCAAGGCGAATCAGCCAAGATTTCCACCACACAAGTCCACTGCGCTTGACGATGTGAAACAGCGGCTCCTGTGTGCTTTTTTCAGGCTTGTTTTTTTTACTCATGGGCTGCGCCCTCCTGTAAATGATTTGCACCCTTTGTCATCAGCAAGCCGACCTCTTCCTTTGTTGCGGTACGTCCGTCCACGATGCCGGCGACACGACCGGAACCGATCACCAAAATCCTGTCGCACAGCTCCAAAAGAACATCCAGATCTTCGCCGACAAAGATAACGGCAACCCCGTTTTCCTTCTGTTCATTCAACAGATTATAAATCAAGAACGAGGAATTGATATCTAAGCCCCGCACGGGATATGCCGCCATAAACACCGTAGGGGATTCTGCGATCTCACGACCGACAAGAACCTTCTGCACGTTGCCGCCGGAGAGACGACGTACCGGCGTGGCTGCACTGGGTGTGACAACTTCCAGCTGTTCAATGACGGATTCTGCCAGATTTTTGGGCTGTTTTCTCTTAAGGAAGCCGGACTTGCCCTTGCGATAGCTGCGCAGCATCATGTTGTCCACGATGTCCATGTTGCCCACAAGTCCCATGCCCAGACGATCCTCGGGAACGAAGGACAGACGAACGCCTAGATCTCGAATCTGCTGGGGCGTTTTGTCGCGCAGATTGTCGGTTTTCCCGGTCTGCGGGTTTAGATAAAGAATTTCCCCGGACGCCAGATGCTGCAATCCGGCGATGGCTTCCAGCAGTTCTTTCTGCCCGCTGCCGGCAATACCGGCAATGCCGAGAATTTCTCCGCTTTTCGCCGTAAAGCAAACATCGTCCAGCTGCTTGACACCCTCGCGGTTGATACAATTCAAGTGGCTGATAACCAGTCTGTCCTGCGGATCCTTCGGTACACTGCGGTGGATGTTCAGGCTGATTTTTTTGCCGACCATCATTTCTGTCAACTCGGATTCATTGGTTTCAGCAGTGTTGACCGTTCCGATATACTTACCCTTGCAAAGCACGGAAACTCTGTCGGAAAGAGAGAGAACCTCGTGCAATTTGTGGGTGATGATGATGATCGCCTTGCCGCTGTCACGCATCTTGCGCAGGACACGGAACAGCTTTTGTGTTTCCTGAGGCGTGAGTACCGCTGTAGGCTCGTCCAAAATCAACACATCTGCGCCGCGGTACAGCACCTTGACGATCTCCACAGTCTGCTTTTCGGAAACGGACATTTCGTAGATTTTTTTAAAGGGATCCAACTCAAAGCCGGACTGCTCGCAAATGTCCGCAACCCGTTTGGCTGACTCTTTAATGTCGAACTTTTTGCCCTCGTTTAACCCCAAAACGATATTTTCCGTCGCATTGAACACATCTACCAACTTGAAATGCTGGTGGATCATGCCGATTTTGTGGTCAAAAGCATCCTTGGGCGAACGGATGACCACTTCCTCTCCGTTGATGAAAATCTGACCATGGTCGGGAAAATAGATGCCCGAGATCATGTTCATCAATGTGGTCTTGCCGCTGCCGTTTTCACCGAGAATGGAAAGGATCTCGCCGTACTTCACCGTCAGGTTCACGTTGTCGTTCGCAAGAATTGTACCGAATCTCTTAGTGATATTTTTTAACTCAATCGCGTATTCTGAAGCCACTGGTACACCTCCGCATATATTCTTGAAAATAATGCTGTCGAAACAGAATCATTTTCCAAAACACATAAAATCGCAACAGGCGGGATAAAGTTTGTATCCCGCCTGCTTTCAGATCAACAAATCAGAACTTTTCGTTCAGAAGCTCGATACCGTCAATGCGAAGATCGAAGTACGGCGCCGCACGATATTCGGATTCATGGAAGTAACCGTCGGAGATAACCTCGGTGTCGCCCGTGTAAGCTTCGTCCGTATCAACGTCCGCCATGTAGCTGTCGAGGTTCTTGCCGCCAACGGTGAATGTGGAGGTGTCGAACACATGGATCTCGCCCGTCTTCAGCTTTGCAGCCGTTTCGTCGATCAGGGACTGCGTATTGACAGCCGCCGCCTGCTCGTTGACGGAGGTCAGCACCACGGAACCCTCCTCGATGCCGCCGCACCAGTCATAGGCGATCTCCGTGCCTTCCAGAACGGATGTGGCAACATACATATAGTAAGGCGTCCAGTCGATTCTGGAGGAGACGATGAACGTGTTGGGACACGCTGCCTCCGTGCTGCCGTTGTAGGAAACGTTCGGGATGCCCTTGGTCTCACAGGCTGTGGGAGCACCCATGGAGTCGGCGTGCTGGCTGATCAGCTTGCAACCGGCAGCGATCAGGGTGTTGGCGGCTTCCTTCTCTGCGGTCTCGTCGTACCAGCTGCCGGTGAACTGCACCTTCATGGTGGCAGTGGGGCAGATGGATCTGGCGCCCAAGAAGAAGGAGGTGTAGCCGGAAACCACTTCGGCATAGGTGAATGCGCCGACATAGCCGATCACCGCTTCCTCTGCGGTAAACTTGCCGGCTTCGATCATTTCGTTGAGCTTGAGACCTGCGGCAACACCGGCGAGGTATCTGCCCTCATAGATGGAAGCGAAAGCATTGTGGTAGTTCGCCAGCTTTTCGGTGTGTGCCTTGGTGCCGGTGGCGTGGCAGAACTGCACATCGGGGTTTTCCTTTGCAGCCTTGATCAAGAAATCTTCGTGACCGAAAGAGTCAGCAAAGATGATGTTGCAGCCGTGATCCACAAGGTCAGCGGCAGCTTCATAGCATTCATTGGACTCCGGGACGTTTCTCTTGATCATGACCTGATCGTCAGACAGACCAAGTGCGGTCTGTGCCGCCTCAAAAGCGTCGATGAAGTTCTTGTCATAGGTGGAGTTTTCATCGTGCAGACAGATAAGACCCAGCTTCAGGCTGCTCACATCTGCGGACAAGTCGGTGCCGGCGCCGGTGGTCTCGTCCTCTGTCTTGCCTGCGTCAGCGCCGCAAGCCGCCAGGCTGAAAACAAGAACCATTGCCAAAAGAATTGCGAGAATCTTTTTCATTTTGTTTTCCTCCGTTTTTTTATTTTTTCTGCATTTCTGCAAAATAACCGTGTTTAGCTGCGAAAAACGATGGTGCCGTCGTCGGACATGGATTCAACGACCGCCAGCGATTCGAGACGCACGCCTGCCTGCCGAATCAGCTCGCCGCCCTCCTGAAAGCCTTTTTCGATGACAATGCCTGCACCCACAGGCACCGCACCGGCAGAGCGGACAATGTCGATCAAGCCCAGCATAGCCTGTCCCTTAGCAAGAAAATCGTCCACGATCAGGACACGTTCTCCACTGTGCAGGAACTCCTTGGAAACAATTACATCATATACTTTGCCGTGGGTGTAGGAGGCAACCTTGGAAGTGAAAACGTCTGCGGAAATATTGATGCTCTGGCTCTTTTTGGCGAACACCACCGGCACACCGAAACGCTGTGCCGTAATGCAAGCGATGCCGATGCCGGAAGCCTCGATGGTCATGATCTTGTCGATCTGTTCCTGTCCGAACAGACGGTAAAATTCCTCTCCGATCTGCTCCAAAAGATGCACATCAATCTGATGGTTCAGAAAGCTGTCCACCTTCAGGATATTTCCCGGGAAAATTTTCCCATCCTTGCGAATGCGCTCCTCCAGAATTTTCAACCCAATCGCCCTCTCTCGACAAACAATGCGTTTATTATACAATATTCTGTCCGCAAATGCAATATGCGCAGGAAAATTATCCAAAAAATCCGGCAGAATTTATTGCAGTGCGACCAATTTTGCGCGGTACATGGCGCAGTCATGCGGGGCGATCTTGACAGAAAAGTAATCCTTGTATGTGCCCACATTCTCGCCTGTGAAGCAGTCCGTCAGCTCGAAAGCGTAGCCGGAGTTGGCGGTCAACCCTGTTTGGAAGAACATGAGCGGGACGACCTCGTCTCTTTCGCCGAAATTGAACAGACCGAATGCAAAGTCTCCGCCCGCAAGGCGGCGGGCGAAAATGTGGCTCTTGCCCCGGGTACCCAAACGGAACGGCGGACGCGCTTCCTCGTCCTGATTGATGGCGATCAATTCTTTATTGGTGACCAGTTTCAGCGTCTGAGGCGTCATATTCCGAAGATCACAGCCGAGCATTAAGGGCGCCGCAAACAGACACCAAAGGGAAAACTGGGTCTTGTAATCCGTATCGTTGCAGCCTTCCTTGGCGACATTTCCCTTGCCGTACATGCCGACAGTGAGCATATCTATGTCGTTGAAACAACCCGGTGCGGAAAAACCGAAATTCTTTTCCTGACTGAGCAGAATTTCCGTAAAGGAGCCAAAACTGTCGTTGATATCTCCCGTGGAGCGGTACATCTGCGCGCCGGTAGAACGGATCCAGCGGTGCACATTGTCGCTGCCCCAGTTGCACGCAGAGAAAAGGATCTCTCTGCCGCAGACGCTCAGCGCCGTGCCCATGCGATGGTAGAGGATGGGACCGTCACTGCTGTCGGGCTTGAAGCAAAAGTCGTACTTCAGAAAATCGGCACCGAATTCCGCAAAGGTCTTGGCATCCAAAAACTCATGGTCAAAGGAGCCGGGATAGTCGGCGCAGGTGCGCACACCGGCGCAGGAATACATACCGAATTTCAGTCCCTTGCTGTGGACATAATTGCTGACATCGTTCATGCCGTTGGGGAACTTCTCCTTGTGCGGGACGATCTTGTCAGTAATGGGATCACGGTTGTATTCCGACCAGCAGTCGTCAATGACCAGATACTCGTACCCTGCCTCCTTTAAGCCGTTGGCCACGAAGGCGTCTGCCGTTTCCTTGATCAGATCCGCATGGATGTTTTCACCGAATGTATTCCAGCTGTTCCATCCCATGGGCGGTGTATTCGCAAGCATATTGTCTCCTCCTTATTCTTCATCGCCGTGTCTGCGTTTGTGCAGCTCAGCGAGGATCTTCTTGTGCTCTTTGTCGGGCAGTGCGTAATTCCACGTAGGCACAGCGGCCAAAACCGAACCAATCGCCGGGGGTACGGAGATCAGGAAGAACATGATCATCATGAACGGCTCAAAGTCCGGGTTCGCACGGGCAAGCCCGGTCTGCATATACTGCACGACTGCTTCTCTGCGCTCCTTTTGAAAATCAACAATGGTGTAGCCGACAGAGCAGAGAATGGTGGCGATGCCGGTGGAGAGCTTGGTAATGAAGGACTGGCCGGAGAAAAATACGCCGTCCGGGCGAAGCCCGCTGTGGTACTCCTCATAGTCGATGCAGTCGGCGATCATCAGCGACTGCAAAACGGTGCTTGCGCCGATGGAAATGCCGCTGAGGGTGAACATCAGGGCATACAGCGCCAAAAAAATCGGGGTCGTTACATCGTGGTTGGGTGCGATTTCATAGAAGAAGAAAATCAACGCAAAGGGGACGGCGCTGATGATATTGCTCCAGTTGTACAGCGACTTCTTCTCGATTTTCTGCACCAAAGCAGGCATGAGCAGCATCGCAACGAATTGACCCACAAAAAGTCCTGCGCCAAGGATGACATAGTACTTGATCATCTGGGTGGAATCGTTGTTGGCGTAGTAGTAGTTGACCAAGGTCATGGCGACCAGCATGACGATCTGCTTGGGACTGTTGAGAATGCCGGAGATCAAAATCTGGCGGAAAGGCTTGTTGTTCCACATCAGCTTGAAGTTTTCGCCGATGTTGTTCTTTTGTTCACTGCCGGGAATGCGCTCCTTGGTAAAAATACCGACCAGCTGGAACAGTGCACAGCCGATCAGGGCAAAGCCGAACGCCGTCAGCAGAAAGCCGTAGCGCTGACCCTGGTTAAATCCCACGCGGAACTCCATGTCGGCAAAAAAGCGCTTTTGCAGCATTTTACCCACTTCGACGCCCACGGGCTGAATGGAAATGAGCGTTATACCGCCGCCGATACCGGCAAATACACGGGCAAGGGAGAGGATCTTATTGCGGTGATCGTCACGCTCGGTCATGACCGCGGTAATGCCCCACAGCGGGATGTCGCCGATGGTGTAGCTCATGCCCCAAAGGACATAGGTAACCGCCGCCCAAGCAATAATCAACGTGCGGTTTGCATTGGCATCGGTATAGATGCCGAAATTCGTAAAGCAAAGGGTCGTAATCACCAGAATAATGGCGGGAGAAAACAGCAAATACGGACGGCATTTTCCCCACTTGGTACGGGTACGATCCACCAGTGTGCCCATCATGGGATCATTAAACGCATCCCACACACGGGCAAGTGTCATGATAATGCCCACAGCCATGGCGGGCATAAAGATAACAGACTCGAAATAGTACTGCAATCCTGCACCAATAATATTGTATATAACATTCTGTCCCGCAAGACCGATCAGGTACATATTGCGCTCTTTCGCGGTATATGTACGAATGCCGTCATACTCCGTCTTTTTTCTCATCCAGGCAACACCTCTTTTACATATTACTTATTTATGATACACGCTTTTGCAATTTTTTTCAACACTTTTTTAAAGATTTAGACACAGTTTTTCGTTTAATTTGTATAGCACATAGATTATTTACACAATATTTTGCGTTTACTACTTGCAATTAGAGGTCTATTCGATTATAATATCATAAATATGTATCGTGGAGGTATGTGTATGGCAAGAGTCGGCTGCTACCGCTCCGGCAAATTCACGCAGCGCATCCGCCGCAGTTTTACGTCTGCGGACGGTCTGATAAACGAAAATACCAACTGTCTTTTGCTGCACGGCTCTGCCCTGTATGCCGGCACCCAAGAGGGTCTGTTTCGTCTGGAGGATTCCGTTTTTGTGCCTGTGTGCAAGGAAATGCTTTGCGACAATATCCGCGCTTTGGCACTGCTCGACCGCGATTGCATCGCCGCAGTCAGCGGACGATCCATCTATTTGGTGCAGGACGGTCAGGTCATCCTGTACAAGGAATTTGAAGAACCTGTTGTCGAAGTGTGCAGCGGCAAAGGCTTCTGGTGGGTGCTGACAGAAAATCAGATTTTCTCCTTTGTCCCGGGCACCGCAGAAGTGCACCTGCACCGCCATCTCGAGGGCGGCAAGGGACAGTGCATGGCCATTTCGGATGAAAACGTCTACATCGCCACGGAAATGAATATTAGCTATCTGCACGGAAAACGCAACGAATGGAAAAATATTCTTCCCGACTTTTGCGGTATGCCCAAGCAAAAGGTGCTGTCGCTCAGCTTTGACAGCGCAGGACACCTTTGGGTCGGCACGGAAAGCGGTGCGGCGATCTATGACAACGGCTGTCTTTGGATCACGCCGGAAAAACTGCCGCAGCTGCCCAAAAATCCCGTATACAAAATCACGGCAGATCGGGTCGGCGGGCGCTACTTTGCCTCCGACGTGGGCATCATCTATCTGAAGAATGGCAAAACAAAGTATTTCTCTGCCCAACGCTGGGTTCCTGACAACACCGTCAAGGATATCGCCGTCAGCGGAGACGGCGAGCGCATCTTTGCCGCCACAGCCAAGGGAATCGCAGAGATCGACTGCTGTGAAATGTCCCTGCTGGATAAGGCGGATTACCACGAGGACACCATCGAAGCCTACCACATTCGCCACGGCTTTGTCGCGAACCGTGACCACATCGAAAACTATGATCTTGCAAGCGGCACGGTACATATTTCCGACAATGACGGTCTTTGGACGGCCTGCAATGTCGCCGCAGAATCTTTCCGTTTCGGCGCTACAGGCGATCCCGATGCACTGCACAAGGCAAGACGCGGCATGAACGCCCTGCTCTTTTTGACGCAGGTTACCGGCATCCCCGGCTTTACCGCCAGAGCGATCCGCTATCCCGGCGAAGAGGGCTTCGGGGACGGCAACCATGAATGGCAGCTCTCCCCTGACGGCACCTGCGAATGGAAGTGCGAGACCTCCAGCGACGAAATGACCGGTCACTTTTTCGGTTTTTCCGTCTATTACGACCTTTGCGCCAACGATG
>JBJEQK010000104.1:0-11379 GCA_051881715.1 Acutalibacteraceae bacterium
AGGCGCCGCCTTTGGAATCCGCAAGCCTTTAAAAAGGCTTGAGCGAAACTTTTAAATCAGTTATCAACCTCGTTCAAAGCACCTTGTACCCCTCTGCCTCGACAGCTGCTTTCAGCACATCGTCCGAAACCGGGCTGTTCAGCTTCACACAGGCGGTACCTTTTTCATGACTGACCACAGCTTCCTCCACCTGCGCCAGTGCTTCCAGCGCCTTCTTCACGTGCGCCTCACAGTGTGCGCACATCATACCTTCGATTCGGATCGTCTTTTCCATGGATTTTCTCTCCTTTTTATGCGTTTTTTTGGAAAACAAATTCAGCCGCAGTGCGTTGGTCACCACGCAAAAGCTGGACAAACTCATGGCCGCCGCACCGAACATGGGGTCCAGCTCCCACCCGAGGGACGGGATAAACACGCCCGCCGCCAGCGGAATGCCGATGCAGTTGTACAGAAATGCCCAAAACAGATTTTGCCGAATGTTGCGAAGCACCGCACGGCTCAGGCGGATCGCCTCGGGCACCTGATGCAGTCCGTCCTGCATCAGCACCACATCCGCCGCATCCATCGCCACATCCGTTCCCGCACCGACGGCAATGCCGATATCCGCCGCCGTCAGTGCCGGGGCATCGTTGATGCCGTCCCCCACCATGGCGACCCTGCCGCTGTTTTGCAGGGTGCGGACGATCTGCTCTTTCCCGCCCGGCAGGAGATCGGCAAACACTTCCTGCACCCCTGCCTTTTCTGCAATCGCCTTGGCGGTGCGGGCATTGTCGCCGGTCAGCATCACCACGCGAATACCCATTTTTTGCAGCTGTGCCACCGCTTCGGCGCTGTCCGCACGCAGGGTATCGGCCACGGCAAGCATACCGAGATATCGCCCGTCCAAAGAAAACAGCAAAGGTGTTTTGCCCTGTTCCGTCACACCCTGTACATCCGTCTGTCCGATGAATGCGCTGTTGCCGCCGAGGAGTTCTTTGCCGTGGTATTTTCCCCGCAGTCCCCTGCCCGGTACAGCTTCAAAATCCGTGACGGCTTCGGCAGTGATCTGCATTTCCTCCGCCTTTTGCAGTACCGCTTTGGACAGCGGATGTTCGCTCTTTTGCTCTAAAGCAAGGGCATAGGTCATCAATTCCGCCTGCGTGACGCCGTCTGCCGGCAGGATGTCCGTGACCTGGGGCTTACCCTCGGTCAGCGTGCCGGTTTTGTCCAGTGCGGCGATCTGCACCCGTCCCGTGGCCTCCAGCGCCGCCGCTGTTTTGAACAAGGTCCCCTGCCGTGCGCCGACGCCGTTGCCGACCATGATCGCCACCGGGGTCGCCAGTCCCAGCGCACAGGGACAGCTGATGACCAAAACGGAAATACCCCTCGCCAGCGCAAAGCCGATCTCTTTGCCCGCAAACAGCCATGCCGTCACGGTTACGGCGGCGATTGCCAGCACCACCGGCACAAACACGCCCGACACTTTATCAGCAATACGGGCAATGGGCGCTTTGCCCGCAGAGGCATCCTGCACCATGCGGATGATTTTGGACAGGGTCGTGTCCTCGCCCACGTGGGTCGCTTCACAGCGCAGATACCCCTCAGTGTTGACGGCGGCGGCAGAAACACTGTCCCCCGCCTGCTTGTCCACGGGCAGACTCTCCCCCGTCAGCGCAGATTCGTCCAGCGCACTGTTTCCCTCCAGAACGATCCCGTCTGCCGGAACACGTTCCCCGGGGCGGACGCAGAAGATGTCGCCCTTTTTTACCGATTCCACCGGGACGGTGATCTCTTTGCCGTCCTTGTAAAGCACTGCCGTCTGCGGTCGCAGCTGCATCAGACTGTGCAATGCATCGGTGGTCTTGCCCTTGGCGTGTTCCTCCAAAAGCTTTCCGACGGTGATGAGAGTCAGGATCATGGCGGCGGACTCAAAATAGTAGTGGGGCGAGGACACAGTGCCCAGCAGTTGGGCAAACAGCACGCAGACACTGTAGACAAACGCCGCACCGCTGCCCATCGCCACCAGCGTATCCATATTCGGTGCACGGTGCAGAACCGCACGAAAACCGCTGATAAAAAAGCGTTGGTTTATGACCATAACTGCCGCTGACAGCAACAGCTCAAACAGTCCCTGTGCCGCCGGTACGTGCAAAAAGGCGGGAACCGGCCAGCCCCACATTCCGTGTCCCATGGACACATACATCAAAACTGCCAAAAACACGACAGAGACAAGCAGCCGCACTTTTACAGAGGATTCTTTTTTCGTCGGCTCTGCCGTTTTTTGCGGCGCATCCTGCGGTACGGCGCCGTAGCCGGCGTCTTCCACAGCAGCGATCACCGCCTGCGAAGATGCTGTGCCCTCCACCTGCATACTGCCGGTCAGCAGATTTACCGTGCAGTCCGTCACGCCCTCTACGGCGGACACAGCCTTTTCCACCCGTGCACTGCACGCCGCGCAGTGCATCCCGGTCACAATATACTGTTCCATTGCTTCCCTTTCATTTCATCAGCTTTTGCAGTGTGGCGACCAGATCATCGATCGTCTCGTCCTTACCGTCCCGAATATCCTGCGCCACGCAGGTGCGGATATGCTCCGCAAGCAGTTCCCGGCTGAAAGCGTTCATCGCCGCACTGACTGCCGCCACCTGTGTCAGGATATCGGTGCAGTACGCATCCTTTTCCAGCATCCCCTTGATACCGCGGATCTGCCCCTCCATGCGGCTGAGCCTGTTCATCAGACTTTTATATTCCTCCGCAGAGCGCACCTTGGTCTTGCGGCAAGCAGGACAATTCTCCATACAGTTCATCCTTTCTATACCCTATGGGGGTATATTTATTGTATCCCCCTACGGGGTATTTGTCAACACGTTTTTTGTTATTTTTTCTTTTTAGTTCTTGCATTCTGCACAGCAATGTTATACAATTAATTGATACTATATTTTCGAGGTTTCATTATGCCAAGACTTCATTTTTGGGAAGATCCCGCGATCATTCAACAGAACAAGCTGGATGCGCATAACCCTGCGCTGCCCTTGGGGGAAGAATCTCCGCGTGCGTATGATGAATCTCCCTACAAGCTTTCGCTGAACGGTACATGGAAATTTCACTGGCATCAAAACGCCGACATCCCCGTGCAGGACTTCTACTTTGACGATCTGGACGACAGCGACTGGGACGACATCGAGGTTCCCTCGCTCTGGCAGCTCAAGGGGTACGGCAAACCCATCTACCTGTGCTCCTTTATGCCCGAGGGTGTCAGTACCTCCAAGCGCCACATCCCCAAGGTCATCCATGAGCTTAACGAGGTCGGCATCTACCGCCGCCGCTTCACCCTGCCCGAAACATGGCTGAGCCGCAGAATAATCCTGCATTTCGGCGCCGTGAAGAGCGCCATGTATGTCTATATCAACGGGGAATATGTGGGGTATTCTCAGGGCTCTATGACGCCCGCCGAATTTGACGTCACCAATTTTCTGCATACGCAAAGCAACCAGATCACCGTGCGCGTCTTTCGCTACAGTGACGCCACCTACCTCGAAAATCAGGATATGTGGAATCTGTCCGGCATCTCCCGGGAGGTGTATCTGTACGCCGAGCCCATCGTGCGCATCGACGACATTTACGCCAAAGCCACACTGGATGATGCATATCAAAACGGTCTGCTCGATCTGGATCTGACCGTCATCAACGGCAAGCCCAGCCGCTGCATGATCAACTGCGAGGTGCAGCTGGACGGTCAGGTCATCCATGCGGAGGATTTCGTCATCTTTGGCCGGTATACCATCAGCCTGCATCACATCGTCGAAAACGTCCGCAAATGGTCTGCGGAAACGCCGAATCTGTACACCCTCACCGTTATTATTCGTTCCCCGGATAAGTTTTACTCCCAAAAACAGATTCGCATCGGCTTCAAAAAAGTGCAGATCCGCAAAAATGTTTTGTATATCAACAACCAAAAGGTTATTCTCAAGGGCGTCAACCGTCACGATTTTGACCCGGATAACGGCTGGACGGTGCCGAAAGAAACCTATATCCGTGACCTGACGCTCATGAAGCAGGCCAACATCAACGCCATCCGCACCAGTCACTATCCGGATGACCCGTATTTTTATGAGCTGTGCGACGAGATGGGGTTCTATGTCATGGACGAATGCGACATGGAAAGCCATGGTGTGCGCCGCAAAAACGTCCCGGGCAGCAATCGCATCTGGAAGGAAGCCGTTGTGGACCGTGCCAAGCGCATGGTTCTGCGTGACCGCAGCCACGCCTGCGTGTGCTTCTGGTCTCTGGGCAACGAGGCGGGCGACGGCAAAAACTTCGCCTCCATGCGCCGTGCCGTCCTGTATCTGTGCGATCTGTATCCCATCCACTACGAGGGCGATGCGGACTACACCAAGTCCGACTTTATCAGCCGTATGTACCCCACGGAAAAGCAGGTAGCGTGTCTGCGTGAGCAAAGGGCGATCACTACCACACTGTTTGACAATGTTGCCAACAAGCTGGCGGCCGACAACAAGCCTGTGCCGAAATCGGTCTACAAATACAAGCCCGTCCTCTACTGCGAATATGCCCACTGTATGGAAAACAGTCTGGGCAACTTCCGGGAGTATGTCGAGGATTTTGAAAAGTACGACCATATGTGCGGCGGGTTTATCTGGGACTTTGTGGATCAGGCCATCCGCACCCACGATGAAAACGGGAACGAGATCTGGAACTACGGCGGCGATTTCAACGAGGGCGTTTCCAGCTACTATTTCTGCAACAACGGCATCATTGCCGCCGACCGCACGCCCCATCCCGCCTACTACGAGGTAAAGCAGGTCTACTCCAACATCAGCGCAGAGGAAGTGGACATTGCGAACGGCATCGTAGAGATTCGCAACAAAAACTATTTCGTCACCTTGGATGACGTTCTGCTGCACTGGGAGATCACCCGGGACGGCATCGTAAAGGACAGGGGCGAGCTTTCTCTGGAGGGTATCGAGCCGCAGACGTCCAAGCAGCTGACCGTTCCCGTACACTGCGACGGTGACGGCGAGTGGATCCTCACCCTTTCCTACCGCCATCGGGAGGATGGCACATGGTACAAACAAGGGGACGAGATCAGCTTTGACCAATTTCTGCTGAAAAAAACTGCGCCCCCTGTGCACCACGCAAAGGGCAGCATTCATGTGGAACGCAGTGCCCGCTCCGCCACCGTTCGAGCCGGGGGCACAACGCTCCAATTCGCCAAGGGGAAGCCGGTCTCCCTCGACTTCGGACAGGGCAACATTCTGGACGGCACCACGTTCCGTCCCAATGTGTACCGTCCCCTGACGGACAACGACCGCGGGTATTTCAATTTTGTGCCGGATCTTTTGCGCTTGCATCCCCTGTATTCCTGGAGACGTGCCAACCGTCTGACAGTGCTAAAGAATTTCCGTGTCCGCGAATCGGAGGATCACGTGGAGATCACTCTGCACTGGAAGGTGCCGATGGTCAGACAGTGCAAAACCGTTGTCTGCATCTACGCCGACGGCTCCCTGCACACCACCACCTCCGGCAAAGGCAGATTTCCCATGCTGCGGTTCGGCGTGCGCACCGGGATCAACGCAAAGTTCAACCATGTGCGCTGGTACGGCAGAGGTCCCGAAGAGTCCTACTGCGACCGCAAGACGGGACAGCGCATCGCACTGCATACATCCACCGCAGAGGAGATGTTCCACCCCTATGTCCGTCCTCAGGCGTGCGGCAACCGCACCGACGTCCGCTTTGTGGAGCTGACGAGGGAGGACGGCTATGGCATCCGCTTTACCGCAGACGACACCATGGAATTTTCCGTTCTGCCCTATTCTCAGGAAAAGCTGGACAAAGCCGAACACCTGCATGAATTGCAAAAAGATCCCTTCCTGACACTTACCTTAGATGCGAAGCAACGCGGCGTCGGCGGCGATATGCCCGGCGTTGCCTGCCTGCACGAGCCGTACAAGATGCACGCCGGAAAATATACCCTTTCCTGCACCATTTCCCCCGTCCGTAAATAAAGGCAACACCGCACGATCGGGGTGTGCGGATTGCCAAAAGGAGTCCGCTATGCTCAAGGAACATATCGAAGCGCAGCGTATGCACTTTGAACGTCCCACCGAATGGGACGCCTGTGCCTTTCTGGGAGACGGTCAGCTGGGCGCACTGCTCACCCACGAGCCGGACGGTGCACTGCGCATTCGTCTCGGTCATACGGGCGTTTACGACAACCGCCCCACGGACTACACCGCCGAAAAAGAATCCGTCAACCGTAAAATGTTCATGACCGGCAGACTGCCCGTCGGCAGTTTTCTGCTGCAATGCGGCGGCACAGTGCAGTGCGCACCGCAGACCCTCTCCCTTTGGGACGCCTGCGCCGAGGGCACCATAGTAACCGACCGTGGAACGGTGTGCTACCACGCCATCCTCGCCCGCACCGCCCGCTGCGGCATCTGCCGCTGGGAGGGTAAGGGTGAATCTGTCCGTGTGTCCTACCTACCAGACCCTGCGGAAAGCCCAAGGCAGACCAAAATGCGCCAGATTCAGGATGAAGATCGCCTCTGTCGCGACTATGCACCGCCAAAACCCGCTTTTCAAAAGCAGGAAGCGGACATCTCCCTGCACATCCAGCCCTATTTTTGCGGCGGCGGCTATGTGGTCGCCTACTGTCAAAGGGACAATACCCTGTACTGGACAATCGCCGCAGACGATACCTGCACGCAGACTGCGCAAGCTCTTGCTTTATCCATTCTGAAGGATGCCATGGCAGACCCGGAAAACGCCCGATGCGCCCATGAACAGTGGTGGCACGACTTTTATACCCGCACCAACCTTTCCATGAACGACAAGCGCTTTGAGCGCTTTTACTACGCACAGCTGTACAAAGCAGCCTGCGCCTCCCGTCCCGACGGGCAGATCATGGACACCCTCGGTCCGTGGCCGACCGTCACCTCCTGGCCGGCGGCTTTTTGGAATCTGAACACACAGCTGACCTACAGCGCCCTGTATGTCCCCGGTCTTTTCGATATTGCTTCTTCTTTGCCCAATACGCTCAAGGCACAAACGGACATCCTGATTCAAAATGTCGAACCGCCGTACCGTGCTGACTGTGCAGGCATCGGCAGCAACACCACCCTCGATCTGCGCGCCGGCGTCGCCGTGCCCGGTCGGGACAGCGGCTACTATGTGGAGCTGGGCAACCTGCCGTGGGTACTGCACTGCATCTATATCCAGTACCGCATGACGCTGGACAAATCCTTGATTTCCGACGTGGTATACCCGCTGATGCGCCGGTGCGTCAACTACTACAGTCATTTTCTGCGCCCCGATGCCCAGGGCGTTTTGCATCTGCTCCCCACGTCCTCGCCGGAATACGGCGTTGTGGGTCCCGACTGCAACTACGACCTGTCGCTTCTGCGCGCAGGCTGCAAGATTTTGCAGGACTGTGTACGCATTCTGGACATACACGACGAAAGGGAACCCCTTTGGCAGGACATTCTGAACTGCCTTGCCCCCTACCCCGAACACGAAACGGAGGGCTTTCAGATCAACGCCACCCAGCGCATGGCCATGTCCCACCGCCACTATTCCCATTTGCTGATGGTGTACCCATTGCATCTGTTGGATGTGGATGACCCTGTAGACCGTGCGAGAATCGTGCGCTCCATCGAGCACTGGCACAGTATGCCGCAATCGCTGGAGGGCTATTCTCAGACCGGCGCCGCCTCCATGTACGCCCTGCTGGGCGACGGAAACCGCGCGCTACACTATCTCACCGACCTTTGGAACAAGGGGTTCATCCGCCCCAACACCATGTACAAGGAGGATGGCGGACCCGTTTTAGAGACGCCCTTTGCGGCCATGCAGGCCATGTTCGAAATGCTCCTGCAAAGCCACGGCGGCATCCTGCGCTTCTTCCCTGCTCTGCCCGACGCATGGACGGACATCACCTTCGACGGCTTTGCCTGCGAAGGGGCATTTCGTGTCGGCGCCACGTTACAGGGCGGAATAATCACAGAGATACGCATCCGCTCCCTGATGGGTGAACCGTGCGTTGTCTGTGCACCTTTTGCCGATCCCGGCGCCGTACAGTGCGTCGGCTGTGCGTGCACCTTTGACGGAAAATACTTTCATCTTTTACTCGGAAAGGGCGAAACAGCGACCCTTTTCGCCGAACACAGGAGATAAACACTATGGAAACCATTGCACAACAAGTCAAACAGGCGGCAGAAGAACTGCTTTGTGCCGCCAAATTACAGCCCGGCAGCATCGTGGTCGTGGGCTGTTCCTCCAGCGAAGTCATCGGCAGCCGCATCGGTACGGATTCCAGACCCGAGGTCGCCGAGGAAATTTTCAACGCCCTGCAAAGTGTGCTCGCGCCAAAAGGGCTTTTCCTTGCCGCACAGTGCTGTGAGCATCTGAACCGTGCCATCATCGTGGAACGTGCCGCCGTACCGGGGCAGAACATCGTGAATGTGGTACCCCAACCCAAGGCAGGCGGTTCCTTCGCCACGGCGGCCTACCGCCATTTCTCCGACCCCGTAGCTGTCGAAAACATCCAAGCGGATGCGGGACTGGACATCGGCGGCACCCTCATCGGAATGCATCTTAAACCTGTAGCAGTTCCCGTGAAGCTGACTGTCCGCCACATCGGAGAGGCTGTTTTGCTCGGCGCCCGCACCCGCCCGAAATTCATCGGCGGCTGTCGTGCCGTCTATGACGACAATTTACTCTAAAGGCGGAAGGAGGCTGCGACTTTGCCCGGTATCAACATCGGAATAGATCTCGGTACTGCCACCGTGCAGTACTATGTGGACGGCAAGGGAATCGTCCTCTCGGAGGATGTGGCTACCGCATCGGACGCCAAAACCGGCAGAACCGTTTCCGTCGGTTCCAAAGCATACAAGATGATCGGTCGCACCCCCGACTCCATCACGGTACACCGTCCCCTGCGGGACGGCATCGTCTCCGACTTTACGGCGGCGCAGGATCTGCTGCGCTACAATTTGCAAAAGATCTGCGGCAACCGCATCTTCAAGCCCAACCTCGTTCTCTGCGTGCCCACGGATGTTACGGGACTGGAAAAGAGAGTTTTGCTCAACATCGCTGCCGCAGCCGGCGCAGCAAAGGCTTGTCTGATCGAAAAGCCCATTGCCGCCGCCCTCGGTGCAGGCGTGGATTACCGCAAGCCCCGGGGCACCATGGTCGTGGACATCGGCGCCGGCAGTACGGAGATCGCCGTCATCACCATGGGCAGTATCGCCATCGGCGAATGTATCCATGTCGCCGGCAACACCTTTGACGACGACATCGCCCGCTATCTTCGCCGGGAACGTGCCATCACCATCGGCAAGCTATCCGCCGAACAGATCAAAAAAAAGGTCGGCTGTGCGTATCTGCGGGAGGCGGAAATCGCCATATCCGTCAAGGGAAAGAGCTATATTACAGGAATGCCTATGCTCTTTGAGATCACGACGACGGAGGTTTTCCTCGCCCTGCGTGAGCATCTTGAGCAGATCGCCGACACGGTGCGCAGTGTTCTGTCCCAAACCCCGCCGGAACTGCTCGCCGACATCTCCGAAAATGGCATCATCCTCACCGGCGGTTCCGCACGACTGCCCGGCATTGAGCGCATCATTGAGCGCAAGGTTCACGTTCCCACCCGTGTGGCACAAGAACCTGAAAACTGCGTCGTCCGCGGGATCGGCATTGCGCTGAACCATATGGATATCCTCTCGGACAACGGTTATTTTTTCAAAACACGGCAGGATATCGAAAATGTATAATTGTATAATTCTGGAAAGAGTGTCCATACTCTCGGTACGACCGAAGTATGGACACGATCTTTTTAGGAGGATACAATGATGAAAAAAACAAAGAGGACACTACTGTGCATCGAGGCGGCATTTCTTTTTGCCTTTGTGCTGACCTTCACGGTGCAGATGGTCCCCTTTTCCAAGGGCTGTCAAGATCTGTACGACAATATGCTGCGCCTGCACGTGATCGCCAATTCGGACAGCGAACGGGATCAGGCGCTCAAGCTTATGGTGCGGGATGCGGTTTTGCAGGCGGGAGCGGACATTTTTGACGGCAGTGCAGACGTGCAGACCGCCAAGGAAAAGCTTGTGCCGCAGTTTGCGAGACTGGAACAGGCCGCCGAAGCGGTACTGCGCCAAGAGGGCTGTAAGGACGAGGTGCACATCACCTTGGAGCAGACGTATTTTGATACCCGCTCCTACGGGGAACTGACCGTCCCTGCCGGCACATATGAGGCCATGTGCGTGCGCATCGGCAAGGCAGAGGGGCACAACTGGTGGTGCGTGATGTTCCCGCCCCTGTGTCTGCCCGCCGCCACCAAAAATACGGACGCCGTTTTCACGGGAAGCGGACAGGCTGTGCTGGGCAGTAATCCGAAATACGATGTGCGCTTCAAGGTCGTGGAACTGTACCAGACCGCAAAGGCACACATCACCAAATAATGGTTTACTTTTCCCGGGCAAGGTGCTATAATAGAGGTATCAATAAAGGGAGTGATACCGTTGATTCATATTATTGCGCACCGTGGCGCTCGTGAACAGGCACCGCAGAACACCATCCCCGCATTCAAAAGAGCCATCGAGCTCAAAGCGGACGGCTTTGAAAATGACGTCCACCTGACCAAGGACGGCGTGATCGTCATCTGCCACAACTATGACATCGACGCCACCTCCAACGGCAAGGGTCTGCTTTCCGACTACACCTACGAAGAACTTTTGCAGTTCGACTTCGGCAGCTATTTTGCCCCGGAGTTTGCCGGAACGAAAATTCCCCGTCTCGAAGAGTTTCTTGCCCTTTGCAGCAAGGACACCAAGGTGATCAACATCGAGATCAAACCCCCGAAGGATCCCGACAGTCCCATCGCCGCACAGACGATTCAAATGGTCAAGGACTTCGGTCTGTTTGACAATCTGATCATTTCCAGCTTTGATCCCAAAGTACTGGTGGACTGCAAAAAAATCGACCCCCGCTGCAAGACAGGTCTGCTGTATGAGCCGGGGGAAGAAAAGTGCGAAGAGGTCTGCGACGATTTTGTAGCCTACGCCAAAAATTTGAACGTGGATGCGGTGCATCCCTACATTGGCTTTGTCAGCGAGGACTACATTGAGGAAGCTCACGAAGCCGGTCTGATGGTCAACCCGTGGACGGTCAATCAGGATTTCCAGGTGGAAGCCCTCATCCGCTGGGGCTGTGACGGGCTGATTACGGACGTCCCCGACTTTGCCCGTCAGGTTGCCGAAAAGGTTTCTGCCAAATAAGTTTTTTACAGATCGTGCTCCCTCGGACACGGTCTGTTTTTTGGTTCGTCACGGATTTTTGTGGGATTAAAAGTTTCGCTCAAGCCTTTTTAAAGGCTTGCGG
>JBJEQK010000105.1:0-2574 GCA_051881715.1 Acutalibacteraceae bacterium
GCAGGAGGGGAGCCAAAACAGTCCGGTGGACTGTTTTGGCGTGGGGAACCCTCGTCGGGGGTTCCCCGGTGCGAAGCACAAATCCCACAATTTTCCGTGATGAAGCATAATAAAAAAGCAGATGCATCCGTTGCGTGGGTGCATCTGCTTTTTTGTGCATTGGTTATTTGATCTCGATCTTAATTTCGCCCGAGATCAGCTTCGGCAGATCCCGCAGGATGAGACCCAGCGCCTTGGAGAGATACTTGATGCGGCGGTAGACCGTGCGCAGGGGACGGAAGTGTTCGGCGCTGTAGGTGCGTGTGTCCCGGAGAGCACTGCGGTCAACAGTGAATTGGAAAACGCCGATCTGCGCATTGTGGTCGCCGAGGGACTGTCCGTTTTCATCCTCGATGCGGATGTAGTCGCACTGCAGAGCCTGCAGAGAAACACCGTCCCCGTCCCGGTAGAACATCTTTTCCGCCGAGTCCCAAACGCCCCAGCGACCGTTGTCTGCCCATTCGGGCTTGTGATAGTCGGGATGGGGAAGTTTGCCGGTGTCGTAGTTGCTATGGTAATTCATTTCGATCCACGCTTCTTTAAAACCCTCGCGCTCCACGAAGATTTCGTACAGTTTGTTCATCTTCAGGGAGAAGTAGGTATTGAAGTCGCCGGTGAGGATGACGGCATGACCGGCAGAGTATCGGTTGACATAGGCCATCAGCTGTTCATACTGGGAGATGCGCGCTGCTGTGTTGCCTTCGCCGGAATAGGCGTCTGCGTGCAGATCATAAATATCCAGATATACGCCGTCTGCGAGGAGGAAACTGCTGCAAAGGAAGCCCTTGGGGGTCAGCTCATCGCTGCCGTCCGTAAACACACCGTAGGCCTCGTTCCACGTTTCCCGGTGCACATTGTACAGCGGAAAGCGGGAGAAAAAGTTCAAGCCGTCTCCGAAGGGCACACCGCCGTTGTGCAGTGTGGTGTAGTCGGCATCCAGTCCTTTTTTGATGGACGTGTGATAGTTGAAATCCTCCTGCACGGCATAGATGTCCGCATTCAGCTGCCGCAGTTTTGCACCGATCTGTTTGGATGCGGCGGCGGGATCGCGACCGGTGGAGGACAGGGACTTGGGGATCGGCAGACCATCCACATTGTAGTTGACGAGGGTGAACGAGCCGGTTTCGGCAGGATCCTCGGCAAAAACGGGACAGGCACAGCCGAATACAAACAGAGTGACCAGCAGAACGGAAAGCGCTTTTTTCATTCAAAAAACTCCCTTCGGGTTATTGCAGTACACTGTATGCGCCGCTTTGCAGCAGGGCAAGCCACTGTGCATTGTCGGCAACGGGGGCGTGGGTAACGATGCCGCCGGAGCTTTTGCCCCATTCCCCGTGAAAATCGGAGCCGGAGGTTTTCAGCAAGTGGTGCAGATCAGCCCATGCGTTGGCGATAGAGTTGTTGGACTCGTGGCTGGGATTGCCGTTAAAGACCTCCACACCATCCAAAAGATTCCAGTCGGCAATGGTCATATCCTCCCGGAAAGGGTGTGCCTGCACGAGCAAAAGCCCTTGAGCGTGCACATATTCCGCCATTTCGGCAAAGGACATCTGCAACAGTCCGGGCGCACTGCGCAAAAACGCTTCACTGACGCCGTACAGCAGGTAGTCGTTGTCCGTGTCGCGGTCCAGACGAACTTCCGCACCGAGCAGGACGGTAAAGCCGGGATGCTTTGCAGCTTCGGACAAAGCGGCAGTGTACCCGGTGAGAAAATGGTCGATTTTTTCGTCCCATCCGGCGCCCTCCATGTCCCTGAACGTGTGGCGGCTGAGGTGGTCGGTGAGGACAAGTCCGCTGTAGCCCGCCTCGGCGTAGAAGCGCACGACCTCGGCCGCAGGCATCTGTCCGCACTTGCTGACTTCGCAGCTGTGCGCGTGGGTCTCGTAAAGATAAGCTTTCATTTTACTCGCCGCTTTCTTCCATATCTTGTGTGTTATTGTAAAGCGCTTTTTCATAAATGCCGACGGCGTGTCGGCATTTATTCAGTAGACATTATTGTAGCAGTGCGGAGACAAACTGTCAAGAAATTGCGGCAAAAAAGTCAATAAACTTTGGCAAAACAGTTGACAGAAGCCGTATTTTCTGTATAATAAAATATGTATACTTTATACAACGAAAGTGTGGCCGAAAGCGGCATATGGGTGATTGTCTATGACAGGATTGCAGACGCTCTGGTTCATTTTGCTGACGGGGATCGCCGTCTCCTACGGCTGGGGAATGCGGGGACTTTTGATCGGCGGTGAAAAGGGCGCCATGCTTCCGGGCGCTTTGCTCGGGCTGATGCTGGCAAAGTTTTCGGGTATCCCCGTGCTCGCAGACCATGCGGTGCTGTTTTCCGCTGTTGGCGCCATGGGTACGGCGTTCGGCGGCTTTGAACCCTATGCGCACACTGCGGATTTTATGCTCCATCGCGACGCGCCGTACTACGATCCATCCTTGGCGTACAAGGGTATATTGCTCAAGGGCGCCAACTGGTTCGGTCTGAGCGGCGTCTTTTTGGGCATCGGGTTCTCCGCCATGACGGGAAACGTTTAT
>JBJEQK010000106.1:0-11329 GCA_051881715.1 Acutalibacteraceae bacterium
TAAGTTAATGACATTGCCTGCGAGGGGAGCTGTCTGCGAAGCAGACTGAGGGGTTTCAAACACTGCCGAAAACAGACAGCAAACCCCGGCGAAAAACCCTCCCGTCGAGGCTTGCGCCTCGCCACCCTCCCTCGCAGGGAGGGCTTCCGCTTAGCAACCTTAAGCTTTCGCCGGACTTTTTCGACAGTCTGGCAAGCCTTTAAAAAGGCTTGAGCGAAACTTTTAATCCTACAAAATGAACCAATATAAAGACAACAACGGTTGCAAGAAGGCTATTCCACCACGATGGCAAGAACGGTGGAATCGTCTTCTTTGTTTTTTTGCAAAGTTTTTCGGGAACCGCGCAGGATGGACTCTGCCAAGGTCTGCGCACTGCCGCCGTCAAAGTGCTTCAGGGCGTCCACGATGGGGTCGTCCCGCAGGGCGCAGGTGCCGTCGGAGACCATGACGATGACGTCGCCCTTGCTCAGGGTGCGTTTCTCGTGCTCAAATCGGGTGCCCGGCAGGATGCCGATGGGCATACAGGGTGTTTCCACGCAGTCGATTTTTTTGCCCCGCAGCAGGTAGGACGCCGCCGCGCCGGCTTTATAAAAGTGGGTCTCGCCGTTGTACAGATCGACGCAGACCACGTCCAGTGTGGAAACAGATTCCGTGTCCTCCCGCATCAGCAGGGCGGAATTGACGGTGCGCAGGGCACACTCGAAGCTTAGGTCTGCCCGAAGCAGGGAGGCGAAAATTTCTGCGGTAGCTTCTGCGTCCGCCGCAGCAGAGACGCCGGTGCCCATGCCGTCACAGAGGATAAAATACTGCTTGCCGTCCCGGGCAAAGGTGAGGAAAAAGTCGCCGCAGGTGTGACCGTCGGCGGCGTGCTGTGCGGTGCCGGTGCGCAGGCGAAGCTGTTCGACTTGGGCAAAGCTCCAGCGAAAATCCTCGCCTGCGGCGGATATGGTCGGCAGGGCGAAACCACAGCCGCAGGCACGCCCCAATTCGGCGCTCAGAGCGGACTTGTTGATGTCGGCGGCCATGGCTTCGGTGGTCACATACAGGGTGTGCCGCCCGTTTTGGGAGAAGCAGGAGGCATTATGCACCTTCACGCCGAAGCTGCGGAACACTTGTGCCGCTGCGGCGCTCTCCCGCTGCAAAAGCTGGCGTGTGTCTGCAAAGCGGGCGGCGGCGTCCGTCAGCAGATCGGAGGCGGCGGCGAAGGGATCCGTGCCTGTCCGCTCGGCACAGCGGCTGTAGGGGGACTGGGCGTTTTCCTCATATGCCTGAATGCACGAGGCGCAGAGCATATTGCGGCGGGTGCATTTTTCCGCAAGGTTCCCCGGCAGTTCCTCGGGGGAAAGGTACTGCTTGCTGTGCAGCAGGGAGAAGCACGCCGCCAGAGCGGTGCGGGTCTCCCGCTGCTGTGTGTCCCAGCAGGACTTGCGGTTGGCGCAGTCCATGCAAGAGAGCTCCTGTACACGTCGTGTCATGAACGCAGTGCCGGGCACTTTGCCCTGCCGCAGCTGCTGTTCAGTCAGGTAGGGGGTGATCTCCGAGAGTGCCCGGGCGGCTGTTTGGAGCTGGTTGCTGACCCGGACGAGATTTTTATCCGCCGGTGCAGAAGCGGCGCTGAACAGCTTGCGCAGGCGAAGAAGTGTTTTTTGGGGCACAAGACAAAAGATGGCGCCGGCAAAGGCGGTCTCCGCAAAAACGGCAACAGCGTCGGTGTCCTGTGTCAGCACAGGGTAGAGCCCGGCGATGCACGTCAGCACCAGCGGCAGCAGCCAGCGTTTCTTGCGCGCGAACAAGCCCCCCAGCAGTCCCCCCAGCGCATAACAGCAGGCCAGTCCCGGCGTTTTGCAGGCGATCTCCAGTGCGGTGCCGCACAAAATGCCTGCCGCACCGCCGCCGGTCTCGGCGAACAGCTCCGCCGACAGCAGAATGAGCCAAACGGCGAGAATGCGGGAGGGCACGAAGATGAAAATGTGTACCGAGGAGAAGGAGAGCAGCAGGGCGCAAATGCCCGCCATCAGGGACAGCGCCTCGGCACTGTCCAGGGCGGCAGGGCGGTGCAAAACCTTCCACAGCGCCAGCGCACGGACATAGAAGTATGCCACACCGCCGGCCAGCAGGCCGTCGCACAGGAACATCAGCACACTGCCCGGATAAAAGCCGTTGGCCAAGGTGATGGTGACACCGCTGGCGGCACAGCACAGGAACGACACCACCATGGCGGAAAGGGGCGTTTCCTGCGTCTGCGTGATGGAGCGCAGGGAGAAGTTGATCATGCCGCAGGCAAGCACAGCCGCCGCGCCCATCAGTCCCGTCAGCGGATCCTCTGAAAATATCAGGGATCCGGCGATGGAGCCTGCGCACGCCGTCAGCAGACAGCTTTTCGGCGCCGCCGCCGTAAAAGCTACTGCCAAAGAGGGCAGTCCCTCAAAGAGTCTTGTCCGCGCCAGGAGCAGTCCTGTCAGCAGAGTGAGCACCTGTTTTGCCGCAAACCGCAGCCCGTAGGGGATCCTTTCTCGAATATGCGCCGTTTTTTCCAAAACAAACACCCTCTCCAAAATTGGGATTTTTTGCCATTATACCACTCGGAATTGGGAATTTCTGTCAAATCAGACGTGTCAAAGACAGAAAATATAAAAATATTTTCGGGTTTTTTAATTTTTTTCTGTCATTTTTTGCGTAAGTGTGATACAATAAACTGTAATTTTGTGTCTACAGCGGAAGGGAAAGAATGGCATGGATGAAGCAAACACCGCCAAAACAGATCTCATCATCGGCAGAAATGCGGTGCTGGAAGCTCTGCAAAGCGGACGCGCCATCGACAGCGTGATGGTGGCGCGCGGAGAGCGCACCGGCTCCATCGGCAAGATCATTCGCCTGTGCCGGGACAAGGGGATCGTGGTCAAGGAAGTGGACGAGAAAAAGCTCTCCTATTCCTGCGGTCACGCCAACCATCAGGGGGTGGCAGCCTTGGCGGCGGCGCACGACTATGCCGAGGTCGAGGATATTTTCGCCCTGGCACAGTCCCGCGGTGAACAACCGTTTATAATAGTATGCGACGAGCTGGAAGATCCTCACAACCTGGGTGCCATTCTGCGCAGTGCCGAAGCGGCGGGCGCCCACGGGGTGATCATCCCCAAGCGCCGTTCCGCCTCTTTGAGCTTTGCGGTGGCAAAGGCCTCCGCCGGCGCCATCGAGTATGTACCCGTGGCGCGGGTCGCCAACATTCCCGCGTTGCTGGAGGATCTGAAAAAACGGGGCGTGTGGATCTATGCCGCAGACATGGGCGGCACACTCTGGTGCGACACGGACTTCGGCGGCGCAGTGGCGCTGGTCATCGGTTCCGAGGGTCGGGGCATCGGACGGCTGGTCAAGGAGCGGTGCGATTTCACAGTGTCTCTGCCCATGGCGGGCAAGATCAACTCCCTGAACGCATCGGTGGCGGCTGGCATACTGATGTTTGAAGTGGCAAAACAAAGACGCAAGAACGGAGGGGACGGAATTTGAGCGAGAAGTGGAGCAATGAATCTCTGGATGCGCTGATGTCCGAACTGGACCGCATGGAAAAAGAACGCGGCGACGCGGAAAAGGCGAGACCCTCCTTTGAATATGCGCAGGATACCCTGCGGGAGGCGGACGCCGTTTTGGGACTGGATCCCGATCCGCTGTCGGATCTGTCTGTGTGGGAGCAAACGCCTGTACCGACAGCCAAAAAGGAAGAGGACGTGATCGTCCGCGAGACGCGCTACGGGCAGGAAAAGTTTGAAACGCCGGAGCCGGAGGATCTTTTTTCCCACACGCTGCTGGCGGACGAGGGGCAGCTGCCGTCGTTCATGCCGGAGATCCGGGTGGAGCGCAGGGAAGAACCGCAGGCGGAAAATCGGGAGGAACCGGCGCAGAAGCCGGACGCCAAGACGAAGGTGTTCGGCGCCCCTGTACCCCAGACGAAGCAGAGCGTGCAGATGCCGAAGCAGGATGGTCTGGACGGTCAGATGGCTTTCCCCGGGTACGAGGAGGAAACGCCGGCGGAGAAGATCGACGAAAAGCAGGCCGAGCAGGAGCTGCAGGAACGCCGCTCCCATACCATCCGGGATTTTAAACTGCTGGAAATTGCGGAAAAGTACGAGCAGGATCTGCCGCCTGCACAGGATATTTTCGACGAGCCGGAGCCCGGTGCGCCGAAAAAGACAGACGAGAGGGCGGCGTACAGCGGTCCCGAATATACACGTTTGAGCGAGCGCAAGGAAGTCGCCCGCCGTCTGGACAAGGAGCGCCGCGCGTCCCTTTTGCAGACGGGTATTTTGACGGTGCTGGAGATCGTGATGGTCGTTCTGTCCGTCCTTGCGGGCAGAATGGAGGCGGGGAACCGGGCGGTGCTGTATGCGCTGTGTCTGGTGGCGCTGTCCGTTTCCGTGGCATTCTCCCTGAACGAGATCGTCGCGGGACTGCGGGAGCTGATCCGTCTGCGACCCTCCTGCAAATCGGCGGCGGCATTGGTGAGTGCGGCGGCGCTGGCACAGGCGGTGACGGCGTTCATCCTGCCCGGCTCCGAGGGCATCCCCTGCACGTTCTGTGCGGCGGCGGGACTGGCGCTTTGGTTCGGCAAGGCCGGCAAGCTGTTGGAGTCCTACAGTGTCATGGGCAATTTCAAGCTTTGCGCCTACACGGCGGCGGATCACCTGCATACGGTGCATCCCTTCCGGGAGAAAAAGGACAGCTTCGAGGTGGGCAAAAATCTCAAGATCGGCGATCCCCGAATCTGCTACAGCGACAAAACACGGTTCCCGTCGGACTTTATGCGCAATTCCGACTACCGCACGGCTTCGGACAGGCTGTGCAAATATATGATTCCTGCGGCGGTGGGCGCGGCATTGATCGCGGCGCTGGCCGGCTGGATCCGTACCAAGACAGGACTGTCCGCCTTGACCGCCTTTACAGGCACGCTCTGCGTCAGTATGCCGGCAAGCGCAGCCTTTGCCTCTCTGATTCCCATCGTGCTGACCATGTTCCATGTCAACCGTTACGGCGGCATGGTCGTGTCCCCCGAGGCGGCGTCTGTGGCGGCGTCCATGCAGGCGCTGGCGCTGGATGTCCTCGACCTGTACAAGGGCAAGGAATGCGATTTGGGATTTGAAGATTACCACACCATCCGCAGGGACGAGATGCTCATGTACGCCGCAACCATGGCGTTCAGCGCAGGCAGTCCCATCAGCGGCGCTTTGCGGGAGACCTTCCCCGACGCCGAATTCCTGCCCGAGGTCAAGTCCCTGATCTACGAGGAGCGGCTCGGTCTTTCCGGCTATGTCCACGGGCAGAGTGTTCTGCTGGGCAACCGCAATTTGCTGATCAACCATAGCGTCGAGGCGCCGCCCAAGAGTGTGGAGCTGCGGCACCTGAACGCAGGCAAGCGTGTGCTGTTTTTGGCAGTGGGCAATAAGGTTGCCGCCATGTTTATTGTTTCCTACAAGCCGGACGCACGGCTGAAAACACCGCTGAAGGTGCTGGAAAACAACGGCGTACACGCTCTCGTTTATGCGCCGGACAGCAACCTGCACGAGGATTACATCGCCGCCGGATTCGGTCTGACCAAGGGCGAAGTGGTGCTCATGAACCCTGCGGGCGGCACGATCCTGCGGGAACGCAGTGCGCAGGAGAGCGAGAATGCCCCTGCCGGACTGATGCACAACGGTACCCCCGAGGCGATGCTGCGCACCGTGGCCGGTGCCCTGACGATCCACAACATCCAGCACGTCGGTGCTTTTGCGGCCATCGTCAGCTGCGGCATCGGCTGGCTGATCTGCTTCATCCTGATGCTCATTCAGGGAATCGGCGCTGTCAGCTGGAGCTTTGCGTGTCTGTACACGCTGATCTGGACGGTCATCAGTGCCGTGCTCGGCATCCTCCAGATGGTCAAATCCACGAAAAAATAAAATAGATTCACCCCAGACGGGTCTGCGGCGCTTCCTGCGGGAACGCCGACGGATCCGTTTTTTTTGCACGGTCGCCTTCCCTTGGGGGAAGGTGGACGAGCGAAGCGAGGTCGGATGAGGGAGAAGTTTGCCATTCGATGCCAGCCGTGGGTGGCATGAAGCAACACCGCTTTCCCGCATTAGTCACGGCTACGCCGTGCCAGCTTCCCCCAAGGGAAGCCTGCTCGACCAAAACGTTAGCCGGCTAACGAATTTTGGCGTATGATAAGGACATGACTTAATGAATAATGAAGTCGCTTCGCTGATGAAGAATGCATAATTTCGGTGGCTTTGCAAGCAAAGCATTGTAATTGCGTTGCCACCATTCTGCATAGGGAAACTTTATACAGTACACCCCGTGCAAAATTTTGCACGGCAATTTTCTATCTGCTCCGTTTTCTCGGACAGAAATCTTGGCGCAAAAGATGGATAATTTGATCAGAAGAAAAAGTAGGATAAAGTAGGATAATCTAACCGACAGAATAGGTAGGATAAAGTAGGATAAAATCCTACCTCAGACTGTCGAAAAAGTCCAGCGAAAGCTTAAGGTTGCTAAGCGGAAGCCCTGCGAGGGAGGGTGGCGAGGCGCAAGCCTCGACGGGAGGGTTTTTCGCCGGGGTTTGCTGTCTGTTTTCGGCAGTGTTTGAAACCCCTCAGTCTGCTGCGCAGACAGCTCCCCTCGCAGGGGAGCCAAGCTGCCGATGACGTCGCCCAAGCGCATACACGACAGTGCAGGAGAAACCGAAAACAGCAGCACTGCACCAATTCATGCCGCTCCTGCGTGCTTGAAGAAATCACTTTTTCGACAAGCTGAAGTAGGATAAAATCCTACCTGAAGAAAAAGGCAGGATGATTTTGCGGTGAGATCAAGCGAGATAACTTTCCCCGTGCAAAATTTTGTACGGTCGCAGGCTGGCGAACAGTCCAGTGAAAGCCGGTCTTTTCGTTAAGTGGAGTCCTCCCTATAAGGGTGGGTGGCGATAGCCTCGTCGGGCGGGCGCTTGTCTGCGGGGCAAAGTGTCGAACGCCGGCGGAGTCTGCGCGCATATACTGGAGTAGGAGAAATGTGCAAAAAAGTGCGTCTGCCGTCAGAATTATTCTGATTTGGTAAAATAAAACAGATTTTTTTCCTTTCTGCACCGGTGCAAAACACAGTATGTTGTGCAGAAAAAGCTTTGTGCACACTAATCCGAAAAATTTATCATTTACAAAAAGGTGAGATTGATGTATAATAAGGTATCTGTAAAATTGGGTGGAGTAGCTTTGGAGGCGACCGGCAATGGAATGCTATCTTGACAACTGTGCAACCACGCCCGTCTGCCAAGAGGCGGTGGCGGCGGTCACGGACGCCTTGCTGAACAACTGGGGCAACCCCTCCTCCCTGTACAGAAAGGGCATGGACGCAGAGGAACTGCTTCAGAATGCCCGTTCGGCGGTGGCGGAAAAGCTGTCGTGCCGCAGTGAGGAGATCGTCTTCACCAGCGGCGGCACCGAAGCGAACAACATCGCCATTCTCGGCACCGCAGGCGCCATGAAGCGGTGCGGCAATCGGGTCGTCATTTCCTCCATCGAGCATTCCAGCGTGGAGGAGGCGGCAAAGCATCTGGAGCAGCAGGGCTTTGACGTTGTCCGGCTCCCTGTGGGTGCGGACGGCAAAGTACCCGTGCAGGCGCTGTACCGTGCGGTCAACAAAAACACCATCCTTGTGAGCATGATGGCGGTCAACAACGAGGTCGGCTCCATTCAGGCGGTCGCCGAAATGCGCAGAGCCGTCCAAGCGGCCGGCTCGCCGGCGGTGATCCACTGCGATGCCGTGCAGGCCTACGGCAAGCTGCCGGGACTGCGTCCGTCTGCCATGGGTGTGGATCTGATGAGCATCAGCGCCCACAAGATTCACGGTCCCAAGGGCGTCGGTGCGCTGTATGTGCGCGGCGGCGTGCGGGACGGCGGCGTGCGTGTGCAGGCGCGAACCTTCGGCGGATTGCAGGAAAAGAAACTGCGCCCCGGTACGGAGCCGGTTCCCGCCATTGCGGGATTCGGTGCCGCGGCAAAGGCGATGCCCGATGCCGCTCGTATGTATGCCCGGATGCAGGGGCTGCACAACTATCTGCTGTCGGGACTTTCGTCCATCGACGGCATCACCGTCAATTCCCCCGAGGACGGTCTGCCGTATATCGTCAATATTTCCACAGGCGTTCCCTCCGAGCCCATGATGACCTTCCTCTCCCAACGAGGAATTTACGTCTCCTCCGGCTCCGCCTGTGCCAAGGGACACAAGAGCCATGTGCTCTCGCGGATGGGTCTTGCGGAACCGCTTTTAAATTCCGCACTGCGCATCAGTTTTTCCCACAGGACGACCACCGAGGAGCTGGACTGCTTTTTGGAGGGACTGGCAGAGGGGAAAAAGAGGATCTATACCAACACCAAACGATAAGGAGTACTCCTTGAAATATGAAAGAAGTCATACTGCTGAAAAACGGAGAGATCGCGCTCAAGGGGCTCAATCGCCGTACCTTTGAAGATCAGCTGATCAAGAATCTGCGCCACCGTTTGTCCCCCTTAGGTGCGTGGCAGTTTTCCGTGGCACAGTCCACGGTGACCGCCATCCCGCAGGACGAATACACCGACATGGACGCCGCCGCAGACATCTGCGCCAAGGTGTTCGGCTTCGTCGGCTATTCCAAGGCACTGATGGTCGAAAAGGATATGGATGTGTTCCGTGCCGTGACTGCCGACTATCTGCGCGACGCACTGGCAGGTGCAAAGACGTTCAAGGTCTGTGCCAAGCGCGCGGACAAGAAGTTTCCGCTGACGTCCCCGGAGATCTGCATGGAAATGGGCGGGGTGATCCTGTCCGCTTTCCCGCACCTGACGGTGGACGTACATAATCCCGACGTGACCGTCAACATCGAAGTGCGCGACAAGGCGGCATTTATCCACGGCAACCAGCAAAAGGGCGCCGGCGGTATGCCTGCGGGCAGTGCCGGCAAGGCGGCGATCCTCATCTCCGGCGGCATCGACAGTCCTGTGGCCGCATGGATGATGGCCAAGCGCGGCTTGCAGCTGGAGGCGGTACATTTCGCTTCCCCGCCCTATACCAGCGAGCGTGCCGAAAAGAAGGTGCACGACCTGCTGGGCAAGGTGGCGGCGTACAGCGGACGCATCCGTCTGCACGTGGTTCCCTTTACCGCAATTCAGGAAGCCATTCGGGACAAGTGCCCCGAGGAGCTGTTTACCATATTGATGCGCCGTTACATGATGCGCATCGCCCAAGCCGTGGCCGAGGAGAATGACTGCGGCGCACTGATCACGGGGGAATCCGTCGGTCAGGTCGCCAGCCAGACCCTGTATGCCCTCGCCTGTACGGACGAAGCGGTCTCCATGCCCGTGTTCCGTCCGCTGATCGGCATGGACAAAAACGAGGTCATCGAAGTTTCCCGCAAGATCGACACCTTTGAGCTGTCCATCCAGCCGTACGAGGATTGCTGTACCGTGTTCACCCCCAAGCATCCCCGTACCAGACCCAAGCTTTATTACGTACAGCAGGCGGAAAATCTGCTGGATTCCGATACCCTGATCGAAGAAGCCATCCGGGATACCCGGGTGCTGATGATCCGGGCACACTGACGAAAGGACAAGCTATGCTGCGCTGTGAAATTCTCTCCGTGGGCACGGAACTGCTTTTGGGCGACATTCTCGACACCAATGCGCAGTATCTGTCTGTCCAGCTGGCGTCCATGGGCATCGCCGTACACCGCAGAAGCACGGTCGGCGACAATGCCGAGCGGCTCTCCCGGGAGGTGCGGGAGGCGCTTTCAAGGAGCGATCTTGTACTGCTGACCGGCGGTCTCGGACCCACGGCGGACGACATCACCAAGGAGGTCTGCGCCGAAGTGATGGGCTTTTCTCTCGTTCGGGACGAAAAAGCCCTCGAAATGCTCCAAGCGTTTATCCTCAAAAAATACAAGAACGTACCCCAAACCAACCTCAAGCAGGCGGACGTTCCCGATGGCGGCACGGTGTTCTACAATGACCACGGCACCGCACCGGGCGTTGCCATGGAGCGGGACGGCAAATGCGTGGTACTGATGCCCGGTCCGCCCAACGAGATGCGTCCCATGTTCGAGGAAAAGGTTAAGCCGTTCCTTCTGCAAAAGACGGGCGGCGTGATCGTGTCGCACACGGTGCGCACCATGGGCATCGGCGAGAGCGCCATGGCAGAGGCGGTGGCGGATCTTTTGCAGGGCAGCAATCCCACTGTTGCCCCCTACGCCAAGCAGGGCGAAGCGCTGTTGCGGGTGACTGCCCATGCGGAAAATGATGCCCAAGCGCAAAGACTGATGGCGCCCGTTCTGCGGGAGATACAGTCCCGTTTGCATACATATATCTATGGCGTGGATGTGGACAGCATCCAGCAGGCGGTGGTCGAGGCGCTGATCGCCAAGAAACTGCACGTTGCCACTGCCGAATCCTGTACCGCAGGGTACATCTCCAAGCGCCTTACCGAGATCGCCGGCGCATCCGCCGTGTTCGACTGCGGCGTGGTGAGCTACGCCAACGCCGTCAAGCAAAAGCTCCTCGGCGTCCGGGAAGAAACTCTGCAAGCCCACGGCGCCGTCAGCGAGGAAACGGCGCTGGAAATGGCGGCGGGCGTCCGTGCGCTGGGCAATGCGGACATCGGCGTTTCCGTCACGGGCGTGGCGGGCCCCGGCGGCAGTGAAAACAAGCCGGCGGGCTGTGCCTACATCGGCATCGCCGACAAGGACGGTGTGCGTGCCGTCCGCTTTGAGACCGGTCGGGATGACCGGGAATACAACCGTTACGTGACCGCATCCAAGGCATTGCACTTGGTGTGGCAGAGCATACAAAAATATTGAGAGGAACTGTCATGGCGAAAAAGAAGAAGAAAAAGAGTTCGCTGAATATCCCCATGCTGGTGATCTCCGCCGTGGGGTTGGTCGTCTTTGTGGTGAGTATGGCGCTCACCGTGCGCAATATGATTTTCCTGAGCAAGGCCGAGCCTGCGAACGAGCCGCAGACCGAGGTACAGACCGAGGCGCAGGAGACGTACGTTTCCGAGGCGAGGGCGCTGTTTGACAAGCTGGTCATCCGCGACGGCGGCGCAGAGTATCTGCCCGATATGCTCAATAGCTACAAGCCCCTCTATGCCGCCAACAGCGACACCGTCGGCTACCTGAAGGTTCCGGGTACCTCCATCGACACCGTCGTTGTCCAGAGCAGCACAGACAATGGGCTGACCGGCAGCTACAAATACCTGAAAAACGACTTCTACGGCGAGTTTACCAAGTACGGCAACGTATTTTTGGACTACCGCTGCGGCAAATATACCCTTTCCCGCAACA
>JBJEQK010000107.1:0-11162 GCA_051881715.1 Acutalibacteraceae bacterium
TTGGCGTGGGGAACCCTCGCCGGGGGTTCCCCGGTGCGAAGCACAAATCCAACAAATTTTCGTAAAAAGCGAAAAATATGTGATTGTTTTGCAAAAAAGATTGACAAGGAACTATATATCGTGTACAATAGAATCACTTTAATAAGTAAAAGCTTTAAAGTGGTAAAGGAGAGAGAAAAATGTCAACACAGCAAATCGGTATTTGGGCAACCCTCGGCGTATACCTTCTGCTGATCATCGGCGTTGGAATCTGGACGGGTCGCAAATCCAAGAGTATCGCCGACTTCACCGTGGGCGGACGGCAGGCGGGTGCATGGCTATCGGCGCTTTCCTATGGTACGGCGTACTTTTCGGCAGTCATGTTTGTCGGTTATGCAGGCGGCACCGGTCTAAGCTATGGCCTTTGGGGTGTGCTTGCAGGTCTCGGCAACGCCGTGTTCGGCTCCTATCTGGCGTGGAAGGTTCTTGCACGCCGCACAAGAGACGTCTCCGCGCGGTTGAAACTGAAAACCATGCCGCAGTATTTTGAAATGCGCTACGGCAGTAAAGCTTTAAAACTGTTTACCTGTATTGTTATTTTCATCTTCATGGTACCGTATTCCGCATCCGTCTACAAGGGACTGGCCTCTGTTGCGGAAGTGCTTCTGGGTATTGACGACACCATCTGCATGATCATTATCGCTGTTTTGGCAGCACTGCTTCTGGTTCTCGGCGGCTACCTCGCCCAGGCAAGAGCCGACTTCGTGCAGGGCATTATCATGATGTTCGGCGTCACGCTTTTGATTATCTTTGTCGTTCGCTGTGAAAAGGTTGGCGGATTGGCCGGTGTTGTGGAATACGCAAAGACGGCAGAAGGTTTGCCGAAACTCGGCGCATCCCAGTGGGTCGGTTTGATGGCGACGGTGCTGATGACCTCGTTCGGCACATGGGGTCTGCCGCAGATGGTGCAGAAATATTTCGGCATCAAGGATGACAAGCAGGCGAAGCGCGGCATTCTGATCTCCACCGTATTTGCGGTTTTGGTTGCCGGCGGCGGCTACTTTATCGGTTCTCTTTGCCACCGGTTCTACACCATGGACGAGATTAACTCTTTCGGTACCCCTGCGCAGGACTATATCGTTCCCAATATGCTCAAGGACAGCCATCTGCCCACCGTACTGCTGGGCATTGTGCTGATGCTGTTGATCGCGGCGTCTGTTTCGACGCTTTGCTCCATTACGCTGACTGCGAGCTCCACCCTTTCCATGGACTTCATTCGCTCCATCCGTCCCATGGAGGATAAAAAAGTGCGCAACCTCACCAAGGTTCTCTGCGTTCTGTTCATCATTATGTCCTATGTGGTCGCCAACACCAAAACGCCCATTCTCGACATGATGAGCTATTCATGGGGCATCATCTCCGGCTCCTTCTTGGCGCCGTATGTGCTGGCGCTGTACTACAAGAAACTGACCAAGGGCGGCGCATGGTGCGGTGTTATGGCAGGTTTCCTGACAGCGCTGATCCCTGCGGTCAGCAAAATTTTGACCCTCTGCGGCGTAGAAGCAGAGCGTGTGGTCTACCTCTCCAAGCAGGGTCCGCTGTTTGCCTGCATCGCCATGGTGCTCTCCATCGCCCTTTGTTTCATCGGTTCTGCGCTCTTTAAGTCGAAAAAAGATGAAACAACGCAGGAATTTTTCTATAAAGCTATTGTAGAAAAAGAGTAATTGTGCGATAATAGTCCCAATGAAAACATAATGAGGTGTTGACATTGAGAAAATTATTGTTAGGCAACGAAGCTGTCGCCCGTGGCTTGTACGAGGGCGGCTGCCGTGTAGCATCCAGTTATCCGGGTACCCCCAGTACAGAGGTTACGGAGTTTGCGGCTACATATGAGGAAATCTACAGCGAGTGGGCGCCCAACGAAAAGGTCGCCATGGAGACTGCCTGCGGCGCCGCAATTGCCGGTGCCAGAAGCTTCTGCGGCATGAAGCACGTGGGTCTGAATGTTGCGGCGGATCCCTTGTTTACTGCGTCCTATACGGGCGTCAATGCCGGTATGGTGATCGTGGTCGCCGACGACCCCGGGATGCATTCCTCCCAGAACGAGCAGGATTCCCGCCACTATGCCATGGCTTCCAAAACGATGATGCTTGAGCCCTCCGATTCCGAGGAGTGTCTGGCATACACCAAAAAGGCGTATGCGCTCTCCGAGCGTTTTGACACGCCTGTTATCCTTCGTTTGACGACCCGTGTAGCCCATTCCCGCTCTCTGGCGACGATCGGCGAGCGGGAGGATCAGGGCGTCCTGCCGTATGAAAAAAATATCGGCAAGTACGTCATGATGCCCGCAAACGCTAAAAAGCGTCACGTCGTGGTTGAACAGCGTGTGCTGGATCAGACGGCATGGGCAGAAAAAGAGGCTGTGACTGACGGCATCAATGTGGTGGAGTGGAACAGCAAAAAGATCGGCGTCATCGCCGCAGGCATCTGCTATCAGTATGCCAAGGAAGCACTGGGGGACAAGGCATCCTACCTCAAGCTTGGCTGCGTTTATCCGCTTCCCGTGGATTTGATTGCGAACTTTGCAAAAGAGTGCGACACCGTGTACGTCCTCGAAGAGCTGGACGACTACATCGAGACCCACTGCCGCAAGCACGGCATTTCTGTGATCGGCAAAGAGGCGTTCACTCTCCAGGGCGAATACTCCCAGTCCCTGATTGAAAAAGTTATTCTCGGCACGGAAAAGCCTGTGCTGCACGCAGACGTGGAAGTGCCCGGCAGACCGCCCGTACTTTGCGCAGGATGTCCGCACAGAGGTCTTTTCTACGCGCTGAAAAAGCTGAACGTCATGGTTAGCGGCGATATCGGCTGCTATACCCTCGGCGCCATGCAGCCGCTGGGGATGACCGATACCGTGATCTGCATGGGTGCCTCGGTTTCTGCTTTGCACGGACGCAACAAGGCAAATCCCGACAACAGCCGCAAGAGCGTTGCCGTGATCGGTGACTCCACCTTTATCCATTCCGGCGTTACGGGTCTTATCAATATTGCCTACAACCAGAGCAATTCCGTGGTCATCATTCTGGACAACTCCATCACAGGCATGACCGGTCATCAGCAAAACCCCACCACAGGTCTTACCATCAAGGGAGATCCCACGGCGGCAGTCAGCCTTGAAAAGCTGGCGGAAGCCGTCGGTATCGAACATATCCGTGTGGTCGATCCCTATAACCTTGCGGAATGCGAAAGCGTGACCCGCGAAGAATTGGCGATCGACGCACCGTCCGTAGTCATTTCCCGCCGTCCCTGTGCTCTTCTCAAGAAGGTCAAGCACAACCCGCCGCTGAAGGTCAATGCGGACAAATGCCGCTCCTGCAAGATGTGCATGAAGATCGGCTGTCCCGCAATCAGCATGAAGGACGGCAAGGCAACCATCGACTTTACGCAGTGCGTAGGCTGTAATGTCTGCAAACAGCTGTGTAAGTTCGATGCCATCGAGGACTAAGGAGGGGTGAATATGGCTACAAAGAGTATTATGATCGTTGGTGTCGGCGGACAGGGCACACTGCTTGCCAGCCGCATTTTGGGCGCCGCATTGGTGTCCAAGGGATACGACGTCAAGGTTTCCGAGGTGCACGGTATGAGCCAGCGCGGCGGTTCCGTGGTGACCTATGTGAAGTACGGCGAGAGCGTTGCTTCGCCCATTATTGAAAAAGGCGAGGCGGACATTCTCCTTTCCTTTGAGCAGTTGGAGGCTGCGCGGTGGCTGCCGTTCCTGAAAACGGACGGCAAGCTGATCGTCAACTCCCAGACCATCGACCCCATGACGGTCATCTCCGGCGCAGCGGTTTACCCGGACGGCATTCTGGATGCCCTCCAGGCGGCGGGTGCAGATGTGACCGCCATTGATGCCCTGCAGCTTGCCGTACAGGCCGGTTCCGCAAAGGCCGTCAATGTGGTTTTGATCGGTGTTCTGGCCTCCAAAACAGATATCCCCAAAGAAACTTGGGTGCAGGCATTGCATGAAACTGTGCCGCCCAAATTCCTGGAGATGAATCTGAAAGCCTTTGAACTGGGTTACGCATACTAAGGCGTGTTGTTTTTCCTAAAGTTTCGATGCAGCTACGAAAGTGGCTGCATCTTTTTTTGCGGAATTGACAAACGGCGTGTCCAATGCTATAATTTTCAAAAAGCAATTTGTGCGGAAAGAGAGGAACGCCAATGAACAAAATCTCCTTGCGTGAAAAAATGGGATACGGCGTCGGTGCAATCGGACTGGATCTGAGCTACGGTCTTTTCTACTCGTACCTTTCCCTGTATTTGCAAAAGGCGTTGGGAATCAGCCCGCTGTTTATGCTGATTCTTGCCCCGATCGCACGGCTTTGGGACGGCATCAACGACCCGATGATGGGTACGATTGTGGACACATCCCACCACAAAATGGGCAAATATCGCCCTTGGATTTTGCGCGGTGCGGTGCTGAATGCCATCGTACTGTGTCTGCTTTTCAACACACCCTCTATCCATTCTGTATGGATATATGTTTATGTCGCTGTGTTTTATGTGCTTTGGGGCATGACGAACACGCTGGCCGATATCCCGTACTGGTCGATGATTCCGTCTTTTTCCAGCGAGGAAAAGGATCGCAACCTGATCTCGACCATCGCACGTACTTTTTCCGGTCTCGGGCAGGGGATCATCACCATCCTCACCCCTGTCGTTGTCGGCTTGCTGGGCGGTTCCATGGGAAGCAGTCTCAATTCCATGACAGCCGGTACCCTGCGCCGCGGCTTTGGTCGCTGGGCAATGATTGCGTCTGTGCTGCTTGTGGTCTTTGCCTTTGTCAGCGTTATTTCCACCAAGGAGCGACGGGTGGTACCGGGAGGGGAAAAGTTCTCCTTTAAGGCGGCGCTTCAAGTCATCAAGGGTAACGATCAGTTACAGGTTTTCATGCTTTTTGCCATGATCTCCAATGCAGGCTACTACATGACCTCCGGCATCAGCGCGTTCTATTTTACGGAAGTGGCAGGCGATTTGACGAAGCAGTCCACCTTCAACCTTTTGGGTGCAGTGGGCAGTATTCTCGGCTTGCTCGTCATTCCCGTTTGCTCCAAATTTATGAACAACCGCTCGACCTATAAGCTGTCCTTGGGCATGGCGGCGGTCGGATATATTCTGATGGCGATCGTCGGTTACGGCTTCGGCGGCAATGTTGTGGCGCTGGGTCTTTGCTATTTGCTCGTCTCTGTCGGCATCGGCAGTATGTTCGTCAATCAGACAGTGATGCTTGCAGACGTTGTGGACTACGGAGAGTACAAACTCGGCACACGCAACCAGAGCTTGACTTTTTCTATGAAAGGCTTCCTGCAAAAGATGGCGTACACTGTCCAAAGCATTATCATGTATGCCTCCTTCAGTGCAACGGGCTACAGCGGCATGGAGGGTGCAGTGGCCTCCGCACAGGCGAAATCCGCCATCTCGGTGCTGATGTTCCTTGTGCCGCCGGCACTGATCCTGATTTCACTGGCTGTCTTTTCCGGCAAGTATAAGATCTACGGCGATTTTAAACGGCAGGTTCTTGAGACCGTCAACCAAAAATACGAAACTGAATAAGAGGCTGAATAAACCAAGACTCAGGAGATATTTTTGTCTCCTGAGCCTTTTTGTGTCTGTTTATCGACAGGAAAATCAGATTTCCTGCCCAAGAATTTTTGCTTTTTTACAAAGTTTCGGTATGCGGATATATTCGTTTTTGCCCGGACAGATGTCGTATATCCCCAGCGTGGACAGGATGTACCATGCGGCCATGCTGCCGTTGTCCTCGTCTCCGGGGAATCCATCGTCCGTGAAGGAAAACGCCTCCTCGCAAAGCTTTTTTACCCAGTACTGTGTTTTCTCGGGACAGCCCAATGCGGCAAACATATAGGGCAGGTGAAAGCTGGGCTGGTTCGAGATGGCACACTGTCCAAAATCAGCGGCGGCCATTTCCGTCATTTCATGAATTTCGTAGTTGTAGCCGTCGACGTTGTAGAGCGGCGATGTTGCAAAAAGCTCGTCCAGCTTTTTAATCAGCTTGTCCTTTCCGCCGTACAGAGCGGCCAGTCCGTCTATATCGTGCGGCACGGCGAAAGAAGATTGCCAAGCACTGCCCTCGGTGTAGTCACCGCCCCAGTCGAAGCAGTTGAAGGGTTCGACAAAGGCGCCGTCGGTGGTTTTGCCTCTCATGAAACCGGTTTGTGGGTCAAAGAGATTTCTGTAGTTTTGCGCCCGTTTGTCATATTCCCGGGCGATGTCCTCTTTGCCGAGTACACGGGCAACCTGCGCAATGCAGAAATCTCCATAGGCGGCGTCCAGCGTTAAGTTGACGTTGCTCTTTTCGACGATATCCTTGGGGACATAGCCGCATCGCACATATGCCGTTGCGCCCTGTCTGCCGAGGTCGTCGTTCGGTGCGTCGTGGTTGGCGTGGTGAAGCATACCCTCAAATGCCGTTTCCAGCAGTTCGCCGCCGATGATGCCTTTGACAGCGGCATCCGCAATGACAGCATCCAGAAGTGTGCTGGGCATACAGCCCCGTTCCCCGATGGACGGCCAGCGGGGTAGCCATCCGCCGTCTTTGTAGTCGGTGATAAAGCCCTCTAAAATCTCCGCATATTCCTTGCGGGCAATGATGGCGAGCAGGGGGTATTCGGTGCGGTAGGTGTCCCAAAAACCGTTGTCCGTGTAGCGAACGCCGTCTCGTACACTCCCGTCAAAGGGACAGTAATGCACCGCTTTGCCGTCTTGCAGTTCGTATGCTTTGTGCGGAAACAGTCCCGTGCGGTACATACAGGAATAGAATGTGCGCATTTGCTTGTCGTCTTTTGCTTCGATTTCGACACGGGAGAGGTATTCTTCCCAAATCGAATCACCCTTTGTGCGCATTGCATCAAAGGATAGTCCGTCGCAGTCTTGACGGCAGTTTTCCATCGCTTGTTCAAAGCTGATGTAGGAAGTCGCACCGTCTGCTTCCACGTTGTGCCCGCAAAATGCAATGTGCGCAAAATCATCGCCGATGACCGTGTTCTCCTTGTCGATCGGGACGCTGAAATGTACATACAGGTAGGTTTTGAATCCCACATGAAAATCGCCTCTTGCACCGTCCGTGGTCGCCGAAACGCAGTTGTTTTCTGCGTCCAGCTGAAAAGTATAGTTTCCGAATACAGGAAACAGGGACAGGTAGGGGATGCGTTCTTCAGGATAGGTCAGCCGCATTTTGAAGCCTCGCACGCCCGGCGTCAATTCAAAATCTGTACGCGCACGCAGAAAACGCAGTTTCATGTAGGACGGCGTCAGTACAGCCTCTTCGGGACGGTACCCCGACCAAGCCTTATCGGGTGTGTTACGAACGATACCCGTTTGCGGCGTGAACAAAAACGTCCCGTAGTCCGAAATCCACGGGCTGGGCTGATGTGTCAGGCGTACACCCTCCAGCGATCTTGCGGTGGGATGAAAAAACCAACCGCCTTCGTCCTCAGTTTGCGGGGCGTATCCTGCCATAGCAAACGGGAGTTGAACGAGCGGCAACGTGTTGCCGTTGGAAAAACGCCGCTCCGAGAAAGTGCCCTGTTTGATATTTACATACTCTATATACTGCATGGAACTGTCTCCTTTGAAAAATAGGTTACTATAGTATAATATATCTTTTGCAATTTTTCAACGGGATTTGTTGAAGTCTGGCGTTTTTTATGTTACAATATGCATAGCGTTGTTTACCGCTGATCCCGCAAAAGGGAAAAGAACAGTTTGGAGGCAGAAAAATGAGACCGGTTGAAACAGCACTTCGGGAAAACGGGATCCGTTTGCTCGTATCTGCGGAAAAAAAGATTTGTGCCGTATCGAAGGGAAAATGGACGCCCCGATATACGCCGGGACGCATTCAGTATCGGAAAACAGAAACCAATGTGCGCATCGTGGAGCAGAACGATTCGGAGACCTTTATTGCAAAATTTGACGAGAACGGCAATATGAGTAAAGAGGATTTTGTGATTCTGGCGACTACGGATCTGCATTTCGAGGATGATGTGGCCCTGCGCGACAAAACCTACCAAATGCTTGCCCGCCACATTATGGACGTAAAGCCCGATCTGGTCGTTTTTACCGGCGATATTATCCTGTCGAACCACCAGCAGATCGACGCGGTTCGTTTTGCGCGGATGATGGAGGAGCTGGGCGTATACTGGGCGTTTGTTTTTGGCAATCATGAGGCAAGAGCGGAAAAGGAATACCATAAGTATTTTCTGCTGAAAAACATGGCGCAGTATCCGCATTGTCTGACGAAATTCGGTCCGCCCGATTTGTTTGGATACGGCAATTTCTTTGTGCATATTTTGGATGCGCCGGATCATATTCGCCAAAGCCTTGTGTTTTTGGATTCCGGCAGAGATATTACCGAGCCATACCGCACCGAGGATGCGATCCCTGCGGAGGTGAAAGGGTACGACTATCTGAAGAAAAACCAAATGCAGTTCTACCGCTCCCGATTGGAAGCCCTGCGCAATACCTATGGCGACTTTAAGTCCATGATGTTCTTCCATATTCCGCTGCCGGAATATGCCGAGGTTTTTGATTTGGACGAAAACGGCGATTATGTCCCCTCCGGCAAAGCGGAGATTTTGTATGGCGGACAGTATGAATCCATTGGCTCGTCGCATATCAACAGCGGTATGTTCGATTTGATTCGGCAGTTGGGCAGTACCCAGGCCGTGTTCTGCGGACACGATCATGTCAACGATTTCTGTGCGCTGTACAAAGGGGTTTACCTCGTGTATGTGCAGTGCGGCGGCTATGAAACCTACACCATGGCGGATAAGCGCGGCTGGGAGGAAAAGGACTGGATGCAGGGTGCAACGCTTCTCACGGTTCACCAAGACGGCAGTTTTTCCATTAAACAGCGCTTTAACAGAGATTATCTGTAAAGAAAAATATTGATACCGATGCAAATAAAAACAGTTATTAGGAGGATAAATCATGAACAGTAACAAACGCCCCGATACCATGGCACGCATTACAACGCCGGAACTTGCAGACGCATTCATTGTACAGCAGGTGGAGGAGATTCGCGCACAGGTCAGTGATAAAAAGGTATTGCTTGCCCTTTCCGGCGGTGTGGACTCTTCCGTGTGTGCGGCACTGCTGATTAAAGCCATCGGCAAACAGCTGGTCTGCGTACACGTCAATCATGGCTTACTGCGCAAGGGAGAGCCGGAACAGGTCGTTGAGGTGTTCCAAAACCAGATGGATGCGAACCTTGTCTATGTGGACGCAGTAGATCGTTTTTTGGACAAGCTTGCCGGTGTAGCGGATCCTGAGAAGAAACGCAAGATCATCGGTGCAGAGTTTATCCGTGTGTTCGAGGAGGAAGCCCGCAAGCAGGAGGGCATCGAATTCCTTGCCCAGGGCACCATTTATCCCGACATCTTGGAAAGCGATGACGGCATCAAGTCTCACCATAACGTCGGCGGTCTGCCGGAGGATCTGCAATTTGAACTGGTGGAGCCGGTAAAGCTTCTCTATAAGGACGAAGTCCGCGTAGTCGGCAAGGCGCTCGGTCTGCCGGACGGCATGGTATTCCGTCAGCCGTTCCCGGGCCCCGGTCTCGGTGTTCGCTGCCTTGGCGCCATTACCCGTGACCGTCTGGAAGCGCTTCGCGAATCCGATGCCATTCTGCGCGAGGAATTTGCCAAGAACGGACTGGAAGGCAGGGTCTGGCAGTATTTCACGGCGATTCCCGACTTCAAGGCTGTCGGTATAGAGGATGGCAAGCGTACCTTTGCATGGCCTGTGATCATCCGCGCCGTCAATACCGTAGACGCCATGACCGCCACCGTGGAGAACATTCCCTTTGAACTGCTCGAGCATATCACTGCCCGCATCACCGCAGAGGTCAAGAATGTCAACCGCGTCCTCTATGACCTCACCCCCAAGCCCTGCGCAACCATCGAATGGGAGTGATCCAAGATCTTCCATAATTGTCTAAAGTTGTAGATGGTAGAGCGTTGGCGTGTTCTGCTGAAAAGCAGACAATAAAGCTTTATACTGTATAAGCACTACGGCGGCAGGGAGAAATCTCTGCTGCCATTTTTACACAATGAGATAATCTAACGATATCGTGAGAATTGCTTGCTTTTTTGCTGATTATATGCTATAATAAGATAAACCATTTGTGTATTTTTCTATTTATCGAAACGGAGGCTACATTGTGGCTGTTTGTTATAATAATCTTTGGAAACTGCTTATCGACCGCAATATGAACAAAACCGAATTAAAAGAAGCGGCTGGAGTGAGCTTTAACGTGATGGCTCGAATGGGTAAAAATGAGACGGTTTCCATTGAAAGCATAGAAAAAATTTGTATTGCTTTACAGTGTAATATCGGAGATATAATGGAATTTACAGATGATACACGATCTGTTGGAACAAAAAAATTATCGACAATCGAACTTTTTGCAGGTGCCGGAGGGCTTGCCCTCGGAATTGAGACAGCTGGTTTTGAAACACTCGGTTTAATTGAGGTTGATAAAGATGCTGCTGATACACTCAAATGTAATCGACCCAATTGGCGTGTTATCAATGATGATATAGCAAATATTTCTTGTCTCGATTTAAAGGAATACTTCGACCTAGGGAAAGGAGAACTAGACCTTTTGTCTGGAGGTGCACCGTGTCAAAGTTTTTCCTATGCCGGTAAAAGATTGGGTCTTGAGGATGCTCGTGGCACGTTGTTTTATCACTATGCAAAATTTTTGGAGCAGTTACAGCCAAAAATGTTTCTGTTTGAAAATGTAAAAGGGCTTCTTACGCACGATCGAGGTCGCACATATAAGACAATAACGGATATTTTTGAGAGCACGGGTTATACGATTCAGAAGAAAGTTCTTAATGCTTGGGACTATGGTGTGGCGCAAAAACGTGAACGCTTGATAACTATTGGGATCAGGAATGATTTAACTGATCGTATTGCCTTTGATTTCCCTGCGCCCCACAAATACAAGCCTGTTCTTCGTGATATTCTGCTTGATTGTCCGAAAAGTGAGGGAACTCCGTATTCAGACTACAAAAAGAAAATCTTTGAGCTAGTTCCTCCGGGTGGCTATTGGAGAGATATACCCGAAGATATTGCAAAAGAGTATATGAAAAGCTGTT
>JBJEQK010000108.1:0-39216 GCA_051881715.1 Acutalibacteraceae bacterium
CCATAGTTCTTGGAGAGGAACTCTAAAAACTACTACTTTTATTATACGAGGAGGAGAATAACATGAAAACCGTAAAAAAGATTTTAGCGTGTCTCTTAAGCATCTTGACCATCTGTTCCTGCATGGGTATCGCCGCCTTTGCCGAGGAGGTCGGCGGGGCGATCAATGAGAATTTGACTTGGTCTTTCGACACCGAGACCGGCGTCCTGTCCATCAACGGCACGGGGCCAATGGAAGATTATTTTTCAAGCATCTTTGTTCAATCAAGTAGTCCCTGGGGGAGTTATGCCAAAGATATCCGAGCAGTTCAGATCGCAGAGGGTGTTACACGCATCGGTTGGGGATCCTTTAAAGGCTGCAATAATCTTACAAGCGTTACCATCCCGGACAGCGTAACGAGTATCAGAAACGAGGTATTTATCGACACAGGTATCTATAGCGATGCATCCAACTGGACGGACGGTGTGCTGTATATCGGAAATCATCTGATCAAGGCGCAAAGTTCTCTTTCAGGCACCTATGCAGTCAAAGCGGGCACAAAGTGTATCGCAGACGATGCGTTCTTCGACTGTATTGCTCTGACAAGCATCACACTCCCAAGCAGTTTAAAGGGTATCGGTGCGTATGCATTTGGCAGGTGCACCGCCTTGACGGATATTACCCTCCCGGATGGTGTGACGAATATCTGCGGCAGTGCATTTGATGACTGCACCGCTCTGGAAAACATTTTCATTCCGCAGAGCGTGACGAGCATCGAGGACTTAGAAGAGGGGACATTTGGCAACGGCTGTTCCTCCCTGACGCACATCACGGTTGACCCAGAAAATCCTTCGTATTCCAGTGACGAGAACGGTGTTTTGTTTGACAAAAACAAAACTACGCTCCTTCGCTTCCCTGTCGGCAGTGCGACGACCGCATATGCCGTTCCGAACGGCGTAAAAACAATCGAGAATAAAGCATTCTACACCTGTGCTTCCCTTGAAACAATTATGTTCCCGCAGGGCTTGGAAGTCATTTCTGACAATGCCTTTTCCGGCTGTACTGAACTGCGCAGTGTCACGTTTTCAAATGGCTTGAAAAGCATTGGAAATGATGCTTTTGAAAAATGCACCTCTTTGACGGACATCACTTTCCCGGATGGATTGAAAAGCATCGGAAATTATGTTTTTTATAAATGCATCTCTCTGACCAATGTCATCCTCCCGGACAGTGTGACGGATATCGGCGCCGGTACATTTACAAATACGGCTCTCTACCTTGACAAATCCAACTGGACAGACGGTGTGCTGTATGTCGGAAACCATCTGGTTCGGGCAGAGTATACCCTTGGTGGTACCTGTGAGGTCAAACCCGGGACAAAATGTATCGCACAAAATGCATTCACGGGCTGTTCCTCCTTGAACAGTATTCATATTCCCGCCGGAGTTTCTGAAATCGGGGAGTATATTTTGTTAGGAAGCGGTGCCTACATCTGCTCCGACACGGCGGACTGCTATGCCAAGGAATATGCCGACCGATACGGCATCGAATTCCGTGTGTGTGACGGCAGCCATCTCCCCGAAATCCGCATCGAGAATCCCTCCGGCAAAACATTCATTTTCCCCTTGAATCCCATTACGCTCCAAGTACAGGCGAAGAATCTGCCCGATGGTGCCCGGCTGGTTTGGCAGGCGGACAAAAAGAATGTTGTCACGTTGACCCCCTCCGAGGATGGCATGACCTGCAAGGTCGAAGCCAAATGGAGCCGTACGGTAAACATCACCGTCAAGGCGGTGGATGCTGACGGCAACGTGATCTGCGAAAGCGAAGCGATGCCTGTCCGCTCTGTCGGCGGTATTTTCGGTACTGTCATAGGTTACATCCTTTGGGCAATCGAATTGAGTAAACGTGGTCTATTTCCTCCCAATTTACCGCTCTGATTCTAAATCCCGTTTTTCGCCCATAACCGGCGGATAAATGCGCAAAAACAAACCGTCTTTCCGTGTCTGCTGTACCGAAAGGCGGTTTTGCCATGGAACGCTTTTAACAAATAGAGAGAGGAGAATGAATTATGAAACGAATCGTTCGCACTGTTTTGTCCTGTTTCCTGTGTGCAATTCTGCTTTGTGCCGGCGCACCTGTTATACAGCACGGCTTCCCGCTTCTGTTCACAGCCGATGCCTACACCTGCTCCGACACGGCGGACTGCTATGCCAAGGAATACGCCGACCAAAACGACATCGAATTCCGTGTGTGTGACGGCAGCTATCCCGAAGCAGAACCCGAACTCCGCATCGAGAATCCCTCCGGCGAGACGGAGACTTATCCCTTTTACCCCCTCACGCTCAAGGTATGGGCGGAAGATCTGCCCGATGGTGCCCGTCTGGTTTGGCAGGCAGACAAAAAGAATGCTGTCACATTGATTCCCTCCGAGAATGGCACAACCTGCAAGGTCGAAGCCAAATGGAGCCGCACCCGTACCGCAAACATCACGGTCAAGGCAGTGGATGCCGACGGCAACGTGATCTGCGAAAGCGAAGCAGTACCCGTCCGCTCCGTCGGCGGCATTCAGGGAATATTCTTGGGACTCTTCAAGAGATACATCCGCGATATGTTAAATCGGCCACTCTCCACCTCTGTTCTTCTGACTTTAAACCCCGTTTTTCGCCCATAACCGGCGGATCGTCTAAACCGGCGGGTGGGTGCGCAGGGTGCCCGGATAAAACAGCGCCACGGCGCCCTTGCCCGTGTGGCAGGTGAACACCTCGTTCAGGCGGGTGATGCGCACATTTTCCCCGATCTGTCCCGCCAGATACGCCGCCTCCTGCGGGCAGTCGGCGTGGGCGATACAGACGCCTTTCCCAATCGGCAGCACCGTCCTGCGGTACATCTGTGCGATGTATCGCAGGGCGGTTTTTCTGTCCGCAGATCTTCGGCACGGCAGAATTTTTCCGGCGCTGTCCAGCATCAGCACCGTTGAAGGCTCTACCGCCTCCCCGAACCGTCCGCTGCGCGCGGTGTTTTGTTCCTCCCCCGCCAAGAACAGGTGGCACACCTGCGGCGCTTTGTCCTGCACCAGCTGTGCCGCCTTCTCCAGATCCGCACCCCTTTCCCGTGCCAGCACCGCCAGATGCACCAGCATCCCCTGTCCGCAGGCGGCGCTTTGGCTGTCGAGCACCCGAACGGTGTGGGGCGTTTCGATGCGGGACGCCGCCATCTGTACCGCCCGGCACGACCCGGACAGCGCCCCCGACAGGCACACGCACAGCACATCCCCTTTTTGTGCCAGTTCCCGAAGTGTCGCTTCGCACAGGAACGGGTTGACCTGCGCCGTGGAGTCCCCGTCCGTCTGCATGGGCAGTACGGTCACGTCCCACTGCCGCACCTCCTCTGCCGTCAGATTCGCACCCGTATCGGTTACAATGGAAAACATGGCTTCTCCTCCTTTTTTCGGTGGAAAAATTTTGGACTGTCGGGATACGGTTTATACAAATTTGTAAAAAAATTTCTGTTTTTTGTATTTTGCTCTTGAATACAGCACCGAATTCTGTCATAATACAGTGTGGTATCCTTTACAATAGGATTCGTATCGTCAGACATACTGGAGTTGTGAAAAAGTGGAAAACAATCAGAAATTAGCAGAACTTTTATTCCCCGATGTTCGGGAAACGGTAGAGGATCTGGAGCAGCGTTTCCCGCCCCGTTCTCTGCCCGAGGGTGCGAAGGTGACCCGTTTCGCGCCCAGTCCCACGGGATTTTTGCATATCGGCGGTCTGTTCTCGGCGTTCGTCAGCGTGCTGGCGGCGAAGTCGAGCGGCGGCGTTTGCTTTTTGCGCATCGAGGACACGGACAAAAAGCGGGAGGTCGAAGACGGCGTGTCCGGCATCATCGAGGGTTTCCGTGCCTTCGGCATCGACTTTGACGAGGGCGTGACGGGCTTTGACAGCGAGTGCGGCGACTACGGTCCCTATGTCCAAAGCCGCCGTGCTTCCATCTACCATGTCGTCGCCAAAAAGCTGGTGCAGGAGGGTCTTGCCTATCCGTGCTTTTGCACCGAGGACGAACTGTCCGCCCTGCGTGAACAGCAGGAACAGGCAGGCACGCTGATCAAAGGCTACTTCGGCGAGTGGGCAAAGTGCCGTGACCTGTCCTACGAGGAGCAGGAACAGCGCATCCGTGCCGGTGAGCCGTACGTTCTGCGCCTGCGTTCCATGGGCAGTGCCGAGCGCAAGTTCAGCTTCGACGACCAGATCCGGGGCAAAATCGAAATGCCCGAAAATATTACCGACGCCGTCCTGCTCAAGACTGACGGCATCCCCACCTACCATTTCGCCCACGCCTGCGACGACCACTTCATGCGGGTGACCCACGTCATTCGAGGCGATGAATGGATCGCTTCCGTGCCGCTGCACATCGCCCTGTTCCGTGCCTGCGGCTTCAAACCCGTCAAGTATGCCCACGTTGCCCCCGTGATGAAGGAGGACAACGGCGGCAAGCGCAAGCTGTCCAAGCGCAAGGACCCGGAAGCGGCGGTCAGCTACTTTGTCGAGGAGGGCTTCCCGAAAGAGGCGGTGCTGGAATATCTGCTGACCCTCATCAACTCCAACTTCGAGGACTGGCGCCGTGCCAATCCCACAGAGGCGTTGTCCGCGTTCCCGTTCTCCTTTAAAAAGATGAGCCAGAGCGGTGCGCTGTTTGACCTCGTGAAACTGCACGACGTGAGCAAAAATGTCATCTCCCGCATGGACGGTGCGACCGTCCGGGACTATACCCTCGCCTGGGCGAAGGAATACGACCCTGAATTTTATGCGCTGATCGCCGCCGACCCCGACTACTTGCAGGCGGTTCTCTCCATCGACCGGGGCACGGCGAAGCCCCGCAAGGATATCGCCGTCTGGTCGGAGGTCAAGGATTCGGTCAGCTACCTGTATGACGAGCTGTTTACGCCCGACTACACCTTGCCCGAAAATATTTCTCCCGCCGATGCCGCCGCTATCCTCAAGGCGTATGCCGCCGTGTTCGACATTGCGGACGACAAGGACACATGGTTCCAAAAGATCAAGGATCTTTGCGAGCCCCTCGGCTACACGCCCAACGTCAAGGAATACAAAAAGAATCCCGATGCATTCAAGGGTCATGTGGGCGACGTGTCCACGGTGATCCGTCTCGCCGTCACGGGACGGCGCAACACTCCCGACCTGCACGCTGTGATGCAAGTTCTCGGCAAGGAAAAGATTGCCGAACGCATCGACCGGGCAATGCAAATTTACGGCGCATAACGCAAGAGAAAGGACGACGAACCATGGACGAAATCAAAACCCCTTCCAATTTTATATATGACTTTATCAACGAGGACTTGGAGAACGGTGTCAACACCCGTGTGCAGACCCGTTTCCCCCCGGAACCCAACGGCTATCTGCACATCGGTCACGCCAAAGCGATCTGCATCGACTTCATGACCGCCGAAAAATACGGCGGTGTATGCAACCTGCGACTGGACGACACCAACCCGTCCAAGGAGGACGTGGAATATGTGGACGCCATTCAGGAGGACATCGAGTGGCTGGGCTTCAAGTGGAACAAGTGCCTGTATGCCTCCAGCTACTTTGACTTTATCTATGAATGCGCCCTGAAGCTGATTCGCATGGGCAAGGCGTATGTATGCGATTTGAGCCAAGAGGAGATCCGCGCCTACCGCGGCACCCTCACAGAGCCCGGCAAAAACAGCCCCTACCGGGACCGTTCCGTGGAGGAAAACCTCGACCTGTTCCGCCGCATGACTGAGGGCGAATTCCCCGACGGCGCCAAGGTTCTGCGTGCCAAGATCGACATGGCTTCGCCCAACATCAATATGCGTGACCCGGTCATCTACCGCATCGCCCACGTCCATCACCACCAGACCGGCGACAAGTGGTGCGTGTACCCCATGTACGACTTTGCGCACCCCCTGTCCGACGCCCGGGAGGGTGTTACCTATTCTCTTTGCTCTCTGGAATTTGAAAATCACCGTCCCCTGTACAACTGGTTTATTGAGCAGATCGGCTTCGAGGAGCCGCCCCGCCAGATCGAGTTTGCCCGCCTGAACCTGAACTACTGCGTCACCAGCAAGAGAAAGTGTCTCGAAATGGTGGAGCGGGGCATCGTCAGCGGCTGGGACGACCCCCGCATGGTCACCCTGAGCGGCATCCGCCGCCGCGGCTATCCTGCCAAGGCGGTGCGGGACTTCATCGAGCGTGTCGGCGTGGCGAAAGCCAACAGCGTGGTGGACTACGGTCTTTTGGAGGCGTGTGCCCGGGATGCGCTGGGCGATACGGCGCCCCGTGCCATGGCGGTCCTGCATCCTCTGCGTGTGGTCATCGACAACTACCCCGAGGGACAGACCGAGGCGCTGGAGGTCGAACTGCATCCCGATCACCCGGAAATGGGTACCCGCAAGGTCACTTTTTCCCGGGAAATCTTCGTGGAGCAGGAGGACTTCATGGCAGAGCCGGTCAAGAAATATTTCCGTCTGTTCCCCGGCAATGAAGTGCGGCTCAAGAGCGCCTACTTCGTGCGCTGCAACAGCTACGAGACCGACGACGCCGGCAACGTTACCTGCCTGCACTGCACCTATGACCCGGAAAGCAAGGGCGGCAATTCCCCCGACGGACGCAAGGTCAAGGGTACTCTGCACTGGGTCAGCGCCGCCGACTGCGTGAAGGCGCAGGTGCGTCTGTACGACCGCCTGTTCAACGTGGAGAATCCCGGCGACGACTACGAAGCCCACTTCAATCCCGATTCCCTTGTGGTGCTGGAGGACTGCCTGCTGGAGGGCAGTCTGCGTGACGTAAAACCCGGCGATGCGTTCCAGTTCATGCGCCAAGGGTACTTCTGCGCCGACAAGGACAGCACCCCTGAAAAAATCATCATGAACCGCACCGTTGCCCTCAATTCTTCCTGGAAATAAGGTGAAAACTATGGCGTACAAAATCGTTTACAAGGCCGTCAGTGCCATCCTCTGCGTTTGTGTGCTCCCCCTTGCGATCTTTTCCCCGATGATCCAGATCGTCGGCGACATCTCTTTTTCCCAAACCTTTATCGGCGAGGATGTGAGCCTGTATGACATCTACGCCCTGTTTTTCAAGCGCGGCACCACCTTCAACGGCTTTGGCGATAAGATGACCGAGGAAGTGCGTGCCACCATGCCGGAGCTGATCACCGCCGGCAGCTTCTTGGCGCTGGCTGTGCTTTTGGGCATCGCAGGCGCCTGTGTGGCGATCTTCTGCAAAAAGAAGCTGCCCACACTGCTGGTGTCCGCCGCCGGCTGTCTGTCGGTGGTGGGGCTGTTCGTCTCCTTCAAGCAGTTCGCCGTGCCGTATCTGGACGGCACCATCGACATCGGCAAGCTGGGTCTGATGGAGGAGGGCATCCTCGAATCCATTTTCAGCGCCCTCATTCAGCTGCGCACACTGCAAATTTCCTCCGCCGGGTTTTTGATGTTCGGCGCTTTCCTGTGTACCTTCCTGTGGACAGGTGCATTCATGCTGGTAGAAATGGGCGAAACGCCGAAAAAAGTGCGCAAATAATTTGCGCTCAGCTTGACAGCTGAAGCCCTGTGAGGGGAGCCAAACTGCCGGTAACGCCGCCCAAGCGCATACACGACAGTGTAGGCAAATAATTTGCTTTGATTTTTCCTGTGCGTACATAGTTTTCCGAAAGGATTGGATATACTAATGAACAAAAAAACGTGCATCGCATTCCTCTGCTTTTTAGCCTGTCTGACCGCCCTCACTGCCTGCACACGATCCTCCCGCTACGGCAAGGTCATCGTGGACAGCAAGGGCATGGAGCATATCCTCATGACCGACGCAAACGGCGTGACCGTCTGCGACAAGTTCGGCAATCTGGTGGAGGTCGTCACCGACAGCGACAGCAAAAAGCCCATTGCCGCCCCCACGGAGAACGGCACTCTGGCCGAGGGACAGTCCGGGGAGTACCAGACCCAGTCGGTCACCTTCCCCGACGTGGTGGAAAACGGCAACGTGCTGGAACAGCAGTACTTTTCCGTGACCGTACCCGAGGGCTGGGAAAATGTCGGCACCGGGCGAATTATCCTGCGGCACACGGAAACCGGCGCGCAGATCTCCTTCTACCCCGACCTCGGCGCCTCTCTGGAGGATAAGCTGGAGCAGATGGACAACGACCGTGCCGCTCTGGATGCGGACTTTGTATACAACGAGACCGAAACCACCGTGGACGGGTTCAATGCCGTCTGCGGCACCTACGAGATCGGCGACATCGTGCGCACGGTCTACGTGTTCAAGACGGACAGGGACATGGTCACCGAGATCACCTGCACCGTCCAAAAAGACAGCCGGGACGCCGTGGATTTCGACAGCGTGCTGTCCGCCGTACATTTTAAATGATCGCTTAACTCAACTTCAACCAAGGAGGACTCTCCATGTTATTTTCACAGGATATCGGCATCGACCTCGGCACTGCGAACACACTGGTGTTTGTCAAGGGCAAGGGCATCGTGATCCGTGAGCCGTCCGTTGTGGCGGTGGATCAGCGCAGCAATCCGCCCAAGGTGGTCGCCGTCGGCGCAGAGGCCAAGGAGATGATCGGTCGTACCCCCGGCTCCATCACCGCCGTGCGTCCGCTCAAGGACGGCGTCATTGCCGACTTCGAGATCACCGCCGAAATGCTCAAGGCGTTTATCCACCGTGCGGTCAGCAGTTCGCCCTTCAGCCGCGCCCGTGTGATGATCTGCATCCCCTCGGGCGTCACGGAGGTGGAGCGGCGCGCCGTGTATGACGCCGCCAAGAGCGCCGGCGCTAAGTTCGTCAGCCTCATCGAGGAGCCCATGGCCGCCGCCATCGGCGCAGGTCTGCCTGTGGGCGAAGCGACGGGCAGCATGGTGGTGGATATCGGCGGCGGCACCGCAGAGGTCGCTGTGATCTCTCTGGGCGACATCGTCACCTCCCGCTCCGCAAGGGTGGCGGGCAACAGCTTTGACGAGGCGATCGTTTCCTACATCAAAAAGAAATACAATCTGCTCATCGGCGACCGCACCGCCGAGGAGATCAAGATCAAGATCGGCTCCGCCGCGCCCTACGACGGCGAGGGCGCCATGCACGTCAAGGGGCGCAACCTGATGGACGGTCTGCCCAAGCACGTGGAGATCACCTCCGAGGAGGTGCGCGAAGCGCTGGCGGACGCTGTCAACTCCATTTTGGATGCGGTGAAGATGACGCTGGAAAAAACACCGCCGGAGCTGGCCTCCGACATCATCGACCACGGCATCATGCTCACCGGCGGCGGCGCTATGCTGCGCGGGCTGGACAGACTGATCGCCGAGGAAACGCACATCCCCGTTGTGGTGGCGGAAAAGCCGCTGGACTGCGTGGTGGACGGCACGGGCATTTGTCTGGAAAGCACATCCCTGCAAAAATTCGGCGGGAAAAGGTAACGGACTATGAAAAAATTTTTCAAAAGCTACACCTTCAAGGCGTTCCTTGCCGTACTGGCGGTGCTGACCTGCGGCTCCATTTTGGCGGCGCTGACGGTGGAGAACGAATCTCCCTTTACCTCCGCCGTAAACTTTGTCTTTACCCCCATCAACCGTGCGGCTGCCAAAGCAGCTTCGGGACTTGGCAATCTGCGGCTGTATTTCCGCAGCGCCAAATACTACGAGGGTCAGGTGGAGGAACTGCAGAAACAGCTGGCGGAAAGCCGGGAAAAGGTCGTGGAGTACGAACAGCTCGAGCAAAAGGTGGAGCTGTACGAAAAATTCCTGGAGATCAAGCAGGAGCATCCCGAGTACCAGTTCCAGCCCGCCTCCAACATTTCCTCCGACCCCACTGACCTATACGGCACCATGATCCTCAATCGGGGCACTCTGCACGATGTGCACGTCAACGACCCCGTCATCTACGAAAAATATCTTGTCGGCGTGGTGACCTCCGTCAGCCCCACCCAGTGTACGGTCAGCACATTGCTGAACCCGTCCGTTTTCGTCAGTGCGTATGAGATCCGCACCCGGGAGGCAGGCTACACCGAGACCACCGCTTCCCTTGCGGACAACGGGCTGATCCGTCTGGCGGGCGCCACACGCACCACCGCCATGTCCACGGGCGGCATCGTCTGCACCAGCGGTACGGGCGGCATTTTCCCCAAGGATCTGCTCATCGGCGAGATCACCGAGATCACCGACGCCACCGAAAATATCTCGTCCTACGCCATCGTGAAACCCTACGTCGATTTCGACAACCTCATCGACGTGTTTATCATCACCAACTTTACCAACTAACAGGAGACTTATGCTGACGCATCAGGAGTTCGACAACAAAAATGTCTACATACGCCGTCTGTGTCTTGCGGGGATCGTGCTTTTGACCGCTCTGCTGCAAAACACGGAGGGTCTCTTGCCGTCTCCCTTAGGCTTTCGTGCCATGCCGCTGATCCCGGCGGTCATCTGTATCGCCATGTACGAGCGGGAGCTGCCCGGGATGTTTTTCGGCGTCTTTGCCGGACTGCTCTGGGACAGCGTCGCCCGCACCGGCACCAATCTCAACACCATTCTGCTCACCATTCTTGCGTTTGTCTGCGGATGTCTGATCACCCACCTCATGCGCAACAACATCCTCACGGCGCTGCTTTTGGGCGGCAGTGCAACGACTGTTTTTCTACTGTTCTATTTTCTCAAGGATTTTGTTTTCAGCGGCCGTCTCGACGGTGCGTACAAGCTGCTGACGTTTTATATTCCGTCCGCCGTGTACACCGTGCTTTTCCTGCCGCTGTTGTACTACGTGATCCACCTGATCGAAAAAAAGTTTGCGGACAGATAGCCTCGTGCCGCATAATTGCCTTGCAAAGGAGGGAAGATTTTGGACCGTATCACTGCAAGAAACCGTGTAATTGCTTTGGCCGTGGTATTCGGCATCATTATCGTTGTTTTTGTCTGCTCGCTGATCAAAATTCAGATCATCGACGCGGATCAGTATTCCTCTGCCGGGTCCATCTCCTCCCGCACCTCCGCCGTCCACGCCACCCGGGGCGAGATCCTCGACCGCAACGGCAATCCTCTCGTCACCAACCGTCAGGGCAACTCCGTCATCTTCGAGAGCACCAACTTCCCCACCTCCGACAGCGAGCGCAATGCCCTGATCTACAGCCTGATCCGCCTGTTCGAGGTCAACAAGGAGGAGTGGGTGGACGACCTGCCCATCTATATGCTGTCCAACGGTGCCTTTGCCTTTGAGGCGGACAGGGACTACGACATCTCCGTCATGAAGGGCAGAGACCTTTTGAACCTCAACGACTATGCCACTGCGCAAAACTGCATGGATGCGCTGATCTCTATGTTCCATTTGGAGGAGTATAGCGAAGCGGATGCACGTAAAATTGCCGCTGTGCGATACAACATGAAGCGCCTGTCCTTTTCCGCCAGCTACCCCTACACCTTCGCCGAAGACGTGTCCACAAAGCTGGTGGCGAAGATCAAGGAAAACAGCGCCTACTACAAGGGCGTCACGGTGGAGATCGTCTCCTACCGGGAGTATGCTGACGGCGAGATCGCACCCCACGTTCTGGGCGTGGTCGGCGCCATCAACGCAGAGGAATACGCCGAGCTGAAAGAAAAGGGCTACGGCATGAACGATGTGATCGGCAAGAGCGGTCTGGAAAGTGCACTGGAAAGCGAACTGCGCGGCACAGACGGCAAACGCCTTGTCTCCACCAATGCGGACGGCACCAAGTCCTCCACGGTCATCGAGCCGCCCAAGCAGGGCAACACCGTCATCACCACCATCGACTCCCCCTTGCAAAAGGTGGTGCAGGATTCCCTGCGGGACACGCTCAACTCCATCTCCAAGCCCATTCCCTCCGCAGGCGCCGCCGTGGTGCTGAAGGTAAACACCGGCGAAGTACTGGCGTGCGCCACCTATCCCACCTACAACAACGAAACCTACAACGAGGACTACGAACAATTAGCGGCGGACAAGGACGGCAACCCGCTGTACAACCGTGCGCTTTTGAGTACATATGAGCCTGGTTCCACCATCAAAATGTCCGTCGGTCTTGCCGCCTTGGAGGAAGGCATCATCGACGACGAGACCCAGATCTTCTGCAACGGCACCTATAAATATTTGGAGCAAAACTTCAAGTGCGAACAGGCGCACACCACTGCCTACCAGAACATCTACACCGCCCTGTCTGAGTCGTGCAACAGCTTTTTCTACGACTGCGGCAAAAATCTCGGTTACGCCAAGATGAACGAGTACCGTACCATGCTCGGTCTTGCCCAAAAGACCGGCATTGAACTCAGCGAAGCCATCGGCGTCATGGACAGCCCCGAGTACCGAGCCTCCCTCAACCAGCCTTGGTATGCCGGCTACAACATCCAGACCGCCATCGGGCAGGGCAACCTGTTTACCCCCATCCAGCTGGCGAATTACTGTGCCATCCTTGCCAACGGCGGCACACGCTACAGCCTGCACTTTGTCAAGTCCATCAAGAGCTACGACTACTCGGAAACCATTCTTGAAAAGACGCCCGAAGTGCTCGGCAAGGCGGGCTTCCGTTCGGAAAATCTGGACATCATCAAGCGGGGTATGTACCGCTTCTGCCGCATCGGCTACGGTGCGAAGTATTTCCGTGATCTCCCCGTGGAGGTCGCCGGCAAAACCGGCACGTCCCAGGCCTACTGGACAGGCTCCAACAAGCGCACCATCAAGATCAACAACGCCTTTTTCGTCTCGTTCGCACCCTACGACGACCCGGAGATCGCCCTGTGTATCGTGGGGGAGGGTGTCTCCACCTCCACCTCTCTGCTCCCCATCGCCGTGGATATTTACAACTATTATTTCTCCTCCGGCAGCGCCGTGGACAGCGCCCAGTCGGAGAATCAGCTGATCGGCTGAACCCTTTGCCAAAGGAGGGCTTCTCGTGGCCAATAAAATTTTGATCGCTTCCGGCAAGGGCGGCGTGGGAAAATCTTCCCTGACCGTCGGGCTTTGCCGTGCCTTTCGGGACATGGGCAAGCGGGTGCTCGCCATGGACTGCGACATCGGTCTGCGCAGCCTCGATCTGCTGCTGCGGGTGGGGGACAGCCTCGTCTTTGACTGGGGCGACGTCGCACGGGGCAGCTGCGAGCCGCAGAAAGCTATCCTGCAAACGGACGGCTTCTCCCTTTTACCCGCACCGCTTCACATGGAGGAGACGTTCAGTCCTGCGCGGCTGAAAGAAATGATTGCACAGCTGGAAGCGGATTTCGACTATATTTTCATCGACGCCTCCGCCGGCGTGGCGCAGGAGCTGCAGCTGGCGGCGTCCATGGCAGATGCGGCGCTGGTCGTCGCTACCTCCGATGCACTGTGCCTGCGCAGTGCCGGAAAGACCGGGGAAGCGCTGAGCCGTTTCGGCGTCACTGAACAGCGGCTGGTACTCAACCGTTTCCAAAAGTCGGCGGTGGAACACAGCTTTCTGCTCAACATCGACGAAGCCATCGACCGCAGCGGCATCCAGCTGATCGGCATCGTCCCGGAGGACCCGGAGATCACGTTCCGTTTTCCGAAAGGCGAGACGCTTCCCAAAAAATCTCCCGCGAAGCGTGCCTTTGAGCGCATTGCCAAGCGGGTGGACGGCAAGCGTGTTCCACTGAAAGTCGTATAAAATTTTTCACATATTGGAAAGGAAGTTTTACCCATGAACAAACCCGTATTGATCGAAACATCCGCCAGACATCTGCACGTGACGCAGGAAGTTTTGGAAACGCTGTTCGGCAAAGGCTATCAGCTGACTCCCAAAAAGGATCTCTCCCAGCCCGGCCAGTTTGCCTGCGAAGAAAGAGTACAGGTCATCGGCCCGAAGAAGAGCTTTCCCGCCGTTTCCATTCTCGGTCCCGTCCGTCCCGAAACACAGGTCGAGCTTTCCGCTTCCGATGCGCGCACCATCGGCGTGCAGGCATTCGTGCGTGAAAGCGGCGACATCGCCGGTACCGCGCCCTGCAAGCTGGTCGGCCCCGCCGGTGAAGTGGAGATCGACTGCGGCGTGATCGTTGCGAAGCGGCACGTACATATGACCCCCGAGGATGCCGAAAAGTACGGCGTCAAGGACAAGCAGATCGTCTCCGTCAAGGTAGAATCCCCCGAAAGATCCCTCGTGTTCGGCGATGTGGTGGTGCGCGTCAGCCCGAAGTATGCGCTGGCCATGCACATCGACACCGACGAAGCCAACGCCGCCCTCATGGCGCCCAACACCTACGGCGAAATTCTTGACTAAAATTCCGGAACATAAGGCAAATCCCGACGCCCATCGAGAAGGTGCGCGTCGGGATTTTTGCGAACAGGACAGATTTAAGGGTACATCACGGATTTTTGTGTTGCCTTAAAAGTTTCGCTCAAGCCTTTTTAAAGGCTTGCGGATTCCAAAGGCGGCGCCTTTGGTCGCCGACCGCAGTCGGCGAAATCCCTAAGGCAATACCGCACAAATCGTGGCGCACGCCTTGCTTGAATCTATTCCCGTCAGCTTACACAAAAATCCCTTGACTTGCGTTAGCAAATCGGCTTCTGTACAACCTGACGAAAAATCTTGCTTCGCAATCCGCACACCCCGATTGTGCGGTATTGCCTTAACAACACCAAAAGCGCAGGAGGGGAGCCAAAAAAGTCCGGTGGACTATTTTGGCGTGGGGAACCCTCGCCGGGGTTTCCCCGGTGCGAAGCACAAATCCCACAATTTTCCGTGATGATCGAAATAATGCACACACTATAAAAACGTTAGCCGGCTAACGTTTTTTGTGTGTGCAAATTTAAGCCGTTTTTCCTACCGCAAGAATGCTCTATCTTTTCTTCGGGTAGGATTTTATCCTACTTTTTGCGCCACGCCCGTCAAGGCATTTCTTGGCGAAACGAACTGGCGTAGCCGTGACGGATGAGGGAAAGCGTTTGTCACAAACCTTTGACAGAGATTTGAAAAGCTGCCGTGCAAAATTTTGCACGAGGCGTTATAAGGTTTATGCAGAATGGTCGTATCTCGATTACAATGCTTTGCTTGCAATGCCACCGAAATTATTCATTAAAAACATCGACCGCCTTTCGGTACCAAGGTACGGAAAAACGGTCGCTTCTATTTGTATGCGGATTGTATGCGGACTTTTCAGCCCTTTTTCTTTTTGCGCACGGCGAGGATCACCAGCACGACCGCCGCAACGGGCAGTGCGCACAGCACGGCGGTGATGATATATTTCATGGGGATCAGCTCGTAGATGCCGTAGCCCAAAACGGTCAGCACGATGACCCGGGGCAGGATGCCCAAAAGGGACATCAAAAAATAGGACGGAAACGAAAACCCGGACGCCCCGAAAAAGAGACTGCCGAAATCAATGGGAAAGGACGAAAAACGCAGGAGAAAAACGAAGGCGAAGCGTCCCTTGTGGCGCAGCTTCTCAAGCTGTGCGTAGCCCTTTTTGTCCCGCAGCATTTTGTCCACCTTTTCCCCGCCGAGGAAGCGTCCGAGAAAGTAGGACACTGTCACTTCCACGGCGATGCCCAAGCTGTTCAGCAGTACGGCGAGCGGCGTGGAAAACGCCATGCCCACGGAGATATACACCAGCGAAGCAGGGATGACAAAGACCAGCCCCTTGACGGCATACACCGCCAGCACCACTGCCGATGCCGTCCAAACCGAGGACGCCGAATCAATCAGCGCACGCACGTCCAGATGAGCAAGGGTGTCGTAATTCAGGAGGATGACGGCAAACAGACCCACCGGCACTGCGATTTTTGCGGCGGTGAGCAGGGTCTGTTTGATGCTGCGTTTTTCCATGATACGCATCCTCCGTCCGGGTGAGATAAAGGCATTATAGGGGAAACGGAAAAGTTTGTCAACAAAACCGAAACAGTTTATCCGAGAAAAGCCTCTGTATTTCTTTTCTTTTTGGTCTTCGCAAAATGCGACAGCCCCTTAGTTTTGGAAACAGATCTGTTCCCCTTGCAGCAGGGGGTACCGTACCAGCGTTTCGCCGTCCAAATTTTCACGGTGCATATCCACCGCTGTGATCTGGTGGTTGTCGTAGGTGGTGTAGTAATAGATGCCCTTGTCCGCATTACAGCAGGAGGTGTAGATCGTGATCTCATATTTCCCTTCCGCCACTTCACAGCAGCCGCGCTGTTGATCGACGGCGCCGAGGATGTGGAAAAACTGGCTGACGCTCTGCGCTTCCGAATCATCGGATAGGGAATGCATCTTCGTATACGCCACACGCACAAAGCGGGACTGGGAGGACAGATCCCCCGGCAGTCCCAATGCGCCCATGCCCCGGCTGTAGGCGTTCAGCGGAATGCTCCAGCAGTTTTCCGGCTGTTTCGGGGAAAGATTTCTGTAGTTGTTCAGCGCGAACATCTGCTGCTCGAAGGGCGGATTGTTGGTCAACACACCGACGGGATTGTCGTACACTTTCAGCCCGTCCCGCACACACTCCACCGTGATGGCTTCGTCCCTGTCCGCTATGATCCAGTGCAGCTGGGCAACGGGCAGCTGTTCGCTGTATGGCTCGTCCAGAATGTTCATGCGGGACAGCAGTTCCCGTGCTTCCCGGACGGATGCACATTGTCCGAGGATCCACGTAATAAACTCGAACTGCGCCACGTTGTCGCAGTTTTCTGCACGCTTTCGGTAGCAGGCGTTGCCCACAAAATTCAGTCCCGCAATGCCCAGACCCTTTTCGTTGATCCCGTCGTAGAACAGCGGGTCGTTCCCGGCGACATACGCCATGCCGAGGATGGCATAATGGCTGTCCATGCTCCCCGCCGAGCGGAACCGCAGCGGGAAATTGCGCGGCATGACTACGACCTCATCGCCGTAAGAAAATTCATAGTCCAGCGTCCTGCCGAAGTAAAAATCCTTTGTCTTGTATGTGGCTGCCGTACACATCGCAGTCCCTCCGTTTCTGATTTTCTCCCGTATAGTATAGTACAAACAGCGGCGGTTTACAACATTTTCGGCGAAAGGTTTTGCGGCTGTTCTTTTTGTTGCCTTAAGTGAAATATCGCTGATGCGATATGAAATAATCCTCACGGATTATGAAATATTTTGCCTTTCGACAAAATGTGAAATAAAATTCGTTCCTTCATATGCCGCAGGCATATTTCACATTTGCGAAGCAAATATTTCATATCGGAGATATTTCACTCGTTCCGTAGGGAACGAATTTCATTGAAAAAGACGATTGCTTTCGCAATCGTCTTTTTCTGGTGGAAGAGGGTGGATTCGAACCACCGAAGTCAGTGACGGCAGATTTACAGTCTGCTCCCTTTGGCCGCTCGGGAACTCTTCCGTATATAGTATTTTGGTATCGAGGGATGGAGCTGGTGGACGGACTCGAACCCCCGACCTGCTGATTACAAATCAGCTGCTCTACCAACTGAGCTACACCAGCAATGTACAATCCGTTCGGAATGCTTGAATACTATATCATATTTTTTTTGTTTCGTCAAGCTTTTTTTCAAACTTTTTTTGCCTTTTTTATTCTTCCGCCGGCTCCTGCGCCACGGGTTCGAGCTCGGCGGTTTCCGCAGTCTTCCAAACGTGCAGAAGTCCGCGGTCATTCATCAGCTTGACCATGGTAATCATCAGCGGCATGACGAACATACCCAGCACGCCGAACAGCTGCAGGCCGATGTACATACACATGATGGTGACGATGGGCGGCAGACCGAGGTTGGCGGCGACCAGCTTCGGCTCGATGATCTGGCGGATAACGGAGATCACCGCATACAGAATCAGCAGTCCGATGCCCATGCCGATGTTGCCGGTGATGAAGGAGATGATCGCCCACGGCACCAGAACGGTACCTGTGCCGAGGACGGGGAAAATGTCGATGATGGCAACAGCGATGGACACGGAGGCGAGATACTCGCTTTGATAGATGCCGATCAGCTTGAACACGGTCAGACCGACGAACATCTCCGCAAAGGTAATGCAGATGATAATCAAATAGGATTTCATCATCTTGAGAATGGACGAGAAGAAAATGCCCTTTGCGGCAGAAAGCGCCTTTCGGCGCTCCGGCGCAATCTGGCGCTTGATGAAGTTGACGATGCCGTCATAGCCGGCGGTCATGAAGCAGGTGGCGATGATGGAGATCACCACGCCGATCGCAATGGACGGGATCTGCTTGGCGGTGTTCCAAACGCCGTTGACAGGCTTGGAGAGCATGGAAACGTCCAGCTTGGATAAAAGTCCGCCGAACATCTTGGAGGTGGCGATTCCCGACTCGGCAACAGCCGCGTCCGCCGTGCCGACCGTATTTTTAAAGAACTGGTCGATGGTCTCCCGGGCAGTTTCCGCAAGGCTTTGCGGCAGGTAGCCGACCAAATGAATGAGCTTAACACGGATGGTTTCCAGCAGCTGCGGCAGGCTGTCCATCTTTGCGCCGACCCACGCCACCAGACCACGGATCTCCTCCGCCATTCTGGCGCCGGTCAGGATCAGGAGCGTGGCAAGGGTACCCACGATCAGCAAAACAAGAACGACGGATACCAGTCCTTTTTTCAGCGGTGTTTTTCTCGAAATGAAATTCACAGGCTTTTGGATGATCGCCGCAATAAAAAACGCAATAATAAACGGCGCAAGTAAATTAAATGCAAACTTGAAAAAAAGATAGATCAACCCCAGGATCATGCCCACATATACTATGTTGATGATGTTTCGCCGTCTTTTTTCCACCGTGTCCAATGCACTCACCGATCCTTTATTTTATTCATTTTCTGTTCTCTATTCTATACCAAGAAATATAAAAATGCAATTTATTTTTCTAATATTCATAAAATCTTAAAATTTTTTTGTTTTTCCCCTTTTCTTTACAAAATCAGTATGATATAATGGTGTGTAATATTTTACGATTGGGGGAGTGACTTCATGAACGTAGCCATCATGGGATACGGCGTTGTCGGCTCCGGCGTCGCCGAAGTTCTGAAGAAGAATCACGAGAGCATCCTCAAAAAGAGTATGCAATCCGCGCTGGAATTAAAATATATTCTTGACATCCGTGATTTTCCCGGTGATGAAAACGAATCACTGATCATCAAAGATTTCGACACCATCCTGCACGACGAGAGCGTCGGCATCGTGGTAGAGACCATGGGCGGTCTGCACCCGGCATTTGAGTTTGTCAGCGCCTGTCTGCAAGCCGGCAAGAGCGTTGTCTCCTCAAACAAGGAGCTGGTCGCCGCCAAGGGCGATGTGCTGCTGCAGATTGCCGGGGAAAAGAACGTCAGCTTTCTGTTTGAAGCCAGCGTCGGCGGCGGCATTCCCATCATCCGCCCGCTGTCCCAGTGTCTGGCGGCCAACGAGATCGACGAAATGTACGGCATCCTCAACGGCACGACCAACTTTATCCTGACCAAGATGATCGACGAGGGGCTGGACTTCGACACCGTTCTGCGCATGGCGCAGGAGAACGGCTACGCCGAAAAGGACCCCACCGCAGACGTGGAGGGACACGATGCCTGCCGCAAGATCTGCATTTTGGCGTCGCTGGTTTACGGCACCCACGTCTACCCCGACAGCGTACACACCGAAGGCATCAGCAACATTGACCTTGCCGATGTGGAATACGCCAAGAATTGGGGCGGCGTCATCAAGCTCATCGCGCAGGCCAAAAAGGTGGACGAGAACCGCCTTTCCGCCATCGTCAGCCCCGCCTTTGTCCCCGGCTCCAGCCAGCTGGCCAACGTCCATGACGTTTTCAATGCCCTGCTGGTGCGCGGCAACGCCGTGGGTGACGTGGTATTCTACGGCAGAGGTGCAGGCAAACTGCCCACCGCCAGCGCCATTGTGGCGGACATCATCGACTGCTGTCAGCAGGACGGCACCAAAAAGGCCTACGGCTGGAAGTCCTGCGAGGAAAACATCGTCGTGGACTATCTCGACCAGAACACCGCACTGTATATCCGTGCCGAGGCGCAAGCCCCGCAGGAGGCGCTTGCCGCCGTGCGCAAGACCTTCGGCGCAGTTACCGTGCTGACCCGCAAGGACGCTCCCGAAACGGAGATCGCCTTTGTCACGCCCGTGGACACCGAGCGTGCCCTGCGCACCAAATTAGACACCCTGCATTCTGTGAAGCCCCTTTCCGTACTGCGCGTCGCAGAGTGCTGATTACTTTGGAGGTACCCAAATGGCTCTTATTGTACAAAAATTCGGCGGTTCCTCTGTTGCCAACGCCGAACGCGTGATGAACGTCGCGCGCATCGTAACCGACACCTACAAACAGGGCAACAACGTCATCGTCGTCGTTTCCGCACAGGGCGACACCACCGATGACCTGATCGAAAAGGCGAAGGAGATCAACCCCAATCCTTCCCGCCGCGAAATGGATATGCTGCTGTGCTCCGGCGAACAGATCTCCATCGCACTGCTGGCCATGGCGATCGAAAAGCTGGGCTATCCCGTGGTCTCTCTGCTGGGCTGGCAGGCCGGTTTTACGACCAACTCCACCTACGGCAGTGCCCGCATCAAGAAGATCCACACCGAGCGGCTGAAAAACGAGATCGGCAATAAAAAGATCGTCGTTGTCGCCGGATTCCAGGGTCTTTGCAAGTATGACGACATCACCACCCTCGGCCGCGGCGGCTCCGACAGCAGTGCCGTTGCCATCGCCGCGTCCATGCACGCCGACCGCTGTCAGATCTTCACCGACGTGGAGGGCGTCTATACCGCCGACCCGCGCAAAATTCCCAACGCCAAGAAGCTCAAGGAAATTACTTACGACGAAATGCTCGAGCTTGCCACCCTCGGCGCGCAGGTGCTCAACAACCGTTCCGTCGAAATTGCGAAGAAATATAATGTGGAGCTGGAAGTGCTCTCCAGTCTCACCCGTGCGCCCGGCACGATCGTCAAGGAGGTTACTAATATGGAAAAAATGTTTGTCAGAGGCGTTACCAAGGACACCAATGTCTGCCGTGTGTCCGTCATCGGCGTGCCCGATGTCCCCGGCGTTGCCTATAAACTGTTCAGCAAGCTGGCGGCAAAGAACATCGTTGTGGACATCATCCTGCAGTCCATCGGCAGAGACGGCACCAAGGACATCACCTTCACCGTCAGCAAGGACAACACCGACGAAACGGTGGAGCTGCTCAACAACTACGATCTGCTGAAAAATTCTTCCGTCAGCGTCGATACCAACGTGGCGAAGATCTCCGTCGTGGGCGCCGGCATGGAGTCCCATCCCGGCACCGCCGCAACCATGTTCGAGGCGCTGTACGGCGTAGACATCAACATCCAGATGATCTCCACCAGCGAGATCAAGATCTCCGTCCTCATCGACATCAAGGATGCCGACCGTGCCGTCAGCGCTGTCCACGCCGCATTCTTCCCCGAAAACGACTGATCCAAAACTTTCTGTGGTGGCGCACGAAACCGTGCGCCGCTTTTTCCATTTTTCGATGATGCGTAAATACGTTGCAAACATCCTGACATTCTGCCGCATTTTGTGCAGTGCGGCACTGCTGTTTTTCCCGCCGCTGTCCCCGGCATTTTATGTTTTGTATCTGACGGCAGGATTCACGGACATGATCGACGGCACGGTCGCCAGAAAGCTCGGTACCGCCGGTGCTTTCGGCGCAAAGCTGGACACCGCCGCAGACTTTCTGTTTTTTGTATCGTGTCTTGCAAAGCTGTTTGCTTTGCTGCACATTCCGATATGGCTGTGGATCTGGATCGCCAGCATTGCCGCAATCAAAATTTTCACTGCCGGCTTCGCATTTCTGAAGCAAAGAAAATTCGCCGCCGTGCATACGGTTCTGAACAAAATCACCGGCTTATTGTTGTTCGTTTTTCCCCTAACCCTTTCCGTTATCGACCCGAAAAAAAGTCTGGCGGTGCTGTGCTTTGCGGCGACCATGGCCGCCGTACAGGAGGGGTACTGTGTCCTGACAAAAAAGTCCGTGGAATAGCTCCTCTACTGCGCCGCTTTTTCCCTTTTGTCCGCAAGCATCCACACCGCCACGGCGGCGCTCACTGCAAGGATATGGTACACGATCATGCTGCCCGTCTTGGGGTATGCATCAAACAGGCTGTTCCAGTCGTACACGGCGCCGATCGAATTGATGAATGCATGATAGACCGCGCACGCCAGCGTACTTTTTGTCGCCTTGTAAATGGCCGCCGCCACGAATGCCCAAACGAAAATCGTGATGGCAAAGCCCGGCAGACTGTCGCCGTAATGATTGGACGAGGGCATCACCCACACCGGTAGGTGCCACACAAACCAAATTACAGCCGTGAAGGAAACCGCGATTGGAAAGGGAAAACGCTTTTCCAATTCCGGCTGTAAAAAGCCTCTCCATCCCGGCTCCTCCCCGATTCCGACACAGAGGATCATCACGAGAAATCCCAGCGGCATTTTGTACCACGGCGCACCGTTCGGTGTGCCGCACAGCAGAGCGAATCCAAAGGCAAGGGCACAAAAAAATCCCACGATCCCCACAGCTTGCATCGGCTTGGGCGTGGCAACAATTCGTTTGCAATAGTCCATGAAAGAGATGCGCTCTGCTCTGCGTAGCGTGATCCACAGCGCAAGAAACGGCGATGGCGTGGATGCGCAGATGCCGAGAACGGCATACAGGATATAGCCCGCCGTCAGCTGTCCGCTTTGTGCGTACCGTATCGACCACGGCTCCAACAAAAACAGCAGTCCTTCGACCGCCAGAGACAGAAACAAAACCCAGCCTAAAAATTCCGCAATCGGCGCCTTTTCTTCTTGTTTTTTCCACATACAAAATTCCTCCCGAATTTTTTTGTATTTCTATCGTAGCGCAGCGAAAATGATCTGTCACGGGAGCGTCTGTCCCGTCTGTTTTTCGGTGCACTGTCGGCACGATCCCGTACAAAAAATGCACGCATTTTTTCGCACATTTTCCACAGCAGAAAAGCAAAACGGTGCATAACTTTTCCCACCATTTTTCTGCTTGTTTTGTTTGAAAACACACGCAAAATTTTGCACAGTTTTATAAATTTTTTTGGAGAGATGTAAAATGAAACTATTCAAAAATCGCCTTTTGAACAGCTCGATCCTCTTCTGCATCTGCCTGCTTGTCCATACGGTGGAAGTTCTTTTTATCCGCACGGATGAAACTGTTTTTGCCGAGTGTTTTATCAACAAAGTTTTCGGCATTCTTCTGCTTTTCTTTGTCTTGCATTTCCTCGGAAAAAAGTGGCGCGATATCGGCTTTGTCCGAGAAAAATTTCTTCGGGACTGCCTGAAAGGTTTTGCACTTTGCGCCGTGTTTTATACCGTCGGTTTCCTTGCCGAGTTCATTATTCTGAAATTGCAGGGCAATGCGGCACATTTGGAATTTTTTGTGACCGGCTTTTCTCTGACGGGAAATGTGGTCAAGCAAACCGGCATCCTGTTTGTGCTTTTGTGCATCTTCTTCAACATCATCAATGTGTGGATGGAAGAAGGTCTGTTCCGTGGATTTTTTATCACCTATCTTGGGGAGCAGTATGCAAGAAAAGTTTCCCTCTTTTTTGCCGCACTGCTCTTCGGACTTTGGCACCTTGTCACCCCATTCCGCAGTCTTTTGGACGGTGAAATGACGGTCGGAATGTTCGCCGTGATGAGCATCGGCTATGTCCTTTTGTCCGCCCTGATGGGCATCAAATGGGGCTGGCTGTTTGAGTATTCCGGCGCCGTGTGGATCGGCGTGGCGGATCATTTTTTCAACAACTGCGTTGCCACCAACCTTTTGCACGTGGTCAGCGAAACAGGCGTGGACGAACTGCAAATCGCCAGAGTCGTCATCGGCGAACTGACCTCGTTCGTTGCTGTTTTGATTTTTATGAAATGCAGAAAAAAGAACAGTAAATCTTGCGCAAATTGATTTTGTATTTTTATTGTCCAAGAGGCTTTCACTATGGAATATTTTGCAAAACACTATGATGTGGCGGTCATCGGCGCCGGTCACGCCGGGATCGAGGCGGCGCTGGCTTCGGCACGGCTGGGCTGTTCGACCGCTGTTTTCACCATCAATCTCGACTGGGTGGGCAACATGGCGTGCAATCCCTCCATCGGCGGCACGTCCAAAGGACACCTTGTGCGTGAGATTGACGCCCTCGGCGGCGAAATGGGCAAGGCGGCAGACCGCAACACCCTGCAAAGCCGTATGCTCAATCTGGGCAAAGGTCCCGCTGTCCACTCCCTGCGCACCCAAATCGACCGCCGTGCCTACAGCGGCGACATGAAGCACGTGCTGGAAATGCAGGAAAATCTGGAACTGCGGCAGGCGGAGATCGTGGATATCCGCCAAAAGGACGGCATTTGGGAGCTGCGCACCGCCTTGGAGGCGGTGTACACGGCGCAGTGCGTCATCCTCGCCACGGGGACTTTCCTCGGCGGCAGGGTGTACATCGGGGACGTCACCTACGAGAGTGGCCCGGACGGGATGTTCCCCGCCAAGCGTTTGGCACAGTCCCTGAAGGCGCTCGGCGTCCAAACCCGCCGTTTCAAGACGGGAACCCCTTCCCGTGTTTTGCGCAGAAGCGTCGATTTTTCTGAATTGGAAATTCAGAACGGGGATGAAACCATTGTCCCCTTTTCCTTTGATAACCACGAATATATAGAGAACAAGATACCTTGCTACATCACTTATACAAGTGCCGAGACAAAAAGGATCATTTTGGACAACCTGCACCGCTCTCCCCTGTACAGCGGCAAAATTGACGGCGTAGGTCCCCGCTATTGCCCCAGCATCGAGGACAAAATCGTCCGTTTTGCCGACAAGGAACGCCATCAGGTCTTTATCGAGCCTTGCGGTGAAAACACGGAGGAGCTGTATTTGCAGGGGCTTTCCTCCTCCTTGCCGGAGGATGTACAGTTGAAATTCCTCCACAGCATCCCCGGGCTGGAGCACTGTCAGGTCATGCGCACCGCCTACGCCATCGAATACGACTGCGTAGATGCGCTGACACTGCGCCCTACCTTGGAATTTCACGATTTTCCGGGGCTGTTCGGTGCCGGGCAATTCAACGGCTCCAGCGGCTATGAGGAGGCCGCAGCACAAGGTCTTGTAGCCGGTATCAATGCAGCCAACAAGATATTGGGTAAGAAACCCTTCGTCCTCGACCGTGCAAGCTCCTATATCGGCACGCTTATTGACGATCTTGTGACCAAGGGCTGTTCCGACCCCTACCGCATGATGACCTCACGTTCGGAGTACCGCCTGATTCTGCGGCAGGACAACGCCGACCGCCGGCTGACCCAAATGGGCTACGAAGTCGGGCTGATCTCCGAGGAACGGTACCAAAAATTCCTGCAAAAGCTAAAATGGATCGAAGCGGAAACGGAACGTGTCCAATCGGTCGTTCTCCCGCCCAGCGAAGCGCTGAATGATGTACTTGTTTCACGTGGAACATCTCCCCTGACCACAGGTGCCCGCCTTGCCGACCTACTGCGCCGTCCCCAGCTGGGCTATGCCGCACTAACGCCATTTGACCCGACCAGACCCGATCTGCCCGCAGAGGTGCTGGAACAGGTGGAGATCGACATCAAGTACGAGGGCTACATCCGCCGCCAGCAGGCACAGGTGGCGGAAATGCGCCGCTTGGAGTGTCGGAAGCTGCCGCAAGATATCGAATACAAGGATATTACGGGACTGCGGCTGGAAGCCATCGAAAAACTGAGCAAGGTTCGACCCGAAAATGTGGGACAGGCTTCCCGCATTTCCGGCGTCAGTCCAGCGGATATTACTGTTTTGCTGATTTATATGGAGAAAAACAAGCTATGATCGACAAGGAAGATTTACGCAAGGGCGCAGAAAGCTTTGGTCTGATGCTGGATGAAGCAGCACTAAATTGCTTTGACCGCTACGCCGAAGCTTTGGCAGAAACCAATAAGCATCTGAATCTCACTGCCATTACCGACCCTGAGGGCATCGTCACCAAACATTTTTTGGACAGTCTGTCTGTGCTGTCGGTGTACAGACCGAGACGGAACGCCCGCTGTATCGACGTGGGCACCGGCGCAGGGTTTCCCGGCTCCTCCCTGCTGATTGCCCGACCTGACCTGCAAATGACCCTTTTGGACGGCACACAGAAAAAACTGCATTTTGTGGAGGAAACCCTGCAATCCATGGGACTGTATGCGCACATTCTCCACAGCCGTGCGGAGGAAGCCGGTCAAAGATCGGAATACAGGGAGAAATTTGATCTTGCCACCGCCAGAGCCGTTGCCAATCTGCGGGAACTGAGCGAATACTGTCTGCCCTTTGTCAAGGTGGGCGGCACATTTATCGCCATGAAATCGCAGAAAACCGAGGAAGAGATTGCCGAAGCCGCCAACGCAATTCATCTTCTGGGCGGCAGAATCGAGAAAATCCACACCTTTTCCCTGCGTGACGCCGGCGAAAGAACCCTGATTTTTATCAAAAAGCTGTCGCAAACTCCGCCAAAGTACCCAAGACCTTCGGCAAAGATTGCCAAGCAACCCCTGAAATAACGCATGAAAACCGTTCATCCCGTCGAATCGGGGCGAACGGTTTTTCTTGCATTTCTGCTTGTACCGTGCTATGCTTGTCTTGTCGGAACGGACAAACAGCAGACAGCCACAGAAAGAGGTCAGAGCCATGTTGTCGAAGCAGAAAAGCGGTGGTCAAATCTTACTGATCCCCCACGAGGACATCCAGCCCAACCGCAACCAGCCGAGAAAACGGTTTGACTGCGACGAGTTGGAAGGACTTGCGGAAAGCATTCGGCAAAACGGCATCATCCAACCGCTGATCGTGCGCAGTTTGCCAAACGGACAGTACGAGCTGATCGCCGGAGAACGGCGTCTGCGTGCCGCACGCATCGTCGGTATTGCACGCATCCCGTGTGTCGTCATGCACATCTCGGACGAAAAATCCGCGGTACTCGCCCTTTTGGAAAACGTCCAGCGGCAGAATCTCGGCTTTTTTGAGGAATCGGAGGCGTTGATCCACATCATGCGCCTGTATTCCGTGTCGCAGGAGGAACTGGCGGCAAAGCTGGGCAAAGCGCCCTCCACCATCTCCAACAAGCTTCGGCTTCTGAAACTGCCCGAAGATGTGCGGCTGGAAATCACCAAAGCGGGTCTGACCGAACGCCATGCACGCGCCCTGCTGAAACTGGACAATCAGGCGCAAATGCGCCGTGCCCTTTCCATCATCGTGGAACGTCGGCTAAATGTGGCGGAAACGGATAAGCTGATCGATCAAATGCTGCAAAACGGCATCAAACCCCGAAAAGCCCCTTTGAAGCTGTTCAAGGACGTCCGACTGTTTGTCAATACCCTCAACCATGCGGTGGACACCATGCGCCGTGCCGGGATCGAGGCAGACTCGGTCAAGAGCGAGACGGAGGAATACATCGAGTATGTCGTGCGCATCCCGAAGTCCGGCGGCTATGTCATCCGCGCAAAGAAACCAGGCGTGGAACACGCAGAGGTTTCCTAACCCAACCCACTCCATCCCAACCATATCTTTCTCTTTCACACCCCACATCCAGCAAAGGAGCAGGCCTTTCGGTCTGCTCCTTTGCTGTTTCACGTGAAACATAGATTGAGCGTTGCATTCCGCAGGACAGTATGCTATAATGGCTTGGTTAGGAGTGAACCATATATGGGTAAAATTATCGCAATCGTAAATCAAAAGGGCGGCGTTGGCAAGACGACCTCCGCCGTCAATTTAGCAGCAGCCATCGGCGCAGCGGGATATAAGGTACTTTTGGTGGACATCGACCCCCAAGGCAACGCCACCAGCGGCTTTGGCATCAACAAGCGCACACTGCAAAAATCCGCCTATGACTGCATTATAGGCGGTATACCGGCTTCGGAAGTCATCTTAAAGAGCGAGTACGAGAACGTCTGGATCATGCCGTCGAGCATGAATTTGGCGGGTGCAGAGCTGGAACTGATCGACATACCCCACCGGGAATCGAAGCTGAAAACCATTCTTGCCCCGGCAAAGGACATCTATGACTTTATTTTTATGGATTGTCCCCCGTCTCTGGGTCTGATCACGCTGAACGCTCTGTGTGCGGCGGACACGTTTTTGGTGCCTATTCAGTGTGAATTTTATGCACTGGAGGGACTTTCCCAGCTGATGTCCACCGTCCGTCAGGTCAAGCGGCTGTACAACACCATGCTGGACATTGAGGGCGTTCTCCTCACCATGTATGACGGCAGACTGAATCTGACACAACAGGTTGTGGAGGAAGTCAAAAAATTCTTCCCCAAAAAGGTATATGCCACGGCGATTCCCCGCACAGTACGTCTGTCCGAGGCACCCAGTTTCGGTCAGCCCGTGCTGTACTACGACCGCACATCCAAGGGCACAACAGCCTACAACGAACTTGCGGCAGAATTTTTGACCGCAAACGGAAAGAAGGTACAGTAAATGGCAGCAAAAAAAGGTGGTCTGGGCAAAGGTCTGGACACGTTATTCATGGATAATTCTGTAGAAGAAATTAGCAGTACCAGCGCAGTAAGACTGAAGATCATGGACATCGAGCCAAACCGGGAACAGCCCCGCAAGGATTTTGACGATGAAGCGCTGGGAGAACTGGCGGACAGCATTGCGAAATACGGCGTTTTACAGCCCCTGCTCGTCCGTCCCCTCAACGGCGGCGGCTATCAGCTGATCGCCGGGGAACGGCGTTGGCGCGCCTCCCGTCTGGCAGGCTTAACGGAAGTACCTGTTGTGGTACGGGAAATGACGGATGAAGAGGCGGCGGCGCTGGCGCTGATCGAAAATCTACAGCGGGAGGATCTGAATCCGCTGGAAGAGGCGTTTGGCTTCCGCAAGCTGATGGATGACTTCGGGCTGACCCAGGAGGAGGCCGCCGAAAAGGTGGGCAAATCCCGTCCCGCAGTCGCCAACGCCCTGCGGCTTTTGAAGCTTCCCGAGGCGATTTTGGAGCTGGTGCGTGGAGGAGAGCTTTCCGCCGGTCACGCCCGTGCCCTGCTGTCCTTCCCCGCAGAAGAGCAGATGCTGGAAACCGCCCGACTGATTATAGAAAAGGGTCTGTCCGTGCGGGAAACGGAAAAGCTTGCAAAAAAGGCGGCAAAACCGAAAAAAGAGAAAGAAGTGCCTGCCCGCCGTGCATCCTATTACGATCAGGTGGAACTGACGCTGACCGAGGCGCTGTGCCGCAAAATCCGCATCCAAAACGGCAAAAATGAAACGGGTACCATCGAGATCGCCTTTAACAGCAAAGAGGATCTGGAACGGATCGCCAATGCACTGCATGGACTGGAAGAATAAACTGCCGCCCTTGGCGGCAATGCTGTGCGTTCTATGCCTGCTTCTGTGCGGATGCGGCGGTGAAAAAAAACAGACGATACAGTTTTTCGCCATGGACACCGTCATGCAGATGACCGCCTACGGTGACTGTGCCGAGGAGGGTTTAACGCAGGCAAGAGCCACGGTGGAAACCCTTGCCGATGCGCTGAATGCGCACCAAAGTGACAGTGCACTCTCTCAGCTGCACAGCGGCGACACAGTTCCGACTTTCATTCAGTACCCACTGAATATGGCAAAACACATCAGCCGCCTTACAGACGGCGCACTGGACGTTTCGCTGTACAATTTAACGGATGCATGGGGCTTCTACACCAAGGCGTTCAAAGTCCCGGAACCCGTTGAAATACAACGGCTTTTGGACAGCAAAGGTCAGTGGGATTTGGACGCAGACGTCTACACCTGCACAGAGGGGACAAAGCTTGATCTCGGCAGTTTGGCAAAGGGATACGCTGCCGCAAAAGCGGTGGAAACGCTCCGAGACTGCGGTGTTCACTCGGCAATTTTTTCCCTCGGCGGCAATGTGCAGACGCTTGGACAAAAACCGGACGGCTCCGACTGGACAGTCGCCGTAACCGATCCGCTCTCGCCGCAGGATACGGTGGGAAACCTGCATGTTGGGGAATGTGCGGTGGTCACCTCCGGCAGTTATCAGCGCAATTTCACCCGGGACGGCAAAACGTATCACCACATCCTCGACCCGAAAACGGGCTGTCCCGCAGACAGCGGACTGCTGTCCGTCACGGTTCTCTGCGACGACGGGACGGCGGCAGACGGGTTATCCACCGCCCTGTTTGTCCTCGGTGCAGAACAGACGGCGGCACTTTACAAAACGTCAGACATTCCCTTTGAAGCGCTTTTGATTACCGAAGAAAAAGAAATATGGATGACCGAGGGGCTTTCCGCCCTTTTTGAACAGACCAATGAAACCTATGCAGCTGCAAAAATCCTCCCATAAATTCTGGGCGATCCTGTTTTCTCTGCTTGCCCTGCTGTGCGTCGGCGTGATTGCGCTCACGCACATTCTGCCGGGCGGGCATACCGCTGTTATTTACAAGGACGGCGAGGAAATCCAGCGCATCTCTTTGGATACCGTCACCCAAAGCTACACGATTTCTCTGGACGGCAACACCATTCTTGTGGAACCCGGACGCATCCGAATGCAGGCGGCGGACTGCCCCGACAAACTGTGCGTGCATCAGGGCGCACTGACAACGCAGGGACGCATCGTCTGTCTGCCGAATCGGGTCATTATCGAAATGGTGCGGGAAAAGGATGCGCCGGACGCAAAGGTGGGATGAGATGAAGGGTACAAAACGACTGACCGTGAATGCGCTTTTGACGGCGACAGCGCTTCTGTTGTTCCTTGTGGAGATGCAGATTCCGCCCCTGACCACCATCCCCGGCATCAAAATAGGGCTTGCCAATGTGGTGACGCTGTTTTCCCTCGCCTACTGCGGCAAAAAGAATGCGGCGATGATTTTGTTTACACGCATTTTACTCGGCTCCGTTTTTGCGGGCAGTTTTTCCGCATTTCTCTACAGCCTGAGCGGCGGCATACTCTGTTACGCCGCGATGTGTATCGCCATGCATTTTTTGCAAAAACCGCTCTGGCCTGTCAGCGTATTCGGCGCCGTGGCACACAACATCGGTCAGCTTGCGGCGGCGGCTCTGCTGATGCAGACGGCGTCGGTTTTTTGGTACCTCCCCTATCTCCTGCTGGCCGCCATTCTGAGCGGCACATTCACGGGAATTTGTGCATCCCTCGTTTTGCAGAGGATTTCAAAAGGAAAGGATCATGCCGCATGAAAAATGTCCTGCGAACCGTCGTGGCACTGGCGCTTGTTTTTGCGCTGTGCGCCGTGGTGCTCGAGCCATCCGCCGTAAAAACCCTCGTCACGACCGCCGAAAACACAAGGCAGACCGAAGCGAATCTGCAATGGAAACAGGACGCTGTACAAAACGGTGCGGACATTTACAGCTTTGAGGACACGCTCTTTTTTGCCCAGACGGATGAACGGGACATCGTCTGTCTGACAGACGGCATCGGCTACGTCCGCAATGAGATCCTCGTCTCTTTTGAGGACGGCACGAGCGTTGCACAGAAACAGAATCTGTTTGACCGTTTCGGCGCGGCGGTTATCGGCTGTGCAGATGTGATCAATCAGTACCAGCTGCGCATCGAAGCAAGAAGCTTTGCAAAATTGCAGCTGCTTTGCACAAGCTTGCGGCGTGAAAAAAACGTCGCCTTTGCCAGCTGTCACATCGCTCTGCGGCGCACGGAGGATTTCGTCTACGATGACCCGTGGACTGACCCCGTGACCGGCGAAACAACGGCGCCCCAGTGGGACGAACCCAGTATTCTATCGGAGAGCGGCAACTGGTGGCTGACCGCCACGCAAACCCCTGCGGCATGGGAATACAGCAAATATTTTCAGCACATCCGCATCGGCATTCTGGACAGCGGCTTTGAAACACAGCACGAAGATTTACAGGGCAAGATATCTTTCCCGGGAAAAAAATATGAACGCACCAACATTCCCTCCTCCCATGGAACCCACGTCGCCGGAATCATCTCCGCCATCGGCGGCAATCAAAAGGGCATTGCCGGTATCTGTCAAAATGCGGACATCCTTGCTGTGGACTGGAACCCGGAATCCGGTCAGCTGTGGTCTACGGATATGCGCATCTTCACCGGCTTCATCGCCCTTGTCAAGGCAGGCGCCAAAGTCATCAATCTTTCTCTGGGCAGCTCCGGCGGCTATGAAAAGAAGAAGGATTTTTTCTGGAAACGGGCGATGTTTTGGGAGGGTGTGATCTTTTCCTACATGATGGCTTCGCTGCTGCACAAGGGGTACGATTTTATCGCCGTTCAGTCTGCGGGCAACGGTATGCACAGCGGAGAACCCTGCGACGCAAAATATAACGGCACATTTTGCAGTATCAGCAAAAGGAATATTTTCACGGGACTGACGGGCATTTCCAAACAGGAAATTCTGGACAGGATCCTTGTTGTCGGCAGTTCCACCTATTTCCGCGAGGAAAACAATTTTTATATGTCCTCGTTCTCCAACTACGGCGATACCGTTTCCATCTTTGCGCCGGGCAGCCGGGTGTTCAGCACAGACCTGAGCGAAAACGGCGGCTACAGTTTCAAGTCAGGCACCTCCATGGCGGCGCCTGTAGTGACGGCGATTGCGGCGCTGACATGGTCGGTCAACCCGTCGCTCACGGGCAGTCAAGTGAAAAAGATTCTCTGCGACCCGCAAAACACGATCTATACCTGCGTAAACTATTTTTATCTGCCCGAGGAAGATTCTCCCGGCATAGAGATCCCGGACTGCCCCATGGTCAACGCAAAACTTTGCGTCGAGGCGGCGATCGAAACACTTTCCCTCCCGGAGGAATCCACTGAACCGTTGCAAACGACGGATGCGGTGCAGTCCGAAACACAGCCTGTTACCATAAGTCCTCCATCGTTCTCCTTTACACTGCCCAACACCGTTGCGGCCAATGGGGAAAGCACTGCCGTGCACAGCGATTGGGACAGGGAACAAATCGAAAAATTCCGCGGAGAAATCGGCGAATAAATTAGCGGTATTCTAAATCATCTTGAATAGAAAAGTGCTGTCTTTTGATGATGCTTTCGACCGGCATCGCATGGTGAAGTTTTCCCTCATCCGACCTCGCTGTGCTCGGCCACCTTCCCCCGAGGGAAGGCATTGGCGCAAGCCGTAACTAAAGAGGAAAAGGCTTTTGGCAGAACATTTTGATAGAAGGAATATTCCTTATGAAATCCTATTCTTCTCTAAAACAGAACGCACAAAAACTGCGAAAAGAAATGACAAAAGAAGAACGACATCTTTGGTATGATTTTCTTAAAAATTTACCCTGTACAGTAAAGCGTCAAAAAGTGATTGGGCATTTCATTGTAGACTTTTATATTGATTCAGCGAAAATTGTGATCGAGATAGATGGTTCACAGCATTACGAATCAGAAAAAGTTTACGCAGATAAAATGCGTGATGCGTATTTAACAGAATGCGGTTTAACGGTTTTGCGGTATTCCAATGCAGATGTGAATCAAAATTTTGATTCCGTATGTGAAGATATCCTTAACCATATTAAATAGAAAAGTGCTGTCTTTTGATGATGCTTTCGACCGGCATTACATGGTGAAGTCTTCCCTCATCCGACCTCGCTGCGCTCGGCCACCTTCCCCCGAGGGAAGGCGTTTCTGTTTTCCGCACACAAAGGCTTCCCTTGGGGGAAGCTGGCACGGCACAAGCCGTGACTGATGAGGGAAAAACGGTGTGTCTTGATGCCACAAACTGCTGACAGCGAGATACAAAATTTTAAAAGAACAGCGCTGCGGTCAGTCCGCAGCGCCGATTTTTTTCTGTTTGATTCTTCGCGTCAATGTGGCAGGTGTGACGGGAGAAATGTACACTTTGTTTTCTCCCCTCTTTTCTGCGCACACGACAAAGGATTTCGGGATGTCGTAGCCGACCGTCACCGTCTCCCCGTTTTTTTCCGATTTATTTAATGTTTCTCTGGTGATCTTGGAAACGGTGGTGTTGTCCAAATCAAAAATGCCGATGATGTCCCGACAGCGTACCACACTGTCCACGCCCAAATGCAAATACATTTTTATGCCTCCGTCAGCCTGCCGTTTTCCACGTGAAAGGTTTTGCTTTCCTGCAATTTGGAAAAGTGGGACAGGTCACAGCAGGTCAGAAAGACCTGCCAATTTTTCAAGTATTCCAAAAGGTAGGTTTGCCTTTTCGTGTCCAATTCGCTCATCACATCGTCCAAAAGAATGACCGGGTATTCACCGGAAAATTCCCGGATGATATACGCCTCCGCCAGCTTCATTGCCAGCGCACAGCTTCTCTGCTGTCCCTGCGAGCCGTAAAATCGCGCAGACAAATCGTCCACTTTGATTTCCAGATCATCTTTATGCGGACCGACGCCCGTCATCTGGCGGCGGATATCCGTTTCCCTGTTTTTTTGCAGGGCGAGGAAAATGTTTTCCGTCAGGGCATATTCGTCCGTGGCAAAGCTTTTACTGCTCTGTTTGTACTCGATCTGCATATTCTCTCTGTCGCCGGAAATTTCCTTGTAGATCTCCGAGCCGATGCGAACCAGATCGTCGGTGTAGCTGAGTCTGTACTGCGTAATACGTGCACCTACCCGTGCCAATTCCTCGTCCCATGCATCGAGATAATTTTCCGGCACACCCATGGGGATTTGTTTGAGCAATGCGTTGCGGTTGGCGAGAATTTTGGAATACTTCAGCAGATGCACCGCATAGGCGGGTTTGATCATGCTGATGGCAATGTCCAAAAATTTTCTGCGTTCGGCAGGCGCATCTTGAATGATGGAAAGGGACGCCGGAGAAAAAACAACGGACTGAAACTCTCCCAAAAATTTTCGGGGGGACTCCAAAGGAACACCGTTGAGCAGGAAATCCCGTTTCTGTCCGATTTTCAGCACGGCGTCGTTCTCCATTTTTTGCGCAACAAAAGAAAGGGAAACCTTCGCTTCCCTTTTTCCTTTTTCGATCAGCTCCGCGTGCTTGTGCGTGCGGAAGCTGTGGCACCCGGTAAACAGCCAAATGCCCTCGATGATATTCGTTTTTCCCTGACCGTTTTCGCCGAAAATCACATTGATGCCGCTGTCCGGCTGAAAGGCGACTGCGTCCAGATTGCGAAAATGCGCTGCGCTGAAATCGGTAATCTTCATGTTATTCTACTTCGTACAGAACGTTCTGAAACTCTGCCACATCGCCGGGGTGCAATTTTTTGCCTCGCTGGGTACAGACTTCGCCGTTGACCCGCACTTCCCCCTGCTGAATGACGAGCTTTGCATGACCGCCGGTTTGCACGGCGTCGTTGAGCTTCAAAAAAGCGTCCAGCCGGATAAACGGCGTATCAATGTGTTTTTGGATGCGCTTTTTCTCCGCCACACGAACTTTAATTTTCATAGTCTTTCCTTCTTTGTTTTAGTCGGCTTTCAAGCGAACGGGTAAAATCAAGAACAAAAATCTGTCTCCCTCGGGCGGGACAATGACGATGGGCGCCACGGAACCGTTGAGCTGTAAGTACACTTCGTCCGTGTCGCACACACGCAGTGCCTCTAAAAGGAAGCGGTTGTTGAAGCCGATCTCCACGCCGGCGCCGGTGATCTCCGCCGGAATCTTGTCGTTGGCGGTACCCAGTGCCGTGGTGCTGGAAATGCGGATCAAATTGTCATCAAAGTAACAGCGCAGGGGGCTTTTGATCTTGTCGGTGATGATCAGAGATGTACGCTCGATACTTTCGATCAGCTTTCGGGTGTTGACCTTGACAGTGGTGGAAACAAGATTCGGGATGGCGGAACGGTAGTTCAAAAATTCGCCGTCCAACAAACGGGAAACCACGGTGTACTGCCCGATCTCATACACGATATGCCGCTTGCCCACGCACATGGAAACGGTGTCGTTTTCCTCGCTGGAGAACAGCTTCACCACTTCAGACAAAGACTTGGCGGGGACGATGAATGTCGCATCCTCGCCGGTGTAGTCGATGACCTCCTTGCGCACCGCCAGACGGAAGCCGTCCACGGCGATGAGTTTGATTTCATTTTGTGTGATCTCAAACTTGATGCCCGTATGCACAACTTTGTTTTCGTTGACGGCAACGGAGAAAATGGTCTGGCGAATCATTTCCTTGAGAATGTCCTGCTGCAGGACGATCGGGAACACGCCGGACACAGAGGGCAGCTCCGGGTATTCGTCGGGGGCAATGCCGATGAGAGAATATTCCATTTCCCCGCTGCGGATGACGGCAACCTGACGCTCGTCGGATTCGATGCACACGCTGTCATCGGGCAGCTTGCGCAGAATTTCGCAAAGCACCTTGGCGTTGATGACGATGCCGCCGTTTTCCTCGACCTTGGCGGGAACGCTGGTGGTGATTCCCATTTCCAGATTGTAGCCGGTGAGCACCAGCTCCGAACCCAGCGCCTTGATAAAAATACCTTCGATGGCAGGAATGGAAGTCTTTGTAGAAACAGCGCGCTGTACGCTTTGGCAAGCGTCGGCTAAGATACTTGTATTGCAGATGAATTTCATAAAGAATCCTCCATTTTCAAAATTTGTGCGCTACACACACAATATAATAATTATAATAGTAGTAGTAGTAGAGGCGGTGCAAAATGCGGAAAAATTTCGGAAGCGTTGGCAGGCAAGGGAAAGGGGAAAATTTCGGCTGTGGAAAAGGTCTGCAAACTTATAAACTATGCACAGGCGGAAAAAACGGTGTGTGGAAACTGTGGACAGTGTGCGGTGCATAGTGGATAATTGTGTGCAAAACTTTCAAATTTTCTGCCGTCCTTCCATGGCCTTGAGCAGGGTAAATTCGTCGGCGTATTCCAAATCTGCGCCCACGGGAACGCCGTAGGCCAGACGGGAAACCTCCACGCCCAAGGGTTTGATGAGCCTTGCCAAAAAAACGGCGGTGGCTTCGCCCTCGGCGGTGGGGTTGGTCGCCATGATGACCTCCTTGACGGAGGTGTCGCTCAGGCGGGCGATCAGCTCCTTGACGGTGAGATCTTCGGGACCGACGCCGTTCAGAGGGGAGATGACGCCGTGCAGAACGTGGTAGACGCCGTTGTACTCGTGGGTGCGTTCAAACGCCATCACATCCCGGGAATTTTCGACCACACAGATGGTGCTTGCGTCCCGTTCCGGGTCATCGCAGACGGGACACAGAATGTCGTCGGTCAGATCACAGCATTTTTCACAGCGATGGATCTTGCTGTGTGCCTCCCGCACGGCGGCGGTGAAATCCTCGATCTGTGCATCCGTCATGGACAGCACGTGAAACGCCAGCCGCTGGGCACTTTTGTGTCCGATACCGGGCAGGCGTTCAAACTGGGTGATAAGATTCTGAAGCGGTACGACTTTTTTCATTACATCAGACCGGGAATGGAAAGGCCGCCCTTGGCGGATTCAATGCCCTTGTCCATGGCTTCAGACGCCTTGCGGATGGCTTCGTTGACCGCTACGATGATCATATCCTGCAGCATTTCGATGTCCTCGGGATCGACCACATCGGGAGAAATTTTGATGGATTCCACCTCGTGCTTGCCGTTGACAACGGCTTCAACGGCACCGCCGCCTGCGGAAGCGGAATAGGAGGTGGCCTCAACTTCCGCCTGAATACGCTCCATGTCCTCCTGCATCTGCTGGATGCGCTTCATCATGCTGTTTCTGTCCATACCGCCGGGAATTCTTGCTTTCATTTTTTATTCACTCTCTTTCAGACTGTCTATTTTACGGATCAGATTTTCTAAGGGATCCTTTTTTTGAACCTCTTTTTTGTTGTCGGCAACGGCAACCTGCATGGCACGTCCGCTGACCTTTTCCACTGCGGCGCAGATGGCGTTTTTGTACAGCGGCATGGCGGCAAATTTACGGAACACATCGTTGTCCGTATGGATGAATACCGTATCGCCCTGTATGCTTGCCGAAGAGCCGGGCAAAAAGCCGGAGATCGGCTTGCAGGTCTCCTTGAGCTGTAAGATCACTTCCGGCCAAAGCTTGAACCTTTCCGGCTGTCCGTCTGTGGGAAGCGGTTCTTTGGAAACGGGCGGTGCGGGCAGTTCCGGCTCTTCCGATGCCGATGCGGCAGACGGCGCAGGTACTTCTTGTACTTGGGCTGGCTGTGCGGTCTTTACGGGCAGAACACCTCCTGCAAGCTTAGCTTCCAGATCGGCAATACGGCGCAGCAGAGCGTCGCTGTCGGTGGAAAGACTTGGTGTACACAGTCGCAGGATCGCCATTTCCGTCTCGATCTTGCGGTCTAACCCTTTTTTCAGGTTGACCGCCGTTTCGCCGAGTACACGCAGAATGTGCAGTATGCTCTCCAGCGTAAAGGCGGCGCTTTGGGATTTGTAGTGTTCCAGATCCTCCCCGGAGCAGAGGATCAGCTCAGCGGGATCCCGTACCGCCTTGGCAACCATGAGGTTGCGAAAATGTTCCGTCAGCTCTGCACACAGCCGCTCCATGTTGCAGGAGGAGGCGTGCAGTTCGCCGATCAGCTGCAATGCGGCGGCGGCATCGTTTTGGGCGATGCAGTCTGCCATGCGGAACAGGTGTTCCTTGCCGGCGATACCGGCACAAGCACTGACCAGATCAGCGGTGACGGTCTCTCCCCTTGCACTGCAACGATCCAGCAGGGAAAGGGCGTCGCGCAGTGCGCCGTCCGCATAGCGGGCGATCATCAAGGCGCCCTCATCCGTCAGGTCAATGTTTTCCTGTTTGGCCACATACTGCACCCGGTCGGCAATGCTCTGGGGCGGGATGTGGCGGAAATCGAACCGCTGACAGCGGGAGAGGATGGTGGAGGGCAGCTTGTGTACCTCGGTGGTCGCCAAAATGAACAGCACATAGGACGGCGGCTCCTCCAAAATTTTCAAAAGTGCGTTAAAGGCACCGATAGAAAGCATATGCACTTCGTCGATGATATAGACCCGGTATTTTGCCTTGACGGGCGTGAAGTTGGCTTCCTCCCGCAGATCGCGGATATTGTCCACGCCGTTGTTGCTGGCGGCGTCGATTTCGATCACGTCCAAAACAGAGCCGTCGTCAATGCCCCGGCAGATCTCGCATTCGTTGCAGGGATTGCCGTCCACGGGATGCAGGCAGTTGACCGCCTTGGCGAGAATCTTGGCGCAGGTGGTCTTGCCGGTGCCGCGGGAGCCGGTGAAGAGATAGGCGTGGGACAGCTTGCCGGTCTGCACCTCGTGCATGAGGGTCTCGGTCACGTGGGACTGCCCGGAAACGTCGCTGAAGGACGCCGGGCGCCATTTTCTGTACAGCGCGCGGTACATCCCGCAATTCCCCCTCGTATAATAAAAGTAGTAGTTTTTAGAGTTCCTCTCCAAGAACTATGGTATG
>JBJEQK010000109.1:0-11147 GCA_051881715.1 Acutalibacteraceae bacterium
TTAAAAAGGCTTGACCGAAACTTTTAATCCCACAAAAATCCGTGATGAACCTTTTGATTTGGGGACGAGGAAAGGAGTTTTGTACATGCAGTACGACATTGCGGCGATCATTTGGCCGTCCTACAGCGGAGACGACCCGCGCACACGCATCTTTTGGCCGGAGGGGTACGGCGAATGGCAGACCGTCAAGGCAATGACCGACAAGGGGTATGCCGGGTGCCGCTGGCCGAGAAAACCGCTTTGGGGATATGTCAACGAAGCAGATCCCTATGTGATGGAGATGCAGATTCGTGCCGCCGTCCGGCACAAGGTCAATGTATTCATCTATGACTGGTACTGGTACGACAACCGTCCCTTTTTGGAAAACTGTCTGCATGACGGGTTCCTCGGCGCACCGAACAATACGGATATGCGCTTCTACCTCATGTGGGCGAATCACGATGCCACCTATCTTTGGGACAAGCGGAATTCCCATGACCAGTCATGCCCCGTGTGGATGGGCACCGTTACGCCGCAGGTGTTTGACGAAATCTGCGAGCGAACCATTGAGACCTACTTCAAAAAGCCCAACTACTACACCATTGACGGCTGTCCCGTGTACATGGTGTTTGACGTGGACAATCTGATTCGCTCCTTTGGGTCTGTGCAGGCGTGCAGCGCGGGACTGGAACGCTTTCGCCGCAAGACGGCGGCGGCAGGATTTCCGGGACTGCATTTGCAGATGGCGATGTTCGGCAACGGAACGCATCAGCCTGTCCCGTCTGACCCGCCCATGACGGAGCGGGAACAGCTGACTGTCCTCGGCTTCGACAGCTTCACCAACTATAACTGGGCGTGCTGTTTGGATATCGACCGGGACTACGCCGCAGTGGAAGCGGATTTTCAAAATCTTTGCAGGGAGTACAGCACATGGGAGGTGCCGTACTATCCGAACCTCACCGTGGGCTGGGACAATAATGTGCGCTTCCATCATTTTGTACCGGGCGTCCTGCGGGACAACACGCCGGAGAAGTTTGCCGTCGCCTGCGAAAACGTGAAACAGTATGTGGACGCAGAGCTGCAAAAAGGCAGACTGCACGCACCGCTGATCACAGTCAACAGCTGGAACGAGTGGACGGAAACGAGTTATCTGGAGCCGGACGACCTGTACGGTTACAGGTACTTGGAAGCGATTCGAGACGTATTTTGAAAATGGATAACCCCCACCGGCGAAATAGTCGGTGGGGGTTGCAATTTGCAGCACAAACTTCCAAAAATAAAAAGTTTGTGCAATTTATAGCACAAACTTGATAATTTGAACGGTTTGTGTTATACTGTTTGCAGAGGAGGGTTGTGCTATGATCGCTTCCCATAAACTGCGAAAGCGGGATTTTTACCTAAACAAGCTCATCGCCTTTCAGGACAAGGAGCCGGTCAAGGTCGTGACCGGCATTCGCCGCTGCGGAAAGTCCAGCCTGCTAAAGCTGATGGCGGCACACTTGACGGAGACCGGCATCACGGCGGAACAGATTATCGAAATCAATTTCGAGTCCTTTGCATTCAAAAAAATGTCTGCTGAGGACTTGTACTACTATGTCAAAGAACGCATTCTGCCGAATCGGCGGATGTACCTGTTTTTTGACGAAATACAGCGGGTGCCAAGCTGGGAGGACACGGTCAATTCTTTTCGTGTAGATTTCGACTGCGATATCTACATCACCGGCTCCAACGCCTATTTGCTGTCCTCGGAATACGCCACCTATTTATCCGGTCGGTGTGTGGAGATCAAAATGCTTCCGCTGTCTTTTCGGGAGTTTTTGGAGTTTAATGATTTTGTGATTGAAACTGCCGAAAGTGCGCTGGGTGGAGTGCGCACATTTGTCTGCGATGCAAAGGGGGAGCGCTACACGCTGCAGGAGGCGTTCGATGCCTATATGCGTTTCGGCGGGATGCCCGGCATAGCAGATGTCGGTTTGGATCAGGACAAAGCGCTTACATTGCTGGACGGCATCTATTCCACGGTTGTCCTACAGGACATCTTGGAGCGGGAGAAGCGGCGGGGACAGCGCAAGGTCACCGATGCGGCGCTGCTGCAAAAGATTATCCTCTTTTTGGCGGACAACATCGGCAATACGGTTTCCGTTTCCTCCATCGGAAAGACCCTTGTGCACGAGGGGCTTTTGACGCAGGAAAAGCGCAGCGGTACACCCGGCGTCCACACGGTGCAGTCTTATATTCATGCGCTGAGCGAATCCTATTTATTCTATGAAATCAAGCGGTTCGACATCAAGGGCAAGGAGTTTTTGCGCACCAAGGGAAAATACTATATCGTGGATATCGGTCTGCGCAATTACCTGCTCGGTATGCGCAATCGGGACAGCGGACACGCCATTGAAAATGTGGTATATCTGGAACTTCTGCGCCGAGGGTACGATGTGGCCATCGGCAAAGTCGGGGAAGCGGAGGTGGATTTTATCGCCACCAACGCTGAGGAAAAGCTGTATATTCAGGTGACGGAATCCATGGACAGTGAGACGGTGCGTAAGAGAGAGTTGGCACCGCTGATGAAGATCTCGGACAACTATGAAAAAATAGTTTTGTCACTGCACCCCGGCATGGATGCTTGCTATGAGGGTATCAAATCTCGGAACTTGATAGATTGGCTTCTGGAAAGATGATACGGAAAAACCAACCCCCACCGGCGAAACAGTCGGTGGGGGTTGCAGTTTACGGCACAAACTTCCGAAAATAAAAAGTTTGTGCAATTTGTAGCATAAATTTCGCTGTCAGAGGAATTGTCAGCGCTTGACGCGGGCGTTGCCGCTCCACACGCTCCAAACCATATCTTCGTCAGCGGGCTGTGCGTAGTCGGTGAGGAAGGTGGTGGCGAGAGCGCCGCTGGCCCAGCCGAATTGGAGCCACTTTTCCGGCTCCCAGCCCTTGAGAATGGCATACAACAGACCGCCCACAAAACCGTCGCCGCCGCCGATGCGGTCAAGGACGTGGATGGGACGGGGTTCGGCGATGTGCCATTCGCCCTCGTTCCAAAGGATAGCACCCCAAAGATGTTCGTTGGCGTGAACGACCTGGCGCAGGGTGGTGGCGAATACGCTCGCATTGGGGAACGCGACGTGTACACGCTCGATCATGCCCTTGAAGCCGTCGATCTTGCCGGCGATGTCCTTGCCGCCGGCTTCGGGACCCTGAATGCCCAGGCACAGCTGGAAGTCCTCCTCGTTGCCGACGAGGATATCCGCAAGGGAAGCGATCTCGGTGAAAATATCGTGCAGTTCCTGCTCACGGTCTTTCCAGAACGTGGCACGGTAGTTGAGGTCAAAGGAGATGAGCGTGCCGTACTTTTTGGCGGCACGGGCAAGCTCGAGGCAGAAACGGCTGGTCTCGGGGGACAGTGCGCCGATCAGACCCGACAGGTGCAAAACGGCGACGCCCTCCTTGCCGAAGATGCGATCCAGATCGAAGTCGGCAATGGACAGGGTGCGTCCCACTTCGCCGGCACGGTCATTTTGCACGCGGGGGCCTCTTGCGCCGAAGCCGCTGTCGGCAATGTTGAACTGGTGGCGGTAGCCCCAAGGTCCGCCCTGCGGCACCTCCTTGCCCTCATAGACCATGCCGCGGGAGCGCAGGTCACGCTTGATAAAGTCGGCGATGGGACTATCCTGCACGAAGGTCGTCAACACCTTGACGGGCAGACCCAGATAGGAGGAGATGCTGGCGACGTTGGTTTCCGCACTGGTCGCCTGCATACGGAAAAGGCTGCTCGAAGCGACGGTCTGACCGTCGGGCGGGCAGATGCGCACACCCATGCTTGTCGGGACAACCAGCGCCCACTGATAGTTTTCTCTGATTTTCATATTCGTCACCTCACACTGTGTACTGGGAGGCGGCGGTGTCTCCGCCTTCGCCTGTCCAGTTGGTATGGAAGAACTTGCCCCGCTCGGCATCGATACGCTCATAGGTGTGGGCGCCGAAGTAGTCGCGCTGCGCCTGCAGGAGGTTGGCGGGCAGACGTGCACAGCGGTAGCCGTCGTAGTAGCCCAGCGCAGTGGTCATGGCGGGAATCGGGATGCCGTTCATCATGGCGGCGGCACACACACGGCGCCAGCCGTCCTGCGCCTTGTCCATGACGTCCTTGAAATAGGGGTCAAGCAGCAGGTTGGACAGGGCGGGGTTGCGGTCGTAGGCTTCCTTGATCTTGCCGAGGAATACACTGCGGATGATACAGCCGCCGCGCCACATCAGCGCAATGCCGCCGTAGTTGAGGTTCCAACCGTAGGTCTTGGCGGCGTCCCGCATGAGGGTGTAGCCCTGAGCGTAGGAAACGATTTTTGCCGCAAAGAGGGCGTTTTTGATGTCCTCGATGAACTGCGCCTTGTCGCCGTCAAACGAGGGCTTGGGGCCGGTCAGCACCTTGGAAGCGGCGACACGCTCCTCCTTGATGGCGCTCAGACAGCGGGAGAATACCGCTTCGCCGATCAGCGTCAGCGGCACGCCCTCGTCCAGAGCGGCAATGCCTGTCCACTTGCCGGTGCCCTTCTGTCCGGCGGTGTCGAGGATCTTTTCGACGATGGGGGTGCCGTCGGTGTCTTTGTAGGCGAGAATATGGGTGGTGATCTCGATCAGATAGCTGTCCAGCTCCTCGGTGTTCCACTTGGCAAAAATGTCGTGCATCTCGTCGGCGGACAGACCCAAAAGGTCACGCATGAGCTGATACGCTTCGCAGATCAGCTGCATATCGCCGTATTCGATGCCGTTGTGCACCATCTTGACGAAGTGTCCGGCGCCGTTCTCGCCTACCCAGTCACAGCAGGGGGAGCCGTCCTCCACGTGGGCGCAGATGGACTGGAAAATGGGTTTCACGCTTTCCCATGCGGCAGGGGAGCCGCCGGGCATCAGGCTGGGACCTTTCAGGGCGCCCTCTTCGCCGCCGGAAACGCCGGTGCCGATGTACAACTTGCCCTTGCTCTCCACATAAGCGGTGCGGCGTGCGGTGTCGGGGAAGTGGGAGTTGCCGCCGTCGATGAGAATGTCGCCGTCGTCCAGCAAGGGAAGAAGCTTGTCGATCATCTCGTCCACAGACGAGCCGGCTTTGATCATCATCATGATCTTGCGGGGCTTTTCGATGGAGGCGACCAGCTCCTCCAGGGAGTAGGTGCCGACGATGTTTTTGCCCTTGGCGCGACCCTCCACAAAGCGGGTCACCTTTTCAGCGGTGCGGTTGTAGACCGATACGGTGAAGCCCTTGCTCTCCATGTTCATGACGAGGTTTTCGCCCATGACGGCAAGACCGATAAGACCGATATCCGATTTTTTCATGTTGTTGCCCTCCGATATATAGTTTAAGATTGTACTGTCCAAAGTCCCAGTGCGGGATTGCTGATATAGAAGATCTCCTCGCCGTCCGGCAGCGTGACGAAACCGTCCCGAAGCACGGCGGGGTCGTATTTGGCGGCGGCTTGCGCATAGGGGATGTAGCCGAATGCCGCGCCCTCCACTTCCTCACGGGTGAGATGCTCGGTGCAGTAGGTGATGGAAAAACGTCCGTCCGAGGAGCCGTGGATCAGGTGCGCCGCCACGGAAAGATTTTCCTGCAAGTCGGTGTTTTCCTCCACAAGGCGCAGAATTTGCTCTCTGCCCACATAGCCGTACTTGCGGATGAGTCGGTCGTTCTCCTCGTCCTCGCCGAACTTGCGCACACCGGGCGCCAAGATGACCAGCTCGCCCCCGTCGGCAATGGCCATGCGGGTGCGGTAGATCGCCTTGTTGCCCAGCCACGTGCTCTTGAATTCCCGGGGGTCGAGATAGACGACCGCTTTCTGAATGGGCTTGTCCAAGTGCGTCAGGTTAAGCTTTTGGCTCAGCGCCACCGCTTCCTCGAACACATCCCGCTGATCGCCGATGCACAGACCGTGGATGTAGGTGTCGTCCCCCTTGTTGGTGGTGACGGTCAGCACGAATAACAGCGGCACATCCGTCATAAAATGCTCCTGTGCGTAGTCGAACACCTTGCGCACGGGGGAGAAGTCCTTGCCCATGATGCGCTCCATGCCGTAGAAGGCGCCGAGCATATGGGAAGAGTTGATCATGCTGCTGCCGCCGCAGCCGACAAAAATATTTTTGGAGTAGTTCGCCATGCCGACCACCTCGTGGGGCACGACCTGCCCGACGGACAGAACCAGATCGTAGCTCTTGTCGATCACACGGCGGTTGACTTCTACGTCAATTTTGTCGTTGACCAGTCCCTCGGAAACCTCGCTGACGAAGGACGCTGGAACCTCGCCGAGCTTGACCACATCGGTGCGCCAGTTGTGGACGATCATCTTTTCAAAGGGCACATCCTCGCCGAAGAAGGCATCCCACTCCGCCTTGGTCATCGGCTCATGGGTGCCCAGTGCGGGCATGATGTCCACCTCGCACGTGTCCTTGAGCAGGGAGTAGTACATGGCCGTAATGCGCCCGGCACCGGAATACAATCGGGTGTAGTCCGGCGGCAGGATCAGAACCTTGCGCAGGTTTTTGCCCTCAATGGATTTTGCCAAAGTTTCCCGAAGTGCCGCATCGGAAAGCCCCATATCACTTTTTAAAATCATACCAAATCACCCCATTCTACTATAAAAGTATACCATACAACACGGTCTTATTCAAGAAGAATTTACAATTTCTTCACCACTTTTGTCATAGGATGTGCTATAATGAGTAAAAGAAAAAAGGAGGTCATTGTATGAACTGTACCAAGTGCGGCGCAACCCTCAATCCGACCACGAGATTTTGCCCCCAGTGCGGCACGCCGGTTCCGCAGGGTGAGGTGCATTACGACTGCGGACTGCAAAGACGGGACATTGCGACTTGTATTATCTTGTCCATCGTGACGTTCGGCATCTACGGCATCTACTGGTTCATCAAGATGGTGGACGAGGTCAACCGGGTGTCCAACGACCAGACGGCGTTTTCCGGCGGGGTCACATGGCTGCTGTCCTTTGTGACGTTCGGCATTTACGGCTGGTACTGGTACTATCAGGCGGGCAAAAAGATGAACTATGCCAAGCAGGTGCGCAATATGCCCACGGAGAACAGCGTGGAGTTTTTGTATCTGCTGCTGGCGGTGTTCCGCATGGGTATCGTGGCGAAGTGCCTGATTCAAAATGATCTGAACAACATGGCATAAGGGGGCGCCACAGGATGTGGATAAAAATACTGGTCTGCTTTTTGGCAGGTGCGGCGGCCGGTATCGGTACGGGCTTTGCGGGCATGAGCGCCGCGGCGGTCATCGGACCGATGCTGATCACCTTTCTGGATGTCCCGGCGTATGCGGCAGTGGGTGTCGGTCTTGCCAGTGATGTGCTTGCCAGCGCAGTCAGTGCGTGGACGTACAAGCGGCATGGCAATCTGGACGTCAAAAACAGCATTCCCCTGCTGGTCAGCGTGCTGGTGATGACGGTGGTGGGCAGCTTTGTGGCCAGTCTCCTGCCGGAGCGAGCCATGAGCAGTACCACGCAGATCGCCATGATCGTGATCGGACTGCGCTTTTTGCTAAAGCCTGTCCAAAACACCAAGGCACAGATGCAGGCGGATTCCCCCAAACAGCGCATTCTCAAGGCGATCGTCGGCGGTGTGCTGGTGGGCTTTATCTGCGGCTTTGTGGGCGCAGGCGGCGGCATGATGCTGCTGTTCGTGCTCACTTCGTTCCTCGGGTATGAGCTGCACATGGCGGTGGGCACAAGCGTGTTCATCATGGCGTTTACGGCGCTGACCGGCGGCATCAGCCACTTTTCCATCGGCGGTATGCCGGATGTGACGTGCCTGGTGCTGTGTGTGGTGTTCACGCTTCTTTGGGCGCGCATCGCCGCAAAGATCGCCAACAAGGCAAAGACGACCACCCTGAACCGTGTGGTGGGCTGTGTGCTCATCGGCACGAGCGCCGTGATTTTGACGGTGAACTATCTGCTGTAAAAAACAGCCGCAGTGTATGCAGAAAGTTTTGCGTACACTGCGGCGTTTTTGTTGACAGAAAAAGAAAAATACGGTACAATACTATACGGTAGTCCGACTGCAGGGTCTGATTATACATTATTTTTTTCAGGAGCGTGCTTTTTGAGAAAGTACAACACAACGGAGTCGGTGCGCTGACCGGGAGGTCGGGCACGGCTCACCTCCCAGCATTGCAGTCAACAATCATCAGGAGGAAAAAACAATGAATAAAAATGACTACACGATCCGTTTGGAAACACCCGCCGATTACCGCAGCGTAGAAATCCTTGCCCGCGTAAGCTTCTGGAATGTCTACCGCCCCGGCTGTATGGAGCACTATGTACTGCACTGCCTGCGCAGTGACCCGGACTTCGTGCCGGAACTCAGCTTCGTCATGGAAAAGGACGGAGAGCTGATCGGGCAGAATGTTTTCGTCCGTGCACACATCACCGCCGATGACGGCAGAGAGATCCCCATCATGACCATGGGACCGATCTGCATCGCGCCGCAGTGGAAGCGTCAGGGGTACGGCAAGGCATTGCTGGACTATTCGCTGGAAAAAGCCGCAGCATTCGGCGCCGGTGCGCTCTGCTTTGAGGGCAACATCGACTTCTACGGCAAGAGCGGCTTTGGCTTCGCGTCCGATTTCGGCATTCGTTACCACGGTCTGCCCGAGGGGGAGGATGCGTCCTTTTTCCTGTGCCGGGAGCTGATTCCCGGTTATTTAAACGGGATCACAGGCGAGTATGCTACCCCGCAGGGCTACTTTGTGGACGAGAGCGAGGCGGAAGCCTTTGACAGGCAGTTCCCGCCGAAGGAGAAGCTGAAGCTCCCGGGACAGATTTTCTAAACAGATCTCTATTTTTCATGAGCCGGTGCGCCCTGTGCGCATCGGTTTTCATATTGTCCATATACATATACAATAATGTACAATTGGCTATCCGCAGCGAAGCCTCTTTTAAGAGGAACGTTCAGAGATCATAATAGCGACTGCGATATGGATTATTGCAGAAGGGATGATCCAGACTGGCGCGGGTATAGGGTTCTGCGTAAATTGCAAAACGGTTTGATTAGCCGAAAATAATTAGGGCTATCCCTACCCTTGTGTATGCTCAAACACAAAATAGAAAAATGAGCCATCCTTCGATAGCTCATAAAAAGATTATTTTATTTACCATTTGTAACCGCAACTTTTGCAATGGAATTGGGAACGTGCGGTTTTGCTTACAAGTCCAAATAATACTGTATTTGCTGCACGTTTTGAAAAAGATATAGATTCAATATTGGTCGAACCGCAAGTGGGACATTTGGGGACATTTTGATTATTCTCTTGTGTTTTTTTGATAATACCACGAACCATATCCTCTATTTGTTCGGCAGATGGCTCAAAATCATACATATCTTGACAAAACTCTGGATTTTTAGAAGCTTCCTCGTCAACAAGAACCTTGTGTAGATACTTTCGCATATGAGAACCATATTTTGAAACAGCAACATCCGCATAATATATCCACGTTCTATTTGATCTTTTAAATGTTACAGTTTGCATACAATGTCCGCATTGTATGGTTTTATTTCCGATATTGATTACACCGGACACATTTCCACAAATCGGGCAATAATATAAAAACCCATTTTTTATGCCGGAAATTTCTTCTTCAATTTCTTCAAAATATTCTTTATTTTGTATCTCATACATAAAACAAGACCTCTTAAACATGAACTTGCTAAAAGACTAACAATAAATTATCATAAAACGATGAATTTGTCAACAAATAAAAAGATGATTGAGCAACATCTAATAGTTTGGTATTCAAAACAATAAATGACGAATCGAAGTCTTTTGCAAGCAATTTAAAACAAACGTTTAACTCTGGATTTGGTTTCAAGTTTGAATTTGATGATAAATTTATAAGCCAACTTACTACTGATTTATCATTACTAAATAAAGCGGGCGGATTAACTGAAAAGGAATTAAGCAAACTTTCTTTAAGCGCACAAGAATTATTTACAAGAGGAAATTTATCCGCAGAATCAATCGAGAAATTTGCTCTTGGTCAGAAGCAAGCACAAATCGCTGCGGCGGCTTCCAGTAATGCTTTGGGCAAATCCATCGGACTGATGAAAGAATATAATTCCGCATTAAAAAATAGTGACGGGATAACAGAAAGCTGTGGAATCGGGCAAAAAGATTTCGTAGATGCGGTTAATCAAGGAAATTCATCTCTGGGCGGTTACTTAAAGTCATTAAACGGCGCAGAAGCTTCGCTTCTTGGATATGGGGCTTACTTAACAAAAACCAAAGCAGCAACGATTGCATTAAACGCCACGACAAAGGTCTTAAACTTTACAGTAAACGCATTTAAAACTGCACTTTCCTCGATTGCTATTACTGCTGCGGTTTCGCTTCTCATGAAGGTTTTTGAAGCGTTAAAGAACTACATGAGACCCGTTGAAGAAAAAATTGCAGACATAAATTCTGAGATAGAGGATTTAACGAATAATGCAAGGGATGCCATTGAAGAGTTCAGAAGTTTAAAATCTTCATCGGATGAGATTGTTCCGAGATTCACGGAACTTGCCCAAAAGGCAGGATTTAACGGTTCTCAGGGTTCTCTTTCAAATGAAGAATACAAAGAATTTATTGATTTATCGAATAGACTTGCTAAGTTGTTCCCTGAACTTGCCTCTGGTGTCGATGAGAATGGAAATTCAATAATTCGATTTACTGGCGAGGTAGATAGTTTTACACAATCTGTAGAAGATCTCGTTGAGCAAGCAAGAATATTAACGGCTGAAAAAGTTAGAGAAAACTCGGAAGATGCGTGGGAAAGGGCAAATAAAAGCCAAAAAATTTATCAAAATGAAGGTAATAAATACCAGTCATATCAGGGAATCCTGGAGTGGTACAAAAGTAGATGGGAAGACTATAAAGAAGAACCAGCAATTTCTCAAATTGAATCAATATATAAGAAAATATATGGAGAAGATTCGTGGGAAAGCTTTAATAAAACATACTGGAAAAATGGAAAATATGATTGGGATTCTTTTTTTAATAGTGATGAATTCGATTATATCATAGAAAGAATACAAAAAGAAATAACACTATTAGATGATAAATCTAAGAGTCAGACTGTCGAAAAAGTCCAGTAAAAGCTGGGCTTTTTTTCGATTATGTGGTA
>JBJEQK010000110.1:0-2542 GCA_051881715.1 Acutalibacteraceae bacterium
CATCATCTTCTTCTGGGTCGCCCGGATGATCTTCTCCGCCTGCGAACATACGGGCAAGGAACCGTTCCAAACCGTCCTGATCCACGGTCTTGTCCGGGACGAGCAGGGCAGAAAGATGTCCAAGTCCCTTGGCAACGGCGTTGACCCGCTGGAAGTGATCGACAAATACGGCGCAGACGCTCTGCGCTTCACGCTGGCCACCGGCAACAGCCCCGGAAACGATATGCGTTACTCCGAGAAAAAGGTCGAGGCCAGCCGCAACTTCGCCAACAAGCTGTGGAATGCGGCACGTTTCATTCTGATGAATCTGGGCGAGGACGAGCCTGCCGCCCATCTGCCCGCAGAGCTGGCGCTGGAGGATAAATGGATCATCAGCCGCCTGAATACCCTTGTGGGCGAAGTGACCGACAACCTTGAAAAGTTTGAGCTGGGCATTGCCATTCAGAAGCTGTACGACTTCATTTGGGACATCTTCTGCGACTGGTACATTGAGCTTGCCAAGATTCGCCTGCAAAAGGGCGGTGAGGAAGGCAAGACAGCCCGTGCAGTGCTGGTTTATGTCATGACCGACATTTTGAAACTCCTGCATCCTTTCATGCCCTTCATCACCGAGGAGATCTGGCAGGCGATCCCCCACGATGGCGACGCCATCATGGTTTCCGCATGGCCGGAATACGACGAGGCGCTGAATTTTGCCGCCGAGGAAGCGGAGCTTGAGCGCATTATGGCGGTTGTCCGTGCCGTGCGCAACCGCAGAGCGGAGATGAATGTTCCGCCCTCCAAGAGAGCGAAGCTGTATATCGCCACCACCTTTACCGACACCTTTGCCGGTGCGGCAACGATCTTTGCCAAACTGGCAGGCGCTTCCGAAGTGGAAGTCGGCGCTGCATTTTCGCTGGACAACGCCGTGAGCATCGTCACCCACGACGCCAAGGTATACATTCCCATGGGCGATCTGGTGGATTTTGAGGCGGAGCGTGCCAGACTGCAAAAGGAGCTTGCCAAGGCGCAGGATGACCTTGCCTTTGTGGGCAAGAAGCTGAACAATCCCTCTTTCGTCGAGAAAGCCCCCGCTCCTGTTGTACAGGCACAGCGCGATACGGCGGCGAAGCTGCAGGATAAGATCGCCATGCTGGAAGAAAGCATCGCAAAGCTTGGCTGATATGCAGTACGAAGAAGCTTTACAATACATCCATTCCCTGGAGAAATTTGGCATCAAGCCCGGTATGGAGCGCATCACTGCGCTCTGCCGGGCTTTCGGCAACGTGCAGGAGGGGCTGCGGTACATCCATGTCGCCGGCACCAACGGCAAAGGCTCCACCTCCACCATGCTTGCCAACATCTGCCGAAATGCAGGGTACAAAACGGGGCTGTTCATCTCGCCCTATGTGCTGGATTTTCGAGAGCGCATACAGGTAGATGGCGAGATGATCCCCAAGGATGCACTGGCGCAAATTATCGAGCGCATCCGACCGGTTGCGGATGCCCTGCGGGAAAACGGCGAACCGCCCACGGAGTTCGAGGTGATCACGGCGGCGGCGTTCCTCCACTATGCCCGGCAGAAGTGTGACATGGTCGTGCTGGAAACGGGACTGGGCGGACGGCTGGACTCCACCAACATCATCCCGTGTCCCGAGGTGAGCGTGATCACGTCCGTTTCCCTCGACCACATGGCGGTACTGGGGAATACCGTTGCCGAGATCGCCGCTGAAAAGTGCGGCATCCTCAAGGACGGCGGCACGGTCGTGACCTATCCGTTTCAAGACCCCGAAGCGCTGGAGGTGATCCGCCGCACCGCCGAGGAACGGCGCAACACCCTCATTATCCCTGACGGTGCGTCCATCGAATGCCGGCAGGAGAGCATCTACGGTACCGATGCCGTGATCGACGGCTTGCCCGTACACATCCCCATGCTCGGCAGACACATGGTCTATAACGCTTCCATGGCGGTGGCGGCGGCACGGGCTTTGGGTATTTCGGATGAAGCGATCACCAAAGGCATTGCCGACAGCCGTATGCCCGCCCGCATGGAGATTCTGCGCGAAAAGCCGCTGGTCATCCTCGACGGCGGACACAACGAGGACTGCGCCAATGCCCTGCGCGGCGCCGTGACACAATTTCTGCCGGGCAAACACATGGTCGGCGTTTGCGGGCTGATGGCGGACAAAGCGTACGAGCGTTACCTGTCCATTGTGGCGCCGCTGTTTGACACGCTGATTACCGTCACACCTCAGAATCCCCGTTCCCTGCCGGCGAAGGCGCTGTGCGAAGCGGCTCAAAAATACTGCCCCCACTGCACGGCGGCGGATAGCTTTTCCGAAGCGTGTGCCAAGGCGCTGGAGGCGGCAGGTGCAGACGGCGCCGTGATCGCCTGCGGCTCTTTCTATATGGCGGCAGACTTGAAAAAATATTTTTGAACGGCGACAGCCTTTGTCATTTTTTGCATACATCATCCCTTATCCTCTTGGATAGGGGATTTTTTGTTGCCCGAAAGACTAACTATTAAATGTCAAGCGCAAAAATGAAGTTTTCCAGAAAGAGT
>JBJEQK010000111.1:0-2538 GCA_051881715.1 Acutalibacteraceae bacterium
TACTCGCCCTTAACCGTCTGCCCCTTACCCTGCGCAAAGTGCTCTTGCCAGAACTGCGGTATGCTCTGCTGGGCGTTTTCATAGCGGAACGTTTTCTCGTTCCCCAACACGGTGAATGCTTCTTTTTGTTCGATCCTGTAGTCCATGAGATAGCCTCCTTCTAATGACAGCTTGATTTTGAACGCAGCAAAGTATTTCAGCAGCACCGGCTCCCTGCGTGCCGCTGCAGGAGTAACGCCATGGAATCGGGTGAACGCTTTGGTAAAGCTGTCCGGCGAATCGTAGCCGTAGCGCAGAGCGATGTCGATCACCTTTTCCGAACCGGCCGCCAAATCCTTGCCGGCCAGTGTCAGCCGCCGGTTCCGAATGTACTCGCCGAGGGTGTAGCCGCAAAGCATGGAAAACCCTTTTTGAAAATAGTAAGGGGAGAAATTCACCGCCTGTGCGACCTTTTCCACCGTCAGTTCCTCGGTGATATGCTGCTCGATATACCGAATCGCCTCGCCGATCAGCTCCGCCCATTCCATCCTGTTCCCGCTCCTTTCCTTCGCTGTGTCTGTATTCTATCATAAGAAAGAGTTGTTTTCCCGATAATTTCTGTCCTCTTGTGTCCGCTTACTCGATGGGAAGCTGTGGTTTTTGTACCACACACTTTTGCATCAGGGAGATCACGTAGTCCATGGGATCGGCGCAGTCCTGCCCGATCCACTGCGTTGCGATTGCCATCAGCCCGTGGATATAGAACGCCATCATATACGCTCTGTCTTTCTGCGGCACATTGAATCTGTCCAAGATCGGCGTAAACACGTGGCAGAACATTCGGTCATAGACCTCCTGCAAGCGCAAGATGGCGGCATTCTCCATCGCTGTGCGGAAAAGTTTTTTGTTTTCCCGGATAAAGCGCAGATACGGCGTCAGATACTCCGGCGTAATCAAATTCAACTTGTCGATCGGACATTCCCGCAATCGTAAAACGATTTTTTGCGATTCCGGCTCAATATATTTTTGAAACTGCCGGGTTATGTATTCCGCGCTTTCCGACAGCAAGTCATCCACCGTTTCGTAGTGCAGATAGAAGGTGGAGCGGTTCACACCCGCTTTTTCGCAAATCTCCTTTACCGTGATGTAGGCAAAATCCTTCTTTTCCAGCAGATCCAAAAAAGCCTTGTCCATGCGCACAGCCGTATTGAAATATTTGCTTTCCGATCGGTTCACGCACCGTCCGCCTCCTTCTTTATTTACTTTTACTGTTCGGTGATCTGTTTTGCCAGCTCCAGAATTTCAAAGGCGTATTTCTCCTTGCCTTTTTCCAGAAGCTTCCTATAGAGCGGATAATTCATACCCATGCCGACCAAACCGAGGATGCCGAGGATGATGCCCAGCACAAACATGGCGGTCGTTCCGCCGCCGATGACCTTCATGCACAGGCACATCCCCACGCCCATCACCAGAGACGCCGCAATGCCGAAGGTATAGGTGAAAACCGTGGCAGGCATTTTGGCCTTGGCATCCAGCTTGCGCAGGGCGACCACCTTGGACGTGTCCTTGGGCGCATATGCATTCGCCAGCTGTTCCGCATAAATTTTGTCTGTGTTCATTTTGTTTACCTCCCTTTGTAGATTATCTTTATTATACAGGAGGGAACAACGAAGCGGAACAACACGAAGTGCGCTTTTTGTTGCGTTCTTAAAAAAAGATGGCTTTCACGACCAGCCACACAATCAACAGCCAAATCAGCAGAATCGGTACCGCATAAACCCACTTTTTCGGTCTGCCGTCCTGCCACATATTCTCCGCCAGCTTCCGGTTTTTCGCCCACACGTCCTCGGGAATCAGCTTGACCGTGCAAAGAACCAGCGCCGGCAGTAAGAGCACATCGTCCAAATATCCCAAAACCGGGATAAAGTCCGGGATCAGGTCAAGGGGTGACAAGGCATAGGCAACCGTTATGCACGCAAAGAGCTTGGCGAGCCATGGCGTATCCTTATCCTTGAGGGATAGATACACCGCAGGTATATCCTTTTTCAGCTTTTCTGCGTGCGCTTTCAGGTGCATGGCGTCAATCGCTTCCTCTCTTTTCGGGTTCATCACGGAAAATTGTGGAATTTTTGCTTCGCACCGGGGCACCCCCGGCGAGGGTTCCCCTCCTGCGCTTTTCCGTTGCCTTAACAACGAAAGGGCGGTCGGATTGACCGACCGCCCGATATGGATGGGGAATTATTCTGCGGGAGCGTAGAGATCCTTGAGCTTGAGCAGGTGGGCATATCTGTCGAGAGACGCCTGTTCTGCCTTGGCGAAGAGCTGCTCTGCACGCTCGGGGAAGGAACGGGTCAGGGAGCTGTAGCGCGCCTCGTTGAGGATGAACTCACGGTAGCCGGGAGCCGGTTCCTTGCTGTCGATGGAGAAGGGATTCTTGCCCTCCGCCTTGAGCGCGGGATTGTAGCGGAACATATTCCAGTAGCCGCAATCCACAGCCTTCTTCATTTCCTTCTGGCAGTTGACCATGCCGCCCTTGATGGAGTGCATCTCGCAGGGCGC
>JBJEQK010000112.1:0-2477 GCA_051881715.1 Acutalibacteraceae bacterium
CAGCGGCAACCCCTTCTGCACCGCAAACACGTCGGGTGTACAGGTGTAGCCCTCGGTCACACGCTCCTTTTCACCGTTGTTGTACAGCAAATACACTTCCATGCCGTCCGTATTCAGCGCCTCTTTGTAGCGGTAGGAGAGCTGGTTCGGCAAACTTTCGAGCCGAAGCCCCGAGGGCAGGACACGCTGTACACAAACTGAAACCGCCTCCCCGGCAGCAACCGGAATCTCGACAAAGTCAGCATCGTAAACCCCCTCGCTCACCAGCGAAAACGCCGCCGTTTTGTCTGTGGGAATGTCTTTTTGGGCGGTAAAGGTCAGGGTGCAGACAGTGCCTTTCTGCATAACGGCGCCCTCTGCCCTTTTGTCCACAAAGCTAACGGAATAATACGCCCCCGCCGCATCACTCTTGCGGTTGCTGACGCACACATCGGAGTGGCTTGTCCCGACAGCACAGTCGGTCAGCACAAACAATGTGCCGTCCAACCGCAGCTGCCAATCGAAGGAAACCACATCGCACAGAGGGGAATCCAGTGCCACCGTTACCGTCACCGTGTCCCCGGCAAAAATCCGTTCCCGGTCGAGGGACAGCTTGACCTGTGCGTCCACCGACACCTTGGCAACGCCCGGCGCATAGTGGGTCTGCTGCGCTTCGCTGTGCGGACGGTGCGCCAAAAGGTAATAGGTTCCGGGTCTATCTATGCGGATGTTGTCCGTATCAGCGATCTCCCCGAGCTTCTGCCAGCGTGCGTCATAGAGATCTACGGCAAGTCCTGCCACAGGTACAGCCGCCTGTGTGCCGTTTTCGGCGGGGTGCGTTTCGTATTGCCACAAGGAAACACTGAGCGCATTCTGCGGCTGTGCACTGTAGCTGTCCCGATCGAAGCAGAGAAATGCGCCGTTGTTCCAGAAATTGCGATCGGTAAACAGGGCGATGTCCATGCTGTCCCCGTCGGACAGCAGAATGTAGTCGCAGGTCGCCCCCAGATTTTCCGCCATCAGGGGGTAGGCATGGTTGTGAAAATACATCAGATTTTCATCATGTCCCCAAAAGGCGGTGAGATGCAGTGCGGCGGCAGACCCGCTGACGGAAAACGCCGCTCGTCCGCCGCTGGTGTATGCTTCTTCTCCGTCCAGATTCTGCACCGCTGTTTGTGCGTCATACTCCATTAAGCCCGAAACGCCCTTGCCGCACACCGTTTCGTCCAGTCCCAAATAGAACCGCTCCAAAAGATAGATATACAGGTGCAGCGCCGTGGGGCGCTCCACGATCTGCCCGTCCGCACCGCGGCGGTAAAAGGCGGACAGACCGTACAGATCCAAATCAAAGTACGGCACCGTTACGTCCAGTCCCGCAAGGACGGTATGCGCATCGTCATTTCCGCGAACGGGGATGCCATCGTTGGAAAGGGTGACGCACACACGCACCCTTTGCGCCGGTGTTTGCGGGTAATCGTACTGCCCATCGGCATGGCCGCAAAGGGTCAGAAGCCCCGTCAGCATCAGCACGCAGCACACAACTGCCGTAATTTTTTTAAAGCTCGTTTTCAACGTCCGCCGCCTCCGTTCTGCGTATTTGTCTCTCTTTGCGCCTTTGTTTCTTTTCCATGCGTTCCTGCGCCTTGGACGGGAGCAGACCTGCACTTTCCAGCACTCGCGGCCATGGCCCCCAGAGCGCCTTCATCCCCATCATGTCCGCATTGTCAAAATCGGCCTTTCGGGGCAGACGACCCAGCTCCTGCGCCTTTTGCCGCAGTGCGCAGATATACATTTGCTTTTCTGTTTCCTTGCTCTGTGCCTTGTTCACGCATTTTCCTCCTATGAAAAAACACCCTTTTGTCCGAAAACAAAAGAGTGCAACACGTCAAGCGCCCTCCCGCATACCCTATGCGTATGCAAGATGATCGGGTTCGGCTGCACTTTTCATGCCCAAAAGTGTTCAAGACCCTGTGCCTGCAATACGGTATTCTGACTGATGGAGCACTGTCCAATCACAGTAATGGCGGTTGCGACGGATTTTCACCGAACTTTCCCGCAATGCAGGACAAACTTTTCTTTTTCCAAAGTATAGCACATCCCCGGGGCACTGTCAAGCACACACCGACAGATGCACGTTGCCGTCCTTGACGAAATACTTTCGGCTGTCAGTCAGCGCCCTGCCGTTCATCGAGACGTTTTCAAAGCAGGCCGAAACACTGTTGGACGCCTGATAAAAGCGGCGGAAAAACCGGCAAAGCAGGCTATCCCCTGCGCCGATCTTTTGCAAGAAGCGGTCTGCGGCGGCGCAGAATTTGCCGAAAGAGCCGATGTTTCGCTGGGACGAAAGCTTGATTTTTTGGTCGGCGCGGATCGTGATGTTCCGAAAGACCACATTCTCCACAGTACAGTCCGAAATGTCATCGCCGTACACCATGCAGTAGATCGGTCTGCCGGTATCCCTGTAGATCTCGATGTTTTCAAACAAAATGACCCGCACG
>JBJEQK010000113.1:0-10753 GCA_051881715.1 Acutalibacteraceae bacterium
TCGCCGGGGGTTCCCCGGTGCGAAGCACAAATCCCACAATTTTCCGTGAGGAGCGCCTTTATTTGCCACCATTGACAAAAGCTGTTTTTTTTGATACACTACTATGCGGAACGAAACATCGTTACCCAAAATAACTGGAGGTAATTATTTATGGTATTGGCAGCTGTCGGCAAAAACGGCACCGGCAAGGATTTCTTCCTGGAGTACATTGCCAAAAAATACAACCTGCCCATGGTTTCCATCGGCGACGTGGTTCGCGAGCTTGCGGCCAAGGACGGTCTGGAGCTGACGCGCGAAAATCTGCACGCCACATCCAAAAAGTATATGGACGCTTACGGGCAGACCTTCTTCCCGGAGCAGATCGTCAAAAAGATCAAGGAGTCCGGCGCACCGATCTATCTTGTTTCCGGCATCCGTCCCCTCTCCGACGTCCTGTTCTTCAAGGAGGCGTTCGGCGATGAATTCATCCTCGTGGACATCGTGATCTCCGACGACGAGGTTCGCTACCAGAGAATGCTTGCCCGCGGCTCCGAGAGAGACGGCAAGAGCGTAGAGAAGCTGCGCGAATTCGACGCAGGCGAGGAGAAGCAGTTCCACACCTCCGAGAGCGAAAAGATGGCAAACTATGTCATCAAGAACGACGGCGGTGTCGAGGACTTCTATGCGGCGATCGAAGAATTCTACGCAAAGATCACCCAGTAATCGCTTTTTTCAAAGGACTGTCGCTTCGGCGGCAGTCCTTTTTGCATTTCACGGAAAATTGTGGGACTTATGCTCTGCACCGGGGAACCCCCGGCGAGGGTTCCCCACGCCAAAACAGTCCACCGGACTGTTTTGGCTCCCCTCCTGCGCTTTTTTGTTGTCAGAGTTTCGCCGACTGCGGTCGGCGACCAAAGGCTCCGCCTTTGGAATCCGCAAGCCTTTGAAAAGGCTTGAGCGAAACTTTTCATCCGACAAAAAGCCGAAAAGAACCTTTCTACTTTCTCGAAAGCCGAAGGATGCCTTTACCGGCAGTCCTTTTTTCACTCCACGTGACCGTTGATGACGGTGCCGTCCAATTCGGCGCCCAGATCCAGCGGAACATCGGAATCCGTCAGCACGGCGTTGGCGTCCAATTTCTCCTCCTTGTTGCCGCAGGCGGCACAGGTCGAGAACAGCACAAGAAGTACTGCGAAGATCAAGAGTGCTTTTTTCATTATGCATCCTCCTTAAAGAGCATACGCTCCAGTGTGCCGCCAAGGATATTCGCCTTGGCTTCGTCCGAGATTTGCAGGCGGCGGATGCGCGCCATGGCGCTCTTTACATAGTCGATTCCCTTGTACGGGAAGTCGAGACCGAACATGGTGCGTTCATCCCCCGTTTGGTAGATCAGCGTTTCCAGCTCCTCGTCCGTCAGCGACCAGGGACCGAGATGCCCGTTCTCCGGCTCCACCGACGTCAGACCCGCAAAGACGTGCGGATTCTTTTTGTTGTTGCACATGACCAGCAGTGCCAGACGGAACATACTGTATCCGCCCACGTGCTCCAAGCTGAAGTTGAGGTTCGGGAAATCCCATGTGATATCGTCAAACAGGAGCATCTGGTAGTCACTGATGCGGTGCCAGTGCAGACCCGTATGGAACGACACGAACAGTCCCAGCTCCTCTGCCTTCTGGTAGATCTGGTACGCCTTGGTGCCGTTGACCTTGATCTCCTGAAAGGCGGGATGGATCTTGATGCCCTTAAATCCCAGCTCATAGATCTGCTGTACCTGATCGGAAATGGGGCGGGCGCCTTCGGCAACGTCAATGGTACCGAAGCCGACCAAACGATCATTGCCCCGAATCTCCTTGGCCAGCCACGCATTGACGTTCACGTCGCAAAACTGTGCGCTCTCGTGGAAGCGGCTGGCAAAGGGGGCGAAGCAGACGGACTTGTCGATCTCACACGCATCCAAAAGCGCCAGCAGATGCGGCACGTCCCCATCCTCCCGCAGTTCCTTGGGAAACATATGGGCATGGTTTGAAAAAATCATGGCAATATCTCCTTAGTCATACAAAAAATCTTCCACATGAAAGTCCTTGAAAATATCCTCGTCCTCCGGCGCACGGGGCACGATGGGCAGTTCGTCGAACACCTCCATCTTTTGTCCGCCCGACCAGAGCATGGGCGTGATGCGCACGCAGTAGCCGCAGCCGTCCGGCATCATCCACTCATGCATGGGCGCCTCAGGCAGACCGTAGCAGGAAAGCAGTGTGGAGATCACGCCGCCGTGGGTGACGATCGCCGCCTTGGTCATGCCGGTTTTGAACAGTCCCTCCACGATTTTGCAAAAACAGCCGCACACCCGGCGCTGGAAGTCCTCGTTGCTCTCGCCGAAGGGCGGCTGTACGCCCGGTTCGCCGGCAAGCCAACGTGCAAATACGGGATGCTCCTCCAGTTCTTCCGCTGTTTTGCCCTCGAACTCGCCGAAGTCGTACTCCATCAAATCGCGCATGGGAATACAGTCCGTGTCCGGGTACAGCAGCTGCGAGGTGCGCACACAGCGTTTGAGCGGGCTGGTAAAGACCACGTCAGGTTCGGGGTACTCGTACTGCTGTGCCATTTCCAGTAGCTGCTTTTCCCCCGCTTCGCTCAGCGGCACGTCCGTGTGCCCGATATACTGCCCCTCGTTGATCTCCGCCGTCATGCCGTTGCGGATAAAATAGATATAGTAGGATTTCATAGTTTTCTCGTTTCCTCAATAAAATTCGGAATCCGCAGACGCCAAAAAGCGCCTGCGGTCAATTTTGTGTCTGCGCCAATGGGGTCTATCGGTCAGATGGATTTGTACATACGGATATATTCGTTGGCGGATTTTGTCCAGCTGTTGTCGCAGTGCAGGGCACGATCCACCAGCACCTGCCACCCCTCGGCGTTGCGGTAGCCGAGCAAGGCTCTGCGAATGGTGTGAAGCATATCGTGGGCGTTATAGTTGCGGAACGTAAAGCCGTTGCCCATGCCGTCACCGCTGTCGGTGACGCTGTCCCGCAGACCGCCGGTCTCCCGCACGATGGGTATCGTGCCGTAGCGCAGTGCCACCATCTGCGACAGTCCGCACGGCTCGCTCTTGGACGGCATCAGGAACAGGTCGCATCCGGCGTAAATCTTGTGCGCCAGCTCGGGCACAAAGCCCAAGCACACCGCCGCCTTGCCGGGATATTTGCTTTCGATATAGCGGAAGAAATCCTCGTATTCCTTTTCGCCGGAGCCGAGAACCACGATCTGCACGTCGCTGCTGCTCAGCAGTTCATCCAGCACGCCGCGCACCAGATCCAGTCCCTTGTGCGAAACCAGACGGGTGACCATGCCGATCAGCGGCACATCGGGACGCTCCTGCAAATGCATCCGCTTTTGCAGCTGCGCCTTATTGACCGCCTTGCCCGCCATATCCTTGTCGGAATAGTTGGCGAAAAGCATGGGGTCGGTCTCGGGGTCGTAAAGTTTCGTATCAATGCCGTTGAGGATGCCCTGCAGCTTAAACGTGCGTGCACGCAGGATGGGGTCAAGCCCGTGGCTGAACCAAGGATCCAAAATCTCCTCGGCGTAGGTCGGGCTGACGGTCGTGACCATATGGGCGCACTCAATGGCGCCTTTCATCAGGTTGATGTCCCCCTGATACTCCACAAGGTACGCATCGCTGGGAGACAGACCGAAAACGTCCTCCAAAATCTCCATGCCGTAGCGACCCTGATACTGGATGTTGTGGATGGTGAACACGGTCTTGATGTTTTCGTAGCCCTCCATCTTGGAATAGATGGTCTGGAAATACACGGGCGTCAGCGCCGTCTGCCAGTCGTTGCAGTGGATGATGTCCGGCTTCCAGCCGATGTGGGGGATGATCTCCAGCACCGCACGGGCAAGGAAGGCAAACCGCTCCGCATCGTCGTAGTGACCGTAAATGCCGTCGCGTTTGAAGTAGTATTCATTGTCCAGCAGATAGTATGTTACACCGCCGTACTTTGCCTCGAAAATGCCGCAGTACTGGCGGCGCCATGCCACAGGCACGGTGATATGGGTGATAAACTGCATATTTTCACGCATTTCCTGCGGAATACCGCCGTACAGCGGCATGACCACACGGGCGCCCACCAACCGGCGGCGCAGCGCCTGCGGGAGAGAGCCTGCCACGTCGGCAAGTCCGCCGCTGGCCATGAAGGGGAGCGCTTCGCTTGCAGCGTATAAAACTTTCATCGAATAAACCACCTTTCCAAAAGATTCTGAATCTTCCTCAGACGATGATGCCCTTGCCGATGGAGATGGGGAAGGACATATCGCCGCAGATCGTCTTGCCGGGCTTGATGACGCCGCTCTTGTCCATCACGGCACAGCTGACCGTGGCGTTGTCGCCGATCATGCTGTGCTGCATGAGGATGGAGTTGCGCACGACGGCACCCTTGCCCACACGCACGCCGCGGAACAAGATGCTGTTTTCCACCGTACCCTCGATCACACAGCCGTCGGCGATCAGGGAGTTGCTGACCTTGGAGCCGAGTCCGTAGATGGTGGGCATGGAATCCTGCACCTTGGTGTAGACCGGGCGATCCGGGCAGAACAGCTGCCGGCGGTTTTCCCTCTTCAGCAATTCAAGGTTGGCGTCAAAGAAGCTTTGCAGGCTATACAGTGTGCGCACAAAGCCCTGCACCGCAAAGCCGCGTATCTTCAGCGTCTGCACATTGCGCATAAACAGATCCCGTTCAAAGTCGGTCAGGTACAGTCCTGCCGCTTCGTGGAGCATCCGCTCCAAAAGCGCCTTGCGCAGAACGAACATATTCAGCGAGTAGTTTTCTTTTTCGCCCGTAGGTGCGCCGACAGTGATGGCCGTGGCACGACCGTCTGCGTCCAGCTCCAGGGACATCAGACCCGTGAGCGCAGGCTTCACGCCGTTTTTGTAGGCAACGGTAATATCGGCGCCGGAGGCGATATGGGCATCCACCATTTCGCCGAAGTCCACATTGCAGACCACGTTGCAGTCGGTGAGGATGACGTATTCCTCCGAGGATTTGGAGAGGAAATTCATGCAGCTTTGCAGCGCCTCAAGGCGGCTGGAGATGGCGCTGGAATCCTTGGTGGAGAAGGGCGGCAGCAGAAACATACCGTCATTTTTCCGTGACAGATCCCAAGGCTTGCCGGAGCCAAGGTGATCCATCAGGGACTGGTAGTTGTTTTTGGTGGCAACGCCGACCTTGGTGATGCCGCAGTTGACCATGTTGGACAGGGCAAAGTCGATCAGGCGGTATCTGCCGCCGAAGGGCACGGAACCCATGGTACGCAGGGTGGTCAGCTCCGGGATGGCGGAGTCATAGGCATTGGAATAGATCAGACCCAATACATTGTTCGTTCTCATGTTGATTCCCTCCCTTTCTTATTGCACGCCTGCCACATCGGCGTCGATCATCGCTTTGGGGGCGACCACGGCGTTTTTGCCGACGGTGATCTTTTCGCCGACCACGGCCACGCCCCAGTCGTCTATGTTCTGCATCGCTTCGGGACGCTCGCCCACGGTGGCGCCCTGCTCGATGACGGCGTTTTCCGCAACGATGGCGTACTGCACCACAGCACCCGAACGCACAACGGTGCCGGGCATGATGATGGAATCCCGGACAGTCGCACCCTTTTCCACGGTCACGTTGGAGAACAGGACGGAGAAGTCCACGTCGCCCTCGATCTCACAGCCGCCGGAGATCAGGGAATTCTGCACGTTGGCGTCCGCAGAAACGTAGTGCGGCGGTGTGGTCAGGTTGCGGGAGTAGATCTTCCAGGAGGTATCGGACAGATCCAGATCCACCTTCGGATCCAGCAGGTCGAGGTTCGCCTCCCACAGGCTGTCGATGGTGCCCACGTCCTTCCAGTAGCCGTCAAAGGGATAGGCAAACAGCCGCTCCCCCGCCTTGTGCATGGCGGGAATCAGGTCGTGTCCGAAGTCGTTGCCGGAGTTGGGATCCGCTTCGTCCGCCAGCAAATAGCTGCGCAGCTTTTCCCACGTGAACATATACACGCCCATGGACGCCTTGTTGGAGCGGGGATTTTTCGGCTTTTCCTCGAACTCGGTGATGGCGTTGTCCTCGTCCACCAGCATCAGTCCGAAACGGGACGCCTCCTCCCACGGCACCTCCAGCATGGCGATGGTGCAGGCGGCATTCTTTTGCTTGTGGTAGGCAAGCATCTTGGAATAGTCCATCTTGTAGATGTGGTCGCCGGAAAGGATGGCGACATATTTGGGATTGTACCGGTCGATGAAGTTGATGTTTTGGTAGATGGCGTTGGCGGTATTTTTGTACCACGTGGTGCCCTTGATCTGCTGGTAGGGCGAGAGGATATGCACACCGCCGTTTTCACGATCCAGATCCCACGGCTGTCCGTTGCCGATGTAGTCGTTCAGCTCCAGCGGCTGATACTGGGTCAGAACGCCGACGGTATAGATGCCGGAGTTGACGCAGTTGGACAGCGGAAAGTCGATAATGCGGTATTTGCCGCCAAAGGGCACGGCAGGTTTGGCGATATGCTTGGTCAGGATGCCCAGACGGCTTCCCTGACCGCCGGCCAACAGCATGGCGATACATTCAGGACTGCGAGACATATAGAATTACCTCCTGTTTATACTCAATCTGTTACTGTTTTTTCTCCGATTGCTTGGGCGTCTTTTTTCGCGGCTTGGGGATCCTGCGGCGCAGGTACACGCCCGAAAGTCCGGCAAGAGAGAGGGATATGCTCTGCTCAAAGCCGTGCATGGGGACTTTCGTCGTGCGCACCGTCTTGGATGTGCCCAAACCTGTGCCGCCGAATTCCGGCTTGTCGCTGGTGAACACAACCTCATACGTTCCCTTTTCAGGTACGCCGATGCGGTAGTTGTCCCGGTGGACGGGCGTCAGGTTGCACACGACGATCAGCTCCGCACCGCTCTTGTCCATGCGCCGGAACGCAATGACGGAGTTGCGGTTATCGTCGCCCGAGATCCACGAAAAGCCGTCCCAGCTGTAGTCCACTTCGTACAGCGCAGGTGTGTTTTGGTAGAACTCGTTGAGCGCACTGTTGAAGCTTTGCAGCTGCCGGTGGGACTCGTAATCCAGGAGCATCCAGTCCAAAGGCTTTTCGTAGTTCCACTCGATAAACTGCCCGAACTCACTGCCCATAAACAGCAGCTTCTTTCCGGGGTGCGCCATCATATAGGACAGGAACGCACGCACACCAGCAAACTTCTCCTCGTAGGTGCCGGGCATTTTCTGGATCAGGGAGCCTTTGCCGTGCACCACCTCATCGTGGGAGATGGGCAGAATAAAATTCTCGGAAAAGGCATACAAAAAGGAAAAGGTCAGGCAGTTGTGGTTGTCCCGGCGGAAGATGCCGTCCATGGAAAAGTACCGCAAACAGTCGTTCATCCAGCCCATATTCCACTTGAAGTTGAAGCCCAGTCCGCCCATGCAGGCAGGCTTGGAGACCATCGGCCACGCCGTGCTCTCCTCGGCGATCATCATCACGTCGCAGAAGTCGCGGAACACCGCTTCGTTCAGCTTCTGCAAAAATTCCACGGCCTCTAAATTTTCGTGACCGCCGTTTTTGTTGGCGATCCACTCCCCGTCCTTGCGGTCATAGTCGAGATAGAGCATGGACGCCACGGCATCCACCCGCAGACCGTCGATGTGGTACCGGTCGAGCCAGTACAGCGCACTGGACAGCAGGAACGAACGCACCTCCGGTCTGCCGTAGTCAAAGACCTTGGTGCCCCAGCTGTAGTGCTCGCCCTTGCGGGGGTCGGCGTATTCGTAGCACGGCGCACCGTCAAACTCGTACAGTCCGTGGGCGTCCTTGGGGAAATGGGCAGGCACCCAGTCGAGAATGACGCCGATGCCTGCTTCGTGGCACCTATCCACAAAATACATGAAGTCCTGCGGTGTACCGTAGCGGGATGTGGGGGCGAAATAGCCCGTCACCTGATAGCCCCAAGAGCCGTCAAAGGGATATTCCCCCAAGGGCATCAGCTCAATGTGGGTATAGTGCATCTTTTGCACATAGGGGATCAGCGCATCTGCCAGCGCCCGGTAGGAGAGAAAGTTGCCGTCCTCATACTGCTGAAAGGAACCGGCGTGGACTTCGTAGATATTGACGGGGCTTTCGTAGATGTTTTTCGCCCTGCGCTGTGCCATCCATGCGGCATCCTGCCACGCATAGCCCTCCAGCTCCACAAATTTGGAGGCTGTGCCGGGACGTGTCTCGGCATGGAAGGCATAGGGGTCGGCTTTCATGCGCTCCTTGCCGTCCGCACAGCGGATGCAGTACTTGTAGGCGTCGTAGGTTTTGACGCCCTCGAGGATGCATTCATAAATGCCGCCGTCCGTAATCCGGCGCATGGGAGCGGCGTCGGGTTTCCAATCGTTGAAGTCGCCGACCACACTGACCGAAACGGCGTGCGGCGCCCAGACGCGGAACGTCACCGAGCCGTTTTCATTGCGGTGCGCACCCATATATTCGTACGCTCTGCTGTTGGTTCCCTGATGAAAAAAGTATTCCGCAACGCCCATGTTATGCCTCCAGATGATAATAGGGGTATCCTTAGTTTGATTATACCAAAGCCTTTGCGGAATTGCAAGTCATTTTTGACTATTTTATTCAAACAAGTGTGCAAATTATCCGTCCATTTTTGTACACTATACACAAGAAATGAACAGTCCATTTTTTACGTTTGCAAACAGTGTGTCCGTGTGATAGGATAAAGTTACGGAAATATACGATTTTTTGCAATAATTTGTCCGACTTATGTGTGTTATGGGTGAAAGGAGGCAGAAACATGACGGTACTGTCCAAGGGAAAGGACGCTTTCTCGCACGCTTTTGAAAACTACACCGACACGGTCTACCGTGTCGCCGTACACAACTGTCCGTCCCGCACCGATGCGGAGGATCTGACGCAGGAGGTTTTTCTCAAACTCCTGCAATCCCACAAATTATTCCGAGACGAGGAACACTTGAAGGCATGGCTGATCCGGGTGACGATCAATCTCTCCCGCAACCTCGCAAGAGATCGCAAGCGGGAAACCCTCACCGCCGAGATCGAAACGCCGCAGACACCGCAGTACAGCACAGTACTGGATGCGGTAAAAGCCCTGCCCGAAAACCAGCGCAACGCGATCTATCTGCACTACTACGAAGGGTACACGGCCGAGGAGATCGGGAAGATTCTGGACGCCAAGCAGAACACGGTTCTGTCCTGGCTTCGCCGCGGCAGAGACACCCTGCATGACACCATAGGAGGATTTGACGATGAGTTATAAAGAAGAGATGGACGCTCTGCGGGCAAGCGAGAGCTTGAAGAAAAGCATTGCCTGCCTGCAGGCACCGAAGAAACACTACGGCAAGCGCATTGCCGCCCTTGCCGCCGCAATCGTTATCGTACTGTTTGCCGGCGTTGTCAGCATCCCAGCGCTGACGAAGTCCGGCGCATCTTATGATCAAATCAACAGCATTGCCGAGAGGGCACCGATGGAGGATTTCGACGGGCTATACGGCTACACCAATGAAAGCGGAGATACTGCCGCCGGCGCCGCCGCATCCCAGTCCACAACCCTCATGACAGCCAATCTCCCCACCGGGCGCAAGCTGATCCGCAATGCAGAACTGCGTGTGGAAACCAAGACCTTTGACAGCTTTTATGACGCCGTTTTGAAACAGGTCAGTGCCCTTTCCGGCTATGTCCAGTCCACGGAGGTCTCCGACTACGCCGATAACGCCCGCTATGCCAGCGTTGTTGTCCGTGTGCCTGCCGACAAGCTGGACACCTTTTTGCAAAGTGTCTCGGCGTTGGGCACCGTGACATGGCAGAACACGGATGTCAAGGACGTCACGGACGAATATGTGGACGTGGAAAGCCGCATTGCCGCCTTGGAGACGGAGCAGACAACACTGCTCGAACTGCTGAAAAAGGCGGATTCCCTGACGGATGTTCTGGAGATTCAGGGCAGACTGACCGAGGTGCGCAGCACACTGGAAACCTACAAGGCGCAGAAAAAAGCCCTCGACAGTCAGATCGACTATTCCGCCGTCACGCTGGAGATCCAAGAGGTGGAGCGTGTCACCCCGGTGGAACAGTCCTCGTTCTTCGGTCAGGTCAAGCAGAACCTTTCCGACAACCTGTACGCCATCGGTCAATCCCTGCGAAACGCTGCGCTGTGGCTGCTGTCCTCCCTGCCGTATATCGCCCTGTGGCTGGTCGGCATCGGCGCCGTGGTGCTGATCGTGGTGCTCGTCCGCCGCAAACGGCGCAGATAACTTGACTTCGTGCCTTTGTCATGGTAGAATACATCTATTCCGATAAAGGACGGATCATGTATGGCTGAGAACAACAGGGACAACTGTCCCGCTTTGAACCCTGCGGACGCAGAGCAGGAAGTGGAAAAACTATACGACTTGGCAGAGCTTTTCAAGGTGTTCGGAGACAGCACCCGTGTGCGTATTCTGTATGAATTGCTGCGCTGTGAGGAGCTGTGCGTCTACCACTTGGCGGAGCATCTGTCCATGGGGCAGAGCGCCATCTCCCACCAGCTGCGCATTTTGCGCGGCGCCGGACTTGTCCGCCCCCGCAGGGACGGCAAAACGGTGTTCTATTCGCTGGACGATGAGCACGTCAAGGAGATCATCGAGGCCGGTATGTCCCACATTCAGCACGGATAATCATTGTATCGTTTACAGGGGCTGTCGCATTTCGATGAAGACGCCGTTTTCTTCGCCCGATAGGCGTATAT
>JBJEQK010000114.1:0-37488 GCA_051881715.1 Acutalibacteraceae bacterium
CCGACGGCACCACCCAGACCCTCTACAGCAGCACCTGGGCTACCCTCTCCACACCTGTCGCTTAAATCCCCATACCTAAACCACCGCCCGGCAGAATCTCTGCCGGGCGGCTTTGCGTGATACGGAGACAAAAGCAATCCCCTTGGCACAGCTTTCAAGCGATGTCAAGGGGATTTTCTGCGCCGAAAATTCAGCGGTTATTGTTCATTTTTCAGTTCGGCAAACTTTGCCGCCATGGTGGGGTTGCCTTTTGTCAAGCGTTTGATGGTCAGATCTTCTGCCTTGTTGTTGGCAAGGCGCAGGTTGTTTTCCGAGGACAGGAGCGCTTCCTTGGTCTTTTGCAGGTGGTCGATGGTCTTGTCGATTTCTTCGATCGCCTTGCGGAATTTGTCGCTGGCAATGCGAAAGTTGCGGGAAAACTTGTCCTTGAAATCGTTGATGTCCTCCTCAAAGTGCGTGATGTCGATGTTTTGACTGCGCACGATCTCCAGCTCCTGCCGGTATTCCAAGGTTTTCAACGCCGCATTGCGCAGGACGGTGATGATCGGGATGAAAAATTGCGGGCGCACCACATACATTTTTGGGTATCTGTGCGACACATCCACGATGCCGCTGTTGTAGTATTCGCTGCCCGCTTCCAGCATCGTGACCAAAACGGCATATTCGCAGTTTTTCTCTGTTCTGTCCTTGTCCAGCTCTTTAAAGAAGTCCTCGTTTTTATGCTTGGTTGCCGTGGTGTCCATCTCGTTTTTCATCTCAAACATGATGGAGATAAATTCCACCCCGTTTTGGGAGGACTCCCTGTAAATGAAATCGCCTTTGCTGCCGGTTTTGGCGTCGTTGTCTTTTTCAAAGTAGGCGTTCGGAAAAGCGGTTGCCCGCAGCTTGTTAAACTCCGTTTCGCAGTGCTGCTCCAGACTTTCTCCGACCATTTTCGTGGATTGACGTGCTTTGAAGTCCTTGTAGTAGGCGATCTCCTCCTCGCGGCGTTTGATCTCCTCAGCGTGCTTTTCACACAGGGATTTTTCTTTCAGTTCCCACTCGTTGTTTTGCAGATGTATCTGACTTTGCAGTTCCAAGATCGCCGTTTCCTTTTCCTGAAGGGCGTTTTTCACGACCAAGTCCGTGCTTGTTTGGCTCAGCTTCAGTTCGCCCTTCAGCCGGGAAATTTCCAGCTCTTTTTCTGCCAGTTCTCTGTCCTTTTCCGAGACGATTTTGTCAATTTCCACTTGTCTGTGCGCCTGCTCGGTTTCCAGAACGGTTTGCAGGGCGGATATTTCCTTGTCTTTTTCCGATTCGACCTTGGTCACCGCAACCTGAACCGCCGCGTCTTTTTCGGTCTGAAACGTGTTTTGACGTTCCGACAGCTCCTTTTCAAACTCCTTGTCCCGCACCTGCTTCACGATGGCGGCATACCCGGACGCATCGACCTGAAACACCTCTCCGCATTTCGGACATTTGATTTCCTGCATAAGCGATAACCTCCCTGACGTGTACTGCGTCTGCAAACATTCCTAAACTACATCATAGCGGGAAATGGAAATCCTGTCAAGAGCAACCTGTGTGTGACTATAGAACAAAACTGCTTGCAATTCCTGCGGGAATATGATACTATCTAAATATCTACCGAAAAGATCACACCGTTTTCGGACGGTGTACGGAAAGGCTGTGCGCATGAGACCTTATCCAGTTATCCTTGTGCCCGGTATCGGGCAGTCCCGTACCCGTCTGACGGAAAACGGCAAGCTTGCCTGGCCGCTGGATGTGGACACGGAAAAGCTCAAAAAGACCCTCCTGCCATCGGCGATGCGCATGGTACTGTTTCGGCACGACTGCGGCTTTGAAAAAGTGCTGCGCAAAGCCATTCGGGAGGCGCTGGAGCCTCTGCGCAGTACGGATGACGGACATCTTGTCCACCCTGTTCAGGTGGAGACGTTTGAAAATTCCCTTGCCCACTGCACGCCGGAACAGCGGCATTTCATCAGCCGTATGGTGCCGTATTCCGTTTTTGCGGAACCTGTGGGGGAGGAGAACCTGTACTACTTTGCGTACAATCCCATGGGGGACACTGCGGACACGGTGAACGATCTGCGGGCATTTGTCTGCCGCGTTTTGGAAAAAACGGGTGCGCCAAAAGTTAGCTTTGTCGCCATCAGTTTGGGCGGGTCGATCATCACACAGTATCTCGAGCGCTATGTTTCCTGCGGCGATACGGCGCGGGTGATCGGTATTGTGGCGGCGTTTGACGGCAGTCGTCTGCTGTCGGGCTTGCTGCAAAAGAATATCTCGACCGGGGGCATGACGCCCATCGCCGAGCTTTTGCTCGGTCGCAGGGCGGCGCAGGGGCTGGAAAAGTCCGCAAGACTGATCCCGCATAAGCTTTTGCATCGCTATGCCGACGCCGTACTGGATTGCCTGCCGGAGTTTCTTTTGCGCAGTACGGTGATGTGGGGCGCGATCCCGGCAAGCCAATATCCCGAACTGTGCGAACAATTTTTGTGCGGCGAACCGTTTGCCGCTCTGCGTGCAAAAACGCAGGAGGCCTACCGTGTGCGGGCGAATCTTCCGGCGCTGGTGGAAAAATGCGCACGGTACGGTACGGATATCTACTCCCTGTACGGCTGCGGGCGGCACCTTTTGGCGGTGGACGACGATGCGGATTCGGATGGTATCGTCCATGCATCCTCCTGCCGGATGGGGGAGACAGCGCAGGAAAGTCCCATTGCCGGGAACATCCGTGCTTTCCCCGGCATGGAACATGAAGACGCTGCAAAAGAGCCGACGCTGTTGGCGTTATGCGCCGCGCTCCTTCGCGGGGACGTGGAAAATATACACACATTTAACGGAAAGGCGGCACTGTAAATGAAAAACCTTTTGAAAAAATCCCTTGCCGTATTGCTGACACTGGCGATGCTCTGCACCTTTGCGAGCTTCGGCGCATCGGCGCAGAACGGTGTGCTGACCGAGTGCGGCGGCGAGTGTGCCTATGCGCCCAGCATCGTGGTTCCCGGACTGTTTCAGTCCCAGAATCGGCTGTATGATGCGGACGGAAACATGGTTCTGGACGACAGCGGCAAGCCTCTGACACAGCTTTTGGTGAACCTGACCACCAAGGATATCGTGCACATGGCTTTGCAGGCGATTCTGCCGCTGACCCTTTCTCTGGTCTTGCAGGCGGACGTCGGTCTGTCCAAGACGGTCGCCAAGATCGTGGCAGAGGTGTTTAAAAATAACGCCAAGGGCACAGACGGCAAGCACATTCAAAACGTGGATGTTCTGCGCTATCCCGACAGCGTTGCCCGCTGTTCGCCGGAGGGGCAGACGTATATCTACAGAACCATTCCGCTGGAGCATTACGCTGAGGTCGCCGGTGCGGATCACCTGTATTTCTTCACCTACGACTCCTTCGGCTCCATCTCCGACATTGCGGATGAGCTGTATAATTTCATCCAGAAGGTCAAGGCGGAGACCGGACACGACAAGGTGAACCTTGTCCCCATCAGCCAGGGCGGCAGTATCGCCAATGCGCTGATGGAGCGCTACAGAGAAGAGATGGTGCGTGACCTGCACCGTATGGTGATGATCATTCCGGCGCTGGACGGCTCGTATCTGATCGGCAAGGTTTTCAATGGGCAGTTTACCAAAGAGGACTCCATGCTCTACCGGGATATGTTCCCGCTGCTGATGGACAAGGAAGAGGATCAGGCGACCGCCTACGGCATCAACCTTGCCCTGCGCCTGCTCCCCAAAAACACGGCGCACCGCATCATTGACCGCACGGTGCAGTCGCTGGTGGATACACTGCTGGTGAACACGACCTGTATGTGGGCGCTGACGCCCCAGTCGGAGTATGAGGAGCTGTATGCGAAATACATGACCGACGGCACAAGGGAACAGGTGCGCGAGGAAGTGGAATTTTACCACCGCGCGCAGCAAAACTCCAAGGAGAACATCCTGTACCTGCAGAGCAAGGGCATCAAGATTTTCGACCTTGTGGACTACGACCATCCGTTCTATCCCATCATTCCCGGCTGGGACACCTATAATGCGGACGGCATCATCCAGGTGGAATCCACGTCCTGCGGCGCCACCAGCAGTGCCATCAACAGCACGCTCCCGGCGGATTACGTCCAGCAGAACACCTACTGCACCTGCGGCGGCAATCACATCTCCCCCGACCGCAAGGTGGACGCCTCCACGGGTGCACTGTGCGAGACGACGTTCTACTTTGACGAGGGCAACCATGAGCGTACCGGCGACAACGATGTGCTGATCGGCTTGGCCATCGAGCTGCTGACGGATGAGAGCTTCACCGACGTACATTCCTACCCCGACAAGTACCCGCAGTTCAACACCGCGCGGGAATCGAAGGGGATGCGCAACACCCTCAAGGAGATTCAGGAGATCGACCTTTCCACTCTGGAGGCTGCCGATGCCGCAGAGCTGACGGCGGCTGCTGCTGCGTGTGAGGCGGTGCTGGCGCAGACGGTGGTGGATCTGGATGCTTTCGAGCAGGCACAGGAGCGGCTGAACGCCATCCTCGTCAAGATCGGTCGCCGCAATCCCCCGAAGGAAATGTCCGAATCCGACATCCGGCGCACCGAATTTATGCACAAGCTCAGCGATTGGGCGTACCGTGTCATCGGACCGAGGGGTTTTGCGGACGTGGTACGTTTTCAGCACACAAAATGGTAAAAAAGCGGATCCCTTTCGCCGTGTGTGAAGGGGATCTTTTTTGAAGGAAAGGGCAATGCAAACGGCTTTTCAAAACTGCCATCCGGCTGTTAATTTTCTTTTTTTTATCAGTGTCATCGTGTACGGGATGTTCTTTTTTCATCCCGTACTGCTTGGCATTGCCTTTGCGTCGTCGCTGGCGTACAGCCTGTATCTCTGCGGTAGGAAAACGGCGAAAATGCTCGTGTGTTTTTTGCTGCCGACACTGCTGTTTGTCACCGTCCTCAACACGCTTTTTGCCCACTACGGCGTGACGACTTTATATGTCCTGCCCAGCGGCAACCGCATCACATTGGAAGCGCTGGTGTACGGTCTTGTGACGGGCGGCATGGTGGCGACGGTGTTTCTGTGGTTCACCTGCTACAACAGGGTGGTGACCACGGACAAATTCCTTTACCTTTTCGGCAAACGCCTGCCCACGGCGGCGATGCTGGTGTCCATGACCCTTCGGTTTGTGCCGCTGTTCACGAAGCGGCTGCAAAAGATTCGGCAGGCGCAAAGGGGAATCGGCAATGCAGGGGAGGGGAAGCTTAAAAACGCCGTGCATTCCCTGTCCATCCTCACCACATGGTCGCTGGAAAACGCCATCTGCACGGCGGATTCCATGAAGAGCAGGGGCTACGGTCTGCGCGGACGGACAAGCTATTCCCGCTATCCGAAAACGGTGCGGGATCTGGTGCTTTTTGCCGCCATTCTTTGCTTGGATGCGGTGATGCTGGCGGGCGCCCTTTTGAAGCAGACGAAAGCCGTCTACGATCCCATCTTCTCCCTGCCGCCTGTGACGACGTTCAGCTATATTCTCTTTGCCTGCTATGCGGCGCTGTGCTTTTTGCCGCTGGCGCTCGATCTTTCGGAGGAACGCAAATGGAACAGATTTGCATAAATGACCTGTACTTTACCTATCCGCTGTGCGAAAACGAAGCCCTTGCCGGTGTTAGTTTCACCATCCGTGCAGGGGAGTATGTTGTCCTGTGCGGTGAGAGCGGGTGCGGCAAAACCACGCTTCTGCGGCAGATGAAAACAGCGCTTTTGCCCGAGGGAAAACGCTCGGGGGATGTGCTGTTCGAGGGGAAGGATGTGCGCAGTCTGTCCCTGCGGGAACAGACGCAGATCGGTTTCGTCCAGCAGGACCCGGAGAGCGCCGTGGTGACGGACAAGGTGTTTCACGAGCTGGCGTTCGGGCTGGAAAATCTGGGGCTTTCCGAGGATGTGATGCGCCTGCGTGTGGCGGAAACGGCAAGCTTTTTCGGCATGGCGGATTGCTTTACCCAAAAGACGGACACCCTTTCCGGCGGACAGCTGCAGCTTTTGAACCTGGCGTCGGCTTTGGTGATGCAGCCGAAGGTGCTGATCCTCGACGAACCCACCTCCCAGCTCGACCCCGTGGCGGCGTCGGATTTTTTGGCGGCGGTGGATCGTATTCACAAGGAATTGGGCATGACGGTTATTTTGACCGAGCACCGGCTGGAGGAAGTTTTTCCTGCGGCGGACAGAGTGGTCGTTTTGCAGGACGGCAAAATCACCGCCGACAGCACACCGAAAGCGATGGGTGAAGCGCTGCAAAAAATGCCGGAATTTGTGCGGCAGTCCATGCCCACCGCCATGCGTATTTTTGCGGGCTTGGCGGGGACGTCGGCGTGTCCCGTCACGGTCTGCGAGGGAAAACAGTGGCTGACGGATGTGCTGAAAAATAAAAAGATCTCCGTGCAAAAAACGGAGAAAAAAGAGAAAGCTTTTTCGGGGGAACCTGCACTGAAAATGCGGGATGTTTTCTTCCGCTACGATAAAAATTCCCGGGACATTCTGCGCGGACTTTCCATGCAGGTGCCGCAGGGCTGTCTGTTCGCCCTGCTGGGCGGCAACGGCACGGGCAAGTCCACCGCACTCCAAAATGCATCGGGACTTCTGCGCCCGTACCGGGGAAAGATCGAGGTGTTCGGGCGGGACATCCGCCGCATCCCCGACAGGGAATTGTACAGTGGAACGGTGGGCGTTTTGCCGCAGAATGTCTGTACCCTGTTCACGGAAAAAACCGTGGGGGAGGAGCTGGCGGCGGTGGACAAAAACGGCGCGCAGTCCATGGCGAAAAGACTGCGGCTGACGGAAATTCTCGGCAAGCACCCCTATGACATCAGCGGCGGCGAACAGCAGCGCACCGCCCTCGGAAAGGTACTGCTCAAAGCGCCGAAGCTGTTGTTTTTGGACGAGCCGACCAAGGGCATGGACTGCAAATTCAAGGCGGAATTTGCGGAAATTCTCCGTGGACTTTGCGCAGAGGGCGTGACGGTTTTCATGGTGTCCCATGACGTGGAATTCTGTGCGAAATATGCGAACCGATGCGCCATGCTGTTTGACGGTGCGCTGGCGGCATGTGCGCCGACGGTGCAGTTTTTTGCGAACAACACCTTCTACACCACCGCCGCAAACCGCATTGCCCGCCATGTGTTTCCCGATGCCATCACCGATGAGGATGTGATCTCCCTGTGCAAACAAAACGGCTGCTGACAGCGCTGTCCGTACTGCTGTGCTTCGGCGCAGTGATCGCGGGCGTGGTGCTGTTTCAAAATAAAGATTACTATTTGGTCACGGCGGCAGTACTGATTTTTTCCTGCCTGCCCTTTTGCCGCAATCTCAAAGAAATCCGTACCCGGGAGCTGGCGATCGTTGCCGCCATGACGGCGCTTGCCGTGGCGTCCCGTGCGGCATTTTATATGCTTCCCGCCGTGAAGCCCTTGTGCGCCGTGGCGATCCTGACGGGACTTTCCTTCGGCCCGCAGATCGGTTTCGTGACCGGGGCGTTTGCCATGTTTCTGTCCAACTTTCTGTTCGGGCAGGGGGCGTGGACGCCGTTTCAGGTGTTCGGCATGGGGCTGACGGCGTTTTTGGCGTCGCTTCTTTTGCGTGCAATGCGGCGGCAGACCGACCGCACCGTCTGCGCCCTGATCGGCGGGGCTATCTGCTTCTTCGTGTACGGCGTGATCGCAGACAGCTGTTCGGTGCTGATGATGGTGAATACATACACGTGGAAATCGGTGCTGGCGGTGTATGCCAGCGGGGTTCCGTTCAATGCCATCCACGCCGTCACCACGGCGGTTGTCCTCTTTTTCCTCACCAAACCCACGGCGGAAAAACTCGGCAGAATGCAAACCAAATACGGACTGTTTTCATAAAGGCAACACCGCATAAATCGTGGAAAGCGAAAAGAGATTCCCACGGCGTTCGGGGGAAACCTTGTCTTGGGTAGATCGGCACATTCCTCACCGTGATGGAGGATGGAAAACATTGGTTCCATAAGGATGAGCAGATGTGGTTTCTGGATAGCAAGATTGAAAAGTCCATTTGGTCTGATTTCGGTTTTTCAATCGGTCTGTTTCTTGCATCTATTTAACTAAGGAGGTACAGACATTTGTCGAACTATTAAATAATGACATTGTCAAGAAAAATGTGTGCCACCCAACTCGTTAAGAATTACATAAAATGCATTAAATTTGACAACCCACAAAAATTTCGTGCGGGCTGTGGTATTCTATGGGTATCGAGGGAGGGAGACCCCCGAAAATAAAAAAGAAAGAGGTATAAAATCATGACCGCAATCATCGTCACTTCCATTCTGGCATCCGCTGCCGTTATGGTCACCCTGATCGCTACCCGCTAACTGAAAAATAGAGAGGAAATTGGAAATGGTTAAAAAGATAGTAGTTCTACTGACAGTGTCCCTGCTTTGCGTTTCCTTTGCCGCCTGCGGCGCCGTACAAACGACACAGCCTGAGATATTGACACAGCCCGAGATATCGACACAGCCTGAGACATCGACACAGGCTGAGACATCGACACAGCCTGAGACAGAACTGACAATAGCAGAAACGGACACAACAGTAAAGCTGAACCAGGCATTGAAATGGCAAGCTTTGACAGATGAGATCAAAAGTGCTTATCTTTCCACGGTGATGGAATATCGAAACAAGTATGGCGAAGAGTTTATCCGTGATGAGAATGGAAATTGGATTGCTGGCGTGGCATTTGCAGATATTTTCGATTGGGATCAGGATGGAATACCAGAGCTTTTTATCGGCTACACCTCAGAGAAAACAAGAAGCGCAGAAGTACCGTCCAGCGTGGTGTCTAATTTGGATGTATTTACTTATCAGAATGGAAAAGTCAAAAAGATATTGTCTGCATATCCGGGAGAAAGCTTTTTACAAACATCTGCACAGGAGTGTATGATAATCACCGAGGATTCGGATGGAAATGTATATTTCCTTTTGAATCAGTCAAAGGATTCATGGCAGGAAGAAAGATGTGTGCAATACGGGTATACAGACGGGAAAATTACACAAAAACAGTTTTATGCGAAAGCAAAACAACTGGATTCCAATAACATTCCCGAACTCGTTTCTTTTACGGTGCAGGGACAGACTGTGACTGAGGAGGAATATGAAAAAGAAAAATACAATGGAAATGCATATTTGTTTGTCGGGAGTAATAAAAAAGAGTATGAGCCGCTGTTAGAATATTTGCGGGGAGAGCGAGAGAACTATGCTGTTTCGTTCTTTCAAGAAGATGAATGGTCTGCTTTTATTTTTGATTTGCCCGATTGGTCTGCGGATTTAGTGAGGGAGTATCGCTGAGAACTAAAACAGCACACAGATAATTTTCGGATCCTGCGCACGGCGGAATGCGGCGCAGGATCCTTTTTTGCAAAATTTCAGAAGCACTTTTCCAGCCGATGCTGGCGGCAGTCATCCGTTTTGCCGCAGTGGTAGCATAGCTCGTTGGGAGAACCGCCGGTCTGTTGAAAGGTGCAGATGTTTTCCGTGGTGGTTTTGGCGATGCTGTCCAGCGCTTCCTGCGTCAGAAAAGCCTGATGGGAAGTGACCAGTACGTTCGGCATGGAGATCAGGCGGGCGAGGGTATCGTCCTGCACGATGTGCCCGGAAAAGTCCTCGAAGAAAATGTCCGATTCCTCCTCGTACACATCCAGACAAGCCGCACCGACCTGCCTGTCCTTGATCCCCTGCAAAAGCGCCTGCGCGTCGATCAGTGCGCCCCGGGAGGTGTTGAGCAGGACGACGCCTTTTTTCATCTGCGCAATAGTTTTTTCGTTTATCAGGTGGTAGCTGTCCTCGGTCAGCGGACAGTGCAGGGAAATGACGTCGCTTTCGGCAAAGAGGGTGTCGAGGGGCACATACTCCAGCGCACCGTCCTGCGACGGATGGGGGTCGTGTGCCAGCACACGCATCCCGAAGCCCTTGCAGATGTCGGCAAAAATTCTGCCGATCCTTCCCGTGCCGATGACGCCGGCGGTTTTGCCGTGCAGGTCAAATCCCGTCAGCCCGTCCAGACTGAAGTTGAAATCCTTGGTGCGGATGTACGCCTTGTGGATGCGGCGGATGGAGGTCAGCAGCATTGCCATGGTGTGCTCTGCCACGGCGTAGGGCGAGTAGGCGGGGACACGGACGATATGCACCTTGCCGTAGGCGTGGCGCACGTCCACGTTGTTGTACCCGGCACAGCGCAGGGCGAGCAGACGCACGCCGTATGCGTACAGCTTGTCCAGCACAGCGGCGTTCACCGTGTCGTTGACGAACACGCACACCGCATCAAATCCGCCGCAAAGCTGAACGGTATCCTCCGTCAGCTTGGTTTCAAAAAATTTGTAGGATACGCCCATCTCGTTCCCGTATTTTTCAAAGGCGGGCTTGTCAAACGATCTCGTATCAAAAAATGCAACGTTCATATGGCTCTCTCCTTACATGGGAAACGCCCCCGGCAGAACCGAAGGCGTTTCCCTTATTTTTTCCGCAGTGCGCCGAAGCAAGTCATATCCCGCATATTGTCCCGGGAGGCTTTATCGGAAACGGCGGCGGAGACCGACAAGGCGATCCCCAACAGTGTGAACATGGAAACGGTCACGACAGCAAGGGTCATGCACATCACTCCTTCTCTGATACGGTAAGTGTTGGCAATTCCTGTTGCTTTTATACATCCGAAGTTCCCGCAGTACCGTTCCCGAGAGCAGCCAGAGAGACAGCAGATTCGGCAGTGCCATCAAACAGTTGAGAATGTCCGAGAGGGCAAAGACCGTATCCAGCCGCAGAAAACTGCCGAAAAAAGCCACGGCGGCATACAGTACCCGGTACACGGGCAACCGCTTTTCTCCGAACAGGTAAGCGACGCCCCGTTCGCCGCAGTAGGACCAGCCGGTCAGGGAGGCGAAACCGAGCAGTGCCAGCGTAACGGCAGTCAGTGCGGCGCCTGCTTTGCCGAAGGAAGTGCACAGCGCATCGGCAAACAGGGAAGCCCCGTTGGTATCGGTGGGATAAACGCCGCTTGTCAGGATCACCAGTCCCGTCACCGAGCACATCAGCACCGTGTCGAGAAACACCTCCACGATGCCCCACAGTCCTTGGCGGACGGCGGAATCTGTGTCCGCAGAGGCGTGGATGACGGCGGTACTGCCGAGACCTGCCTCGTTGGAAAACACGCCCCGGGTCACGCCTGCGCGCATCGCCTGACGGACGCTGTAGCCGCAGACACCGCCGAGGGCGGATCGGGGGGAGAACGCCGAGACGAACACCAGACGCACGGCGCCGCCGAGGGCGTCTCTGTGTATCCACAAAGCGGCAAGCGCCGACAGAAAAAACAGCGCTGAGAGCAAAGGCACCGCCTTTTCCGTCACAGCGGTGATGCGCCGGATGCCGCCGCACACCGTCAGGGCGATCAGCACGCAAAAGACCGCCCCGACAGCGACAGGCGGCACACCGAACGCCGTGCGCAGGGCGTCCGCGGCGGCGTTGACCTGCGCCATGTTTCCAATGCCGAAGGAGGACGCCGTCAGCAAAAAGGCGTAGACGGCGGCACATTTTTTCATGCCCAGTCCCTTTTCCAGCACCTGCATGGCGCCGCCGAAGCTCGTGCCGTCCGCGTGGGTACTGCGGAATTTCACTGCCAGCACCGTCTCCGCAAAGGACGTCATCATGCCGAGAAATGCGGACAGACACATCCAAAACAGTGCGCCCGGCCCCCCGGTGACGAGTGCCGTTCCCACGCCTGCAATGTTCCCCGTTCCCATACAGGCGCCCAGCGCCGCAGAAAGGGTTTTCAGGGACGACCCTTTCCGGTCAGCAAAGGTGTCCCGCAGGACAGCGGGATGCAGCTGAAAAAAGCGGCTGCGCAGGGTGAAATACAGCCCCGTGCCCAAGAAGCACGCCAGCATAACAGGGCTCCACAGCACAGCGCCCAGTGCGTCCGTTATCGCCTGCAACCACGTCACCCCCCATGGCATGGGTATGCGGGGGAAAAGAGGAATATGAATGAGGAATTAGGAATGAGGAATTAGGAATTTTTTCGTGCAAAAATTGCACGCACGGTTAGATGCACAAGCACCAACTCCTGATTCGTTCGGCTTCCCTTGGGGGAAGCTGGCACGGCGCAAGCCGTGACTGATGAGGGAAAGCGGTATGTTTTGATGCCACCCACGGCTGACATCAAATGGCAGACTCTTCCCTCATCCGACCTCGCTTCGCTCGCCCACCTTCCCCCGAGGGAAGGCAATTTCACAAACCTTTGACGGATATTCTAAAAGCGCCCGTGCAAAAATTTGCACGCCCGGTTTGTTTCACAAGCAACAATTCCTAATTCCTCATTCCTAACTCCTAATTTCCCTATATAGGTATTATAATAAATACAAAATATGGGCATAATCTGCTTGCAAAAAGGACGCTTGCGTGCTATAATAATTTTATATTATTGTCAGTTGGAGGAACTGTATATGATCGAGATTTCCGAGGCGATCCGCATATTGACGGATGGCATCAAACCGACCGTGGAAAAGGCGGGTTTCACGCTGTACTATCCGCCTGAGTGCAACCGTCAGGAGCTGCCCGTGACAGAGGATCGGGACACCAAGGTCGTCACCTATGCCGCCGATGGTGCGGCACTGCGCATCGAATTCACCGCTGACACGGTGGGACTGTACTGGGCGGAAACCTCTGCCGATGTGGCGCAGAAAGGCGACTACACAAGGCTGTCGCTGAACCTTCTGGAAACTGCCGAGGCGGAGGCACGGGATGTGCGCTCCATCGCCGAGGAATTCAACGAGACACTGCAATCGAAGTTTGCCAAAGGGCAGAAGTCCAAGGCGAACAAAAAGCTTCCCAATTCCGTTTCTAAGGCGGCTGTGCGCAACGGCGCCTTCTATGACCTGCCCTCCCTCGGCAACCGTTTTACGGCGGTTTATCCGGAATATCGTGCGGCGTTTAAAGAAAACATCGACACCTACGGCGAATTTCTTGCCGAGGACTTTTTCAAAAAATACGGTACTCCTGCCGTTTTGCAGATCATCCGGGAGAACAACCCCCAAAAGATGAAGAAGCTGTTCAATCTGCTCAACGAAATCTACGACAACGGCATCAACGACGTCCAGAGTCTGATCGCTGTTTCCATTCTGGGCGAAATGCACAACGATGAGACCCTGCTCTCCAACTGTGTGGACTATATGAGCGATGAGCTGTGCGTGAACGTTATCCGCATCAACAAGTACCTTGCGTCCTCCGCGGGCAAGAGCGCGCGCATACGACTGGAAAATCCGCCTCGCTACAAGCCGAAAAAGGCAAAGAAAAACGGTTTCCTTTCCTCCCTGATGGGTGGCGCAGGCGCCGGTCTGCAACAGTAAAGCGCTGAATAAACGAACGGAGGTTTTCACTTTGGAAGATCTGGAAAATAAAGAAGTCGAGCTTGCCGAAGAAGAACAGCAGGCTGTGCCGCAGGACATCGTCTTTGAGGAGACGGAGGTCATCGAGGACGACGTGGAGATGATGGATACCGCCGTGGACAACGAATACGGCGCAGAGCAGATTCAGGTTCTCGAGGGTCTGGAGGCAGTGCGCAAGCGTCCCGGTATGTACATCGGTTCCACGGGTCCCCGGGGGCTGCACCATCTGGTGTACGAGATCGTGGACAACTCCATCGACGAAGCGCTTGCCGGATTCTGCACCGACATTAACGTGGAGATCCTGCCGGGAGACATTATTTCTGTGCGCGACAACGGACGCGGCATCCCGGTGGAAATGAACGAAAAAATGAACCTGCCCTCCGTCACCGTGGTGCTGACTGTCCTGCACGCCGGCGGCAAATTCGGCGGCAGCGGCTACAAAGTATCCGGCGGTCTGCACGGCGTAGGCTCCTCCGTCGTGAACGCCCTGTCCGAGTGGCTGGAGGTGGAGGTTTCCCGAGGCGGACACGTCTACGCTCAGCGTTTCGAGCGCGGCAATATTGTCACTGACCTCAAGGTCATCGGCGACACCGACCAGACCGGCACCGTGATCCGCTTCAAGCCTGATCCCGAGATATTTACCGAAAGCACCGTTTACAATTTTTCCGATTTGGAGCGCCGCCTGCGGGAGTCCGCCTTCCTGAATGCGGGACTGCGCATCACTCTCAAGGATTCCCGTGACAGTGAAAACATCGTGGAAAAGGAATACTGCTACGAGGGTGGTCTGTCCAGCTTCGTAGACTACCTCAACAAGAGCCGCGCACTCACCCCGCTGCATGAGCACCCGATCCACTTCAGCGTTGTCAAGGAGGACAGGGAAGCGGAGATTGCCCTCATGTACAGCAGCGACAGCTACAATGAGCTGATCCTGTCCTACGCCAACAACGTCAACACCGTGGACGGCGGCACCCATGTGACCGGCTTTACCAAGGCGCTGACCCGTGTATTCAACGACTACGGACACAAGTATAAATACCTTAAGGACGGCGACAAGAATCTGTCCGGCGACGACTGCCGGGAGGGGTTGACCGCTGTGGTCAGCGTCAAGCTCACCGAAGCGCAGTTTGAGGGACAGACCAAGGGCAAGCTGGGCAACACCGAGATGACCTCCCTGGTGGCCGGTGCGGTGTACGACAAGCTGATGACCTACTTCGAGGAAAATCCGCAGGTTGCCAAAGCCATCTTTACCAAGGCGCTGGACGCTTCGAGAGTGAGAGAAGCCGCCCGCAAGGCGAGGGATCTTGCCCGCCGCAAGGGCGCACTGGAAAGCAACTCTCTGCCCGGCAAGCTGGCGGACTGCACCGACAAGAGCGCCGAATTTACCGAGCTGTACATCGTCGAGGGCGATTCCGCCGGCGGCTCCGCCAAGGAGGGACGTGACCGCCAGTATCAGGCGATCCTCCCGCTGTGGGGCAAAATGCTCAACGTGGAAAAATCCCGCATCGACAAGGTCATCGGCAACGACAAGCTTTCTCCTGTGGTGTCCGCCTTGGGTACGGGCATCGGCGAAGAATTCAACCTTGAAAAACTGCGCTATGACAAGATCGTCATCATGGCGGATGCCGATGTGGACGGTGCCCATATCCGCACCCTTTTGCTCACGTTCCTGTTCCGCTATATGCGCCCGCTGATCGAAACGGGGCACGTCTATATCGCCCAGCCGCCGCTGTTCAAGGTCAGCAAGGGCAAGAAATTCTTCTACGCCTTCTCGGACGAAGAGCGGGATCAAAAAATCGAGGAACTCGGCGGCAGCTGCGACATCCAGCGCTACAAGGGCTTGGGTGAAATGGATCCCGAACAGCTTTGGGAGACCACCATGGATCCGCAGACGCGCGTCATGCTTCGCGTCACGCTGGAGGACGCCATAGAGGCGGACGAGACCTTCTCTTTGCTGATGGGCGAAAAGGTGGAACCCCGCCGGGATTTCATCATTCAAAACGCAAAATTTGTCCAGAATTTGGACGTTTAAGAGGGGAGGATGCGTAAACCATGAGCAAGAAACAAAACGAGATGCAGCACACGGATTTCCGCGAGCATCTGGAAAACCAAAAGATCATCAATGTGGATCTGAACCGGGAGATGCGCAAATCCTTCCTCGACTACTCTATGTCGGTCATCGTGTCCCGCGCACTGCCCGATGTGCGTGACGGACTGAAGCCCGTCCACCGCCGCATTCTCTACACCATGCACGAAAACGGACTGTTTCCCGACCGTGCCTACCGCAAGTGCGCAGACACCGTCGGCGCTGTTTTGGGTCGGTACCATCCCCACGGCGACGCCTCGGTGTATGACGCCATGGTGCGTCTGGCACAGCCCTTCTCCATGCGCTATATGCTCGTGGACGGTCACGGCAACTTCGGCTCCGTGGACGGCGACCCGCCTGCCGCTTACCGTTACACCGAGTCCCGCATGAGCAAGCTGTCCCTGCGGATGCTGACCGATATTGACAAAGATACCGTGGACTTCATGCCCAACTACGACGACCGTCTGAAAGAGCCGTCCGTTTTGCCGTCCCGCTTCCCGAACCTTTTGGTCAACGGCTCCGCAGGTATCGCCGTGGGTATGGCGACCAACATCCCGCCCCACAATCTGGGCGAGGTGATTGACGGTATGTGCTGTCTGATCGACAATCCCGAAGCGGAGCTTGCCGAATTGATGCAGTACATTCCCGGACCCGACTTCCCCACCGCCGGCATCGTCATGGGCAAGGCGGGCATTCGCGCCGCCTATGGCACCGGCAAGGGCAAAATTACCGTCCGTGCCCGCACGGAAATTGTGGAAAAGAACGGTCGCTTCGAGATCCGCGTCACCGAGCTTCCCTACATGGTCAACAAGGCACGGCTGATCGAAAGTATTGCCGACCTTGTGAAAGAAAAGCGCATTGAGGGCATTGCCGACATCCACGACTACTCCTCCAAAAAGGGAATGTATGTTTCCATCGACCTCAAGCGGGAAGCCAATCCCCAAGTCGTGCTGAACCAGCTGTTCACATTTACCCAGCTGCAGTCCACCTTCGGCGTGATCATGCTGGCGATCGTGGACGGCGAGCCGAAGATCCTCACTCTCAAAGAGGTGCTCACCCACTACATCAACTTCCAGTGCGAAGTCATCGAGCGCCGCACCCGGTACGACCTCAAAAAGGCGCAGGAACGTGCCCACATTTTGGAGGGATTGCTGACGGCGCTGGATTTCATCGACGAGGTGATCTCCATCCTGCGCAATTCCAAGTCCATTCCCGAGGGCAAGACGGCGCTGATGGAGCGTTTCGGTCTGGACGACGTGCAGGCGACCGCCATCGTGCAGATGCAGCTGGGACGCCTGACGGGTCTCGAGCGCATCAAGCTGGAGGAAGAGCTGGCAGAACTGCGTGCAAAGATCCGGGAATACCTTGAAATCCTCGGCAGCCACGAAAAGGTGCTGGAGATCATCAAGACCGAGGCACTGGCGATCAAGGAGAAGTACGGCGACGAACGCCGCACGGAGATCATGAATGTTACGGGCGAGGTGGATATCGAGGATCTCATCCCCGAAGAAACCTGCGTCTTTACCCTGACCGATATGGGCTACATCAAGCGTATGCCCGTGGATATCTATCAGCAGCAGCATCGCGGCGGCAAGGGCGTCAAGGGTATGACCCGCCGGGAGGAGGACGTGGCGCAGACCATGTTCACCTGCTCCACCCATGACCAGATCATGTTCTTCACCAGCGCCGGCAAGACCTACCGCATCAAGGGCTACGAGATCCCCGAGGCGTCCCGCACCGGCAAGGGCATGAACATCGTCAACATCCTGCCCATCGACAACGAGGAAAAGGTCACCGCCATGATTCGAGTTCCGGTGGATGACGAGGGTAAATTCCTGTGCATGGTCACCCGCAGGGGTGTCATCAAGCGTACCGAGCTGGAGGCGTACCGCAATGTGCGCAAGGGCGGTCTGATCGCCATCAACCTGGACGAGGGCGACGAGCTGGCATGGGTATTCGTCACCGGCGGCAAGGACGATATCTTGGTCGCCACACGCAACGGTATGTCCGTGCGCTTCAACGAGGAGGACGCCCGCGCCATCGGCAGAACCGCCCGTGGCGTGCGTGCCATCACCCTGCGCGGGGACGACGAGGTGGTCGGCATGGTCATCATCGAGCAGGGCAAGACCATCCTCACCGTCAGCGAGACCGGCTACGGTCGCCGCAGTCTGCCGTCGGACTACAGGCTCCAGTCCCGTGGCGGCATCGGCACCATCAACTACCACACCGAGAAATTCGGCAAAGTTGCCGCTGTGGCGAGTGTCGGGGACAGCGAAGACGCCATCCTCATCTCCACCGACGGTATCATCATCCGCATCCCCACCGACGGCATCAGCGTTTTCGCCCGCCCGTCCAAGGGCGTGCGCGTCATGCGTGTGAGCGAGGGCGAAAAGCTGGCCACCATGGCGATCGTGGCGCACGAGGAGCCTGAAGAAGCTTCCGGGGACGTGCCCGAAGCAGACGCTGAGGCATTGACCGAAGAAAAAGATTGAAAAAATCGACACGATTTGATATAGTTTACTAAAACATAAGCAGGGAGGTTTTCGCTTTGAATATTGCAATCATTGCCCACGACGCCAAAAAGGAGCTGATGGTGCAGTTCTGCATCGCTTACTGCGGCACACTCAGCCGCCACAAGCTGTTCGCCACCGGCACCACAGGCAAAATGGTCAGCGAAGCCACGGGGTTGGAGATCCAGCGTTTCCTTGCCGGCTCTCAGGGCGGCGATCAGCAGATCGGCGCATTGATCGCCTGCAATGAGATCGACTTGCTGATTTTGTTCCGCGACCCGCTCAATCCCAAACCCCACGAGCCGGACGAGGCAGGTCTACAGCGCCTGTGCGATGTCCACAATATTCCCGTCGCCACCAACATCGCCACCGCCGAAGCGCTCATTCACAGCCTGAACCGCGGCGATCTGGACTGGCGCGACATCGTAAATCCGAAAAAATAATTTCAACGAAAACGGATGGGCTGCGCCACAGGCGGTGCGTTATCCGTTTTTGTTTGCACTGTAAAGGAAGATACATATGGCATTGATTACAAAAGCAATCAAGGGCACCCAGGATGTCCTGCCGTCTTTCAGCGGCGAATACCGCTTTGTCGAACAGACGATGCTGCACGTTGCACAGCAGTACGGCTTTCGGGAGATGCGCACCCCTGTGTTTGAACACACGGAGCTGTTCCAGCGGGGCGTGGGCGACACCACGGACGTGGTGCAAAAGGAGATGTACACCTTCGAGGACAAGGGCGGGCGTTCCATCACCCTGCGCCCCGAGGGCACCGCAGGCGCCGTCCGTGCATTTTTGGAGCACGGTCTTTTTAACGAGGCACTGCCGCAAAAGGTCAGCTACCTGACTTCCTGCTACCGCTACGAAAAGCCCCAGGCAGGCAGACTTCGCGAGTTCCACCAGTTCGGCGTGGAGTGCTTCGGCGCATCGGAGCCCACGGCGGATGCGGAGCTGATCGCCCTTGCCTACACGATTTTTGAGACGCTGGGTGTGGAGAACCTGACCTTGGAGATCAACTCTATCGGCTGTCCCGAATGCCGCAAAAAGTACCATGCGGCATTAAAGGCGTACTTCGAGTCCCACAAAGCGGAGCTTTGCGAGACGTGTCTGGGCAGACTGGAAAAGAATCCCATGCGTATTCTCGACTGCAAAAGCCCCATCTGCTCCGCCATTGCGGCGGATGCGCCGGTCATCCTCGACTACATCTGCGACGACTGCCGCGCCCACTTTGAGCGTGTAAAGCAGTATCTGGACGCCATGCAGATCGCCTATGTCGTCAACCCCCGCATTGTCCGCGGTCTCGACTACTATACCCGCACGGTGTTTGAGTTCGTCTCCACCGAGATCGGTGCACAGGGCACGGTTTGCGGCGGCGGTCGCTACGACGGTCTGGTGCAGGAGCTGGGCGGCTCCCATACGCCGTCCCTCGGCTTTGCGCTGGGCATTGAACGGTTGCTTCTGGTCATGCACGCCCAGAATGCGGACTTCCCCGAGGAGGAGCCCTGTATGCTCTATATCGCCGCCATGGGCGATGCGGCAACGGTGCAGGCTTCGGTCTTGGCGCAGGATCTGCGGATGTCGGGCGTCAGCGCACAGATCGACACCTGCGGCCGTTCCCTGAAGGCGCAGATGAAATACGCCGGCAAGATCGGCGCACAGTATACCCTTGTCCTCGGCGAGGATGAGCTGAACAAGGGCATCTACCCGATCAAAAATATGCAGACGGGCGAAATCACCGAGATCCCCGCAGACGATTTCGTGGACAAGATGGTGGACATCGCCCTGCTGGGGAGCGAATTGGATATGAACGCTTTGTTTGGTTTGGAGGAATAAAAATGGATTTTATGACGGGACTGAAACGTTCCATGTACTGCGGCGAACCCCGTATCGGGGACGTGGGCAGGGAGATCACCGTTGCCGGCTGGGTACAGCGCCAGCGTGATCTGGGTGCGCTGATCTTTATCGACCTGCGTGACCGCACGGGCATTTTGCAGCTGGCCTTTGACGAGAGCACGGATCGTGCGATTTTTGAAAAAGCCTTTGCCGCACGCAATGAATTTGTGCTGATGGCGAAGGGCGTTGTGCGGGAGCGTTCCTCCAAAAATATGGAGATCCCCACGGGCGAGGTGGAGCTGGAGGTACAGGATCTGCGTGTGCTCTCCAAGAGCGAGACGCCGCCCTTTGAGATCGTGGAAAACTGTTCCACTGCGGAGCTGACGCGGCTCAAATACCGCTACCTCGACCTGCGCCGCCCCGATCTGCAGAGAAATATCCTCCTGCGGCACAAGGTGACGAAGGTCACAAGGGACTACTTCGACGAAAACGGCTTTGTGGAGATCGAAACGCCCATCCTCATCCGTTCCACGCCGGAGGGAGCCCGGGACTTCCTCGTTCCCAGCCGCATTCATAAGGGCACATTCTACGCCCTGCCCCAGTCGCCGCAGCTGTATAAACAGCTCTCCATGGTGGCGGGCTTCGACCGCTATATGCAGATCGCCCGTTGCTTCCGGGACGAGGATCTGCGTGCCGACCGCCAGCCGGAATTTACGCAAATTGACCTGGAGATGTCCTTTGTGGATGTGGAGGATGTGCTGGCAATGGGCGAGGGATATATTCAGCGTTTGTTTAAGGAAGTGCTGGATGTGGATATCCCGCTGCCCCTGCCGCGGCTGACGTATAAAGAGGCGATGGAGCGCTACGGCTCCGACAAGCCGGACACCCGCTACGGCATGGAGCTGTACGACCTGTCCGATATTGTCCGTGACTGCGGCTTCGGCGTGTTCTCGGGTCCCGTGCAGAACGGCGGCTCCGTGCGCGGCATCACCGCCAAGGGTGCTTTCACGAAGCTTACCCGCAAGGAGGTCGACAAGCTGACCGAAATGGTCAAGGGCATCGGCGCCAAGGGTCTTGCATGGGCAAGACTTTCGGAGGACGGCACTGTTTCCTCCTCCTTTGCCAAGTTCCTGACCGAGGACGAAAACCGTACCCTTTTGGAAAGAGCGGATGCAAAGCCCGGCGACGTGGTCTTGATCGTGGGCGACGTCAAAAATTCTCTTGTGCTGTCCGTCCTCGGCGCACTGCGTCAGGAGGTGGCGAAGAAGCTGGACATCGTCCCCAAGGGGCAGTTCAACTTCCTGTGGATCACCGAGTTTCCGTTCTTCGACTGGGACGAGGATCTGCAGCAGTTTGTCGCCATGCACCATCCCTTTACCGCACCGCTGGATGAGTGTCTGGACTATCTGGAGACCGACAAGGCAAAGGTGCGTGCCAAGGCGTATGACTTGGTGCTCAACGGCATCGAGCTTTCCTCCGGCTCCATCCGTATTACCAATCCCGAGCTGCAGAACCGTATCTTCAAGCTTCTCGGTCTGTCCGATGAGGAAGCCCATGAGAAGTTCGGATTCCTGACCGATGCCTTCCGCTACGGCGCACCGCCCCACGGCGGCATGGGTCTGGGTCTGGATCGTATCGTGATGCAGATGCTCGGCTGTGACAGCCTGCGGGACGTGATTGCGTTCCCCAAGGTGCAGAACGCCTCCGAGCCCATGACCGAGTGCCCCGCCCGTGTGGATGACGTCCAGCTGGACGATCTGGGTATCGCTGTCAAGGAGCAGGCATAACAAACAAGAAAAACAAAGACCGCACAACAGACCGTGAAGTCCGCTGTGCGGTCTCTTTTCTTTCCTCAAAAATCCTCGCCCATATCACAGGTGTACAGCCACTCGATGCAGTCGCCGTTTTGCACGGTGCAGGTTCCGGCGCCCACGTTGGGGAATTCGCCGTTGACTCGGAACATCCATCCCGACCGTGCACCGCAGTCCTTTTCGTACAGCTGGTGGATGCCCTGCACATAATAGGTGCTGTACCCGGGGGTGTAGCTGGTCTCCAATGCAATGCCACCCTTGCAGAAGCGGCAGTCTGCGTCACAGGTGTTTTCGGCGCAGGCGCGGCGGAGAATGTCAAATACCGTGTCGCCGTCCAGAATTTCCATCGTCACACGGCGCAGGATATAGCCGTCCTGCGGGACGAAGGGCGCTTTTTCGGCGGGCAGGGCACTGTTGCCGCAGAGCGTTGTGCAGACGATGGACAGCGTGCAGGTCTCGGCGCCGGGAGAGATTGCCGTGGTCGTGACTGTTTCGGCAGTCCTGCCGCAGGCACAGAACAAAATGCAAACCAGTAAAAGAAGTGCGCACAGCCGTTTCATGCAAAATCCTCCTAAGTGTGCTTGCTGTATGCTTCGGCAGTCCTCATTGTACCATTCTTCGGCAGCAAGTCAAGAGAAAACTGTTAAAAAACAAATAATTTTATAAAATGCAGTTGACAAACTGCGTGAAAAAATGAGATAATATAATGCAATATTGTTTTGAGAGCGTGACACCATGAGAGTAATTACAGGCACAGCCCGGGGAAGAACTATGGAGACACTGCCGGGCAACGATGTGCGCCCCACCGTCGATCGTGTGAAAGAGGCGGTTTTCAGCATCATCCAGTTTGAGATCGAGGGCAGGCGGGTGCTGGATTTGTTCGGCGGTTCCGGGCAGATGGCCATCGAGGCACTCAGCCGCGGTGCGGCATCGGCGACCATCGTGGACAGCAGCCGCCGCTCCGTCGAGGTCATCCGCCGCAACCTGCAAACGACCAAGCTGGCGGACAAGGCAACCATCCTTGAAACGGACGCCCTGTCCTTTGTAAAGAACAGCCGCAGCACCTACGACATCGCTTTTCTCGATCCGCCGTATGGCATGGGCTTGCTGCAAAAGGCGCTGCCGGATGTGGCACAGCGGATGGCACCGGGAGGCGTGATTCTTTGCGAGGCTCCTGTGGGGGAGACACTGCCCGAGCAGATCGGCAACGGCTACAGCGTCTACCGCACCTACCGTTACGGCAAAACGGGTATCACGGCCTACCGCGATACCGCAGTTTGAGGGGGGATAAAAATGCACCATGCCGTATACCCCGGCTCCTTTGACCCGGTGACCAACGGACACATGGATATTATCCGCCGTGCGTCCAAGATGTTCGACCACTTGACTGTGGCGGTGGCTTGCAACTACAACAAGCCCACCGGCTGTTTTACCGCCGAGGAACGTGTCAGCCTCCTGCGCCGTTGTACGGCGGATATGCCCAACGTTTCCGTGGACATCTGCGAGGGACTTTTGGCGGACTATGTGCGCCGAATCGGGGCGGGCGTCGTCGTCAAGGGACTGCGCGCCATCTCCGATTTCGAGCAGGAATTTCAGCAGGCGTTGACCAATAAAAAGCTGAATCCCGACATGGAGACCGTTTTCATTTCCTCGGATGTGGAATATATGTACCTCTCCTCCAGCATGGTCAAGCAGGTATGTGCGTTGGGCGGCAATGTGTCCGATTTTGTTCCCTGCGTTGTAAAAGATGAAATTATTGACCGAATTCAAAATAAAACTTGAGAAAGGAAGTTTCACAAATGACATTTGAAGATTTGCTTGAACAGATCGAGAGCGCTGTGGATTCCGGCACCAGCGTTGCATTTACCAACAAGACCATGGTCGATACCAAGACCATCAAAACCTGCCTGGAGGATATGCGATTGAATCTGCCGGTGGAGATCGCGCAGGCGAGAAACGTGCTGGCGGAGCGCAACAGCATTATCGAAAAGGCCAAGGCGGATGCAGCGAAGATCGTGGACGATGCCAAGTCCAAGGTCAAAAAGTATGTCACTGAATCCGAGACTAAGGCCAAGGAGCTGGTCGCACAGGCACAGGCTTATCACGAAAAGACCGTGGGCGAAGCGGACGAAAAGGCGGAAGCCATCGTGGCGGAAGCCAGCGCCAAGGCGCGGGTCATGGTCGAGGAAAGCGAAATTGCCAAGCAGGCTGCGCAGTACAGCGAAGAAGTGCGTGCCAAGGCGGAAAAGGACGGTCAGGAAATGATCGCCGCCGCCGAGCAGAAGCTGCAAGAGGTCGTAGAGGCCAAACGTGCGGAGGCCGCCGATGTCACCAGAGAAGCTGCCGTCAAGGCGCAGGAGATCGCCGACAAGGCGAACAAGTACTCTGCCGATATCCGCAGCGCCACCTCCGAGTTCCTCGAGAGAGTGATGCAGGACGCCGCTGTTGCCCTGACCGACGGTCTCAACGAGATCAATCGTGCCCGTCAGAGCTTGCAGCCCACACAGGAATAAACAAAAAATGTCGCCGCTTTGCAAAACGCAGAGCGGCGTTTTCTTGCACAAAAACCAAAGCAGAGCTGTGCAAAAAATTGCACGGCTCTGCAAGATTCGCACAGCATATCGCAACAGCTGGCAACGAACGGCGAGATTTTTCGCATCCGACCCGCGGTATTCGGTTACTTTCTTCTCGAAGAAAGGCAAAGGACAGTAATCAAATACACAATAAAATTTGTTAACCGGCTAACGTTTTCACGGTGCGTGCAAATTTTTGCACGGGCAATTTCTCATTTCTCCTTTGGATGAAAGGCATCATAGACCGCTTGCGCCGCAGGGCGGCTGATACCTTTGACGGCGCACAGATCATCGACCGTGGCGTTCTTCACGGCGGTCAGGGTGCGGAAATGCTGCAAAAGCGCTTTTGCCCGGGCGGGACCGATGCCCTCGATCTCGGTCAGGGTGGAGGAAAAGCCGCTCTTTTGGTGTTTCTTGCGGTGGTAAGCGATGGCGAAGCGGTGCACCTCCTCCTGAATTTCCGACACCAGCGTAAAGGCGCTGCGCTTGGAGGTCAGGGCGATCTCGCCGCCGTCTGCGGCAATGGCTCGGGTACGGTGGTGGCTGTCCTTGACCATGCCGAACAGCGGCACATCAATGCCCAGCTGTTTAAGCACAGGCTGTACGGCGTGCACCTGTCCCTGACCGCCGTCCAGCAAAATCAGATCGGGCAGTTTGCCGAAGCCCTCGCCGCTGTCCTTTTCCTCAAGATAGTGACGGAAACGGCGTTCCAGCACCTCGGCCATGGAGCCGTAGTCGTCCTGCCCGAGAAAAGTTTTGACGGCAAAACGCTTGTACGCCTGCTTCAGAGGGACACCGTCCCGAAACACCACCATGCCGGCGACATTGTCACTGCCGGCGGTGTGGGAAATATCGTAGGCTTCGATGTATTCGGGGATGGACGGCAGTCCCAGCAGTGACGCCAGCTCCCGCAAAGCCGTTGCCTGACGGCTGACCCTGCCGGAGGACTGCATCAGTTTTTCTGCGGCATTTTTGCGGCACAGCTCCACCAGCTGCATCTGTGCGCCCCGCTGGGGCAGAACGATATGCACTCTGCGTCCCGCTTTCTCGCTGAGCCACTGCTCCATCAGCGCCGCGTCCTCCATCTCGCCGTCCACTGCGATTCTCGGCGGGACGCGGCGATCCATGGAATAGAAACTGCGCACCAGTTCCGTGCGGCATTCGGGCAGATCTTCCGGCGTGTCCAAGAGGAAAAATTCACTCTCGGTCAGCCTGCCCTCGCCGAAGCGCAGAACATTCAAACAGCTTTTCTCCTTTTCGCTGACCACGGCGAACACGTCCTGTTCCTCCACGGCGGCGGAGTAGACCTTTTGCTTGTCGGCGGAGCGTTTGATCGCTTGAATACGATCCCGCAGCCGTGCCGCTTTTTCAAATTCCAGCGCTTCGGCAGCCTGCGTCATGCGCTTCTCCAGATCCTGCAAAGCGTTTGCCGTCCCGCCCCGCAGAAACGCCAGCGCTTCGTCCACCGCTTCCCGATATTCGGCTTCGCTGATTTTCCCGGCGCAGGGCGCACTGCACTGTTCAATAAAATAATTCAGACACGGTCTGCCCTTGCCGATATCCTGGGGAAACGTCTTGCCGCAGCGGGGCAGACGGTAGATCTTCAACGCCTCGTCCACGGCATTGTTGACGGTAAAATGGCTGGTATAGGGTCCGATATAGGTGGCGCCATCGTCCTTTTTTTGCAAAACGGCGGAGATCATCGGCCAGCCGTCGTTCGACACCCGGATATAGCTGTAACCCTTGTCATCCTTGAGCAGGATGTTGTACTTCGGCGCATACTGCTTGATCAGACTGCATTCCAGCACCAGCGCTTCAAACTCGCTGTCGGTGAGGATGTAGTCAAAGTCGGCGACGTTTTCCACCATGCGGATGACCTTGATGCCGTGGTTGCGGTGGGAGCCGAAGTATTGGCTGACCCGGTTTTTCAGCGCCTTGGCCTTGCCGACATAGATGACCGTGCCCTGACGGTTTTTCATCAGATAGACGCCGGGCGTCTGGGGCAGGCGCATGGCCTTTTGACGCAGTTCGGCGAGGGAAAGGGGCTGAATCGACGACATAGTGCGTCTCCTTTCAAAATAGAAAATAACCTCCGTGCGGTAAAACACGAAGGTCATTTAAAGGCAAATTCTTATTCCGCAAAGCCGGAATTGACAAGCCGCACCAGTTCATCCACAGCCTGTTCCTCATCGGGACCGCCGGCGATGATGCGGATCGTGGTGCCGCCCATGATGCCCAGAGAGAGCACCCCAAGCAGGCTCTTTGCGTTGACACGGCGTTCTTCCTTTTCGACCCAGATAGAGGACTTGAATTCGTTCGCCTTCTGGATGAAGAATGTAGCAGGACGGGCGTGCAGACCGACCTGATTCTGAACGGTAACGTCTTTTACATACATAGCTTTCTATCTCCCACAAAATAAAATCTCTGCGAATACCATTACATATTATAACACAAAACTGTCCAACGTCAATAATGGAGCTTGCCAATTTCAAAGATTCGGATGGCTTCATAAAAGAGGGCGGTGGGTGGTTCAATCTTTTTGGTTATTTTGACAAGAATTCACGTCTTTTTTTATACAACATAGCCGAAAAATGGAATACTCTTTCTATTTCTGCGCACAGGTAAGCGCCCGAAATTGCGGTTGACACGGGAAAACAAGCCCTTTATAATAAAAAGAAAAGGAGGAAATGCTATGGTTACACAGGCGAAACGAGAGTGGATTTTTGACGACATTTGCCCCACGCCCTCCTGCCACGCCTCCACGGTACTGCCGCTGGAAAACGGCGATGTGCTGGCGGCATGGTTCGGCGGTACGGGCGAGGGCAAGGACGATGTGGACATCTGGGTGGCACGGCGCACGGACGGGGCGTGGCTCCCGGCAGAGCGTATCTCCGCAGATCGGAATGTGCCCCACTGGAATCCGGTGCTGTTCCGCCGGGAGAACGGCGATGTGATCTTGTTTTTCAAGGTGGGCAAAAAGATCGCCTACTGGCAGACATATTTTGTCCTCTCTGCCGACCTCGGTCAAACGTGGACGGCGCCCCGGGAGCTGGTGCCGGGGGATGTGAGCGGCGGCAGAGGTCCCGTGAAGAATAAGCCCATTCGCCTGTCCGACGGCACCGTGCTGGCGCCTGCCTCCTCGGAACAGCCGGACTGGCTGGCGTTTATGGATGTTTCCAAAGACGACTGCGTCACTTGGGAAAAGCAGAGGATCATCCCCGTCCGCAAGCTTGTGGGCGGCAAGCCGGTACCCATGATCCAGCCGACCCTGTGGGAATCGGCGCCCGGCAAGGTGTACGCCCTTTTGCGTACCAGCCGCGGTCATGCCTACCGCAGTGATTCCGACGATTACGGAAAGACGTGGTGCAAAGCGTACCCCACGCAGATCAAAAATCCCAACAGCGGACTGGATGTCACCCGTCTGGAGGACGGTACGCTGATCCTCATCTCCAACCCATCCGCCAAAAACTGGGGCGTTCGTGCGCCGCTGACGCTGATGGAATCTAAAGACAACGGCGAAACGTGGACGGAAATCCTCCTGCTGGAAAAGCGCCGCAGTCGGGACGATGAATATTCGTACCCCGCCATCGTGCACATGGGCAGCAAGCTGTACATGACCTACACATGGCAGCGCAAAAAGATCGCCTACTGGGAAGTCACCCTCGGGTGAGCGGCTCTATATAATAAGGAAAGCGCATTTTTCGGGAGGGGCACGATGCGATATACCACGCTTTTGTTTGATGCAGACGAAACGCTGATGGATTTTCGCCGCGCGGAACAGCTGGCGCTGGCGGACGTTCTGCAACAGCACGGACTGCCTGCAAACCAAGACATTCTGTCGGCTTACCACGCCATCAACAGCGCACTTTGGGAGCGGTACAACCGGGGCGAGATCGAGAAAAGTGAGATCACGTCCACCCGCTTTGTGCGGCTTTTTGCCCTTCTTTCCATCCCGCTGGACGGCGTAGCGTTTAACGAGCGGTACCTCGACTGCCTTTCCCTCCACGGTGAGCTTCTGCCCGGCGCCGAAGAACTGTGCCAAACGCTTTACCGTGCGGGATTTTCCATGTATATCATCACCAACGGGATCGGGCGGGTACAGAAAAGCCGTTTCGCCCGAAGCGGTCTTGCACCCTATTTCCAAGGTGTTTTCGTCTCCGAGACCATCGGCATCGGCAAACCGCACCGGAAATTTTTTGACCATGTGCTGTCCGCCATCCCCGACAGCGACCCCTCCCGCACCTTGGTCATCGGAGACTCCCTGAGCGCCGATATTGCCGGCGGGATCGCCGCAGGTTTGGACACCTGCTGGTGCGATTTTCAAAAAACGGGACAGGCGCATACCGCACGGTACCGTGTGGAAAACTTTGCCCAACTGCAAACACTTTTGACAGGAGGCACCCTATGAACGAACAACTGCAAGCCATTCTGGATGAAAGCCGCCGCATCGTCCTTTTCAGCGGCGCCGGCACCTCCACCGAAAGCGGGATCCCCGATTTCCGCAGTGCCGATGGACTGTACAGGGAAAAGGAAAAGACATTCCCCTACCCGCCGGAAACCATTCTCAGCCACAGCTTTTTCCAAAAGCATCCCGACATCTTTTTCGACTACTACCGCACCAAAATGCTCTATCCCGACGCCAAGCCCAACGCCTCCCACTTTGCCGCCGCCACGCTGGAGCGCCAAGGAAAGCTGTCCGCCGTGGTGACGCAGAACATCGACGGACTGTATCAGCAGGCAGGCTGTACACGGGTTTTGGAGCTGCACGGCTCCGCCCTGCGCAACACCTGTATGCGCTGCGGCGAAACCGTCGGTCTGGACGCCGTCCTGCATACGCAAGGCGTACCGCACTGCACCTGCGGCGGGATGCTCAAGCCCGATGTGGTACTGTATGAGGAAGCGCTGGACGAACAGACCGTAAACGAGTCCGTGCGTGCCATTCGGGAGGCAGACTGTCTGCTGGTCGTCGGCACCAGTCTGACCGTCTATCCGGCGGCGGGCTTCGTGCGGTACTTTCGAGGGAAGCATTTTGTCCTCATCAACCGGGACGAAACGCCCATGGATGGTCTTGCCGAGCTGGTTCTGCGGGAGAATGCGGGAAAAATCTTTGCCGAATTGCACCTTTGACGGGCATTTTTCTCTTGACAGATAAAGGAAGAATGCGTATAATTAAATTGTATATTATCATGAAGGAGTGCATTCTCATGAAATTGACAAAACGCGTACTCAGCGTACTTCTGGCGGCGCTGATCTGTCTGTCCGCAGTGGGGCTGTCCGCCTCCGCAAAAAAAGCCGGCGAATTGCAGGAGGGCGACACCTTTGCCTACGGTATGTACCCGCAGACGCTGGTCACCGATCCTGACCTTTTGGAGATTCTGGCCGGCAAAACGCCCGATGCCAACGGTGATGTGCAGATCGGTACTGCGATGTTCCGCAAGTATCACTATGAGGTACCGGACGCCTATACCCAGAACGAAAAAGAATACGAAAAATATATTCTTGCCTACCTCCAGAAGATCTACGAGCAGTACGAGGCGTATCTCAACGCCTACGGCTTCGACGCCAAATCCTTTGACTACTGGTTCGCCTATGAGCCGATCCAGTGGCGTGTGATGGATGTGCAGGAGGACGGCAATGTCCTGCTGATGGCGGAAACGGTTCTGGATGCCCGTGCCTTTACGGACAAGCCGGACTTTAACAACCCCATCAACTGGGGAAACAGCAGTATCCGTCAGTGGCTCAACGGCACATTCCTGGATACAGCGTTTACCACGGAGGAAAAGGCGGAGATTCTGGTCACCGACCTTGAGAACAAGCACAATCCCGTTACCGGCACCAAGAGCGGCGCCAATACGTCGGACAAGGTGTTCCTGCCGTCCTTTGACGACATCACCAATTCAGAGTACGGCTTTGCCGAGTGCGACAAAATGACGGACGGCGGCTACGGAGAGGACGGCACCTACTCCGAAAAGTACAGCTTCTCCGCCGCTTATTACGAGGAGGATCCTGCCCGCAAGGCGTACAGCTCCGACTTTGCCAAGAGCCACGGCGTTTGGGCTTGTCGCGAAAAGGGTGATCCCGACTACGACGTCTGTCGCTACTGGCTGCGTACCTCCGGCTACGAAAACGGCTTTGCCGCCGGTGTTTTGGAGGACGGCCGCGTTTCCACGGGCTGGCTGGTCAACAACTGGATCCTCGGCATCCGTCCCATGATCCGTGTTACTCCCGATGCTGTCTCCGCACCCCTGCGCATCTACGCCAGCGACGGCACGGTTCGCTATCGCCAGGAGGGTGTACGCATCTTCGCCAACCAGAAAGGCGTCCTTTGGGAGTCCTCTAACCCGGAGATTGCCGAGATCGACAAGGACGGCAACATCCTCATCTCCGACGTGGGCACCGTCACCATTACCGCAACACTGGAGGATGATCCCACCATCACAGCCTCCTGCCAGCTTGAGATCAAATACACTTGGTGGCAGCACCTCATCCGCATCTTCCTGTTCGGTTGGCTGTGGTATTGATCCGCACATAGTCTTCCACCCTTTTGCACCCGCTGAAACGCCGTGCAAAAGGGTGTTTTTTTGACGAATTATGGTTTATCTTTGGAAATCACGCTTACCCGTATGCGCCGTGCATGGTTTCCCCGAGGGGGATTTTGGCGTGCGGCAGGGGATAATTTGCAGGGCGGCGGGAAAAATTAAAAGTATGTCAAACATTTTTTGCAAATTATTTATTGAAAAAAATGTCATTGTGGAGTACAATGGAGTGAATGTTGAAAAAGCGAGGTTACAGCATGAATATGGATAACTTACAGCCCAACGAGGGCAAGGAACTGAAGATCTCCACGAAGTACGGCGATTTCCTGCGCTACCCGGTCAAGACCCACGTTGTGGTCAAGGATGACAGCATCCCCGATATACTGGACAAATACGTCCGCGACTATCTGCAGGAGGGGGACATGATCTTCATCAGCGAAAAGATCATCGCCATCAGTCAGGGGCGCGCCTTTGACATCGACGACATCGAGGTGTCGAAGCTGGCGAACATCCTGTGCAAGTTTGTGTATAAATCGCCCTACGGCATCGGGCTGGGCAGTCCGTGGACGATGGAGCTGGCGATTCGGGACATCGGTGTGCCGAAGATCCTCTTTGCCGCCCTGTGCTCCGCCGTGACGAAGCCTTTCGGTGTGCGCGGTGTTTTCTACAAGATCGTCGGCGACAAGGGCAGAGCGATCGACGGCCCCTGCGACTACACCCTGCCGCCCTACAACCACTACGCCAAGCTGGCACCCAAGGATCCCGACATCGTTGCGGCGAAGCTGGAAGCCTACATCGGCTGCAAGGTCGTCATCATGGACGCCAACGACATCGGCCGCGAGATTTTGGGCGTGTCCGATCCTGCCATCGACATTGAGATGTGCAAGGAGATTTTCCGGGACAACCCCCTCGGGCAGAAATCCCAGCAGACCCCCATTGCCATCGTCCGCAAAGCATAATCAAGGCTCTCTCCGTGTAATCGGAGGGAGCTTTTAACGTATTGCACAAAAACTATTGACAAATACATGAAAATTTGTTTTAATAAAGCTGCGGGATATGCATCGCAAGGGCATATCTACGCAGTCATTTATTGCCGCTGTTGCGATACAAAATGAGCGTCGGTTGGATTGTGAAAAAGCAAGGAGGAAAAGCGAATGAAGCGCACGGCAAGTATTCTGTGCACAGTTCTTCTTGTCCACATTTTCTTTTTCAATGTCAGCGCTTTTAAATTGGCACCGTACTTCGTTTGCGAAGTTGATCTCGAAGCGGCACCGCAGGGAAGCCGATATCTGGACTTGCTGGTTCCTGCGCAGGATTTACCGTCGGAATGGTATACAGAGGAAGCGGTACATCTGGATATTTATGGCTTTTCCGCCGATTCGCCCATAGCTGCATACAAAGAGGATGGATACGTCAGCTATGTGTTTCATTGCAAAAACTCTGTCGGCAGCAATGAGATTCTTGAGGATGGACAGCCTGCGCATGTGACCTTTGGAAACGCGGAAAAAGAAGTGTATTCTATCCTGAATCACTTGACGCAGGTTCGGTTTGCCTATGTGGATGCAGCCGGGAATATCCTTTCCGTTACACAAGCCGTCCGCCCGAATAGGACGGTTCCCTTTCGCTCTCGCAGTGTAATACGCATTCAGGGGGAGGCTGTTCAAGTCACTTTTGAAAGCGGTCCGCCGTATTGGCTGATTCCCCTGAGTTACATCCTGTGTTTAGCGGCGGTTGTTTGGGTCGTGAGGAGATTGTACCGCAGAAAACACGGACAAGATTTTGTGATACAGCAAGGAGGAGAAGAAAATGTGTAAAAAGTTTTCTGTCTTTGCCATGATTTTCTGTCTGCTGGCAACGGTTTTTTCCGTGCAGGCATTTATGGCGGGGGATCCGGATGCGATGTACGAGTACGAACTGGACGGGGAAAATGCGGTGATCCGCCGCTATGTCGGATGGGAACGAAACTGCGAGATTCCGCAGACCGTGCAGGGGCATACGGTTGTCGGCATCGGTGACTTTGCCTTTGAGAACAAACGGTGTCTGCGGTCGGTTTCTATGCCCGACACGGTGGAGTTTATCGGCGCTGATGCGTTTGCAAACTGTGATTTTTTGAAGCAGATTCACCTGAGCGAGCGATTGACTTCCGTGGGCAACGGCGCTTTTTCCGAATGTCTTTCTTTGGAGCGCATAGACTTTCCTGCGTCCTTGAAGTCGCTGTCCAATTTTCTGCTGGAAAACTGCCGCAGTCTGCGCACGGTGACCTGCGCCGATGATTTGACCGATTTGGGAAGCGGCACATTTTTCGGGTGTAAAAACTTGGAATCTTTCGACTTTCCGTCGGCGCTGACGAAGATCACCCTGTACACGTTTAAGGAGTGCCGCTCTCTGGAAACGGTGATTCTGCCGGACGGGATCACATACATCGGCGATGACGCCTTTGCCGAGTGTACACAGTTAAAGACATTGCACTTGCCCGCACAGCTGAAAACCATTGCGCCGGGTGCATTTTATGCGTGCCGCAGTTTAAAAGAGGTGGAGATCCCGTCGGGGATCGAGACCATTTCCTTCGGTGCATTTAGCGGCTGTAAAAGTGCGCTGACGCTCATCGGCACGGACGGCGCTGCCCGGGAGTATGCCGTCGGGGAGGGAATCGCATTTCGGAATGCGGAAACCGGCGAAGTCATTCCCTGTCCGAGACCGTTTTTGCATGATCTGCTGTATGGCACCCTGCATTGGATCAACGCCGTCTATGACTTTTTCGGCGAAACCTTTGCGCTATTGTTTCATGCAATCGTGCGGTAATACAGCCAAAAGACAGATTTCCTTGCAACGCTGTGCCGCAGGTGCAGAAAAATTTTCAGGGAGAATGTTCTATGCAAACGGGAACTTTGAAAAGAGATATCCAGATTGGTTTGTTGTCTGGCGGGCTGTATTTTTCTGTTATGATGTATTTAGTGCCGTGGACAAAACTTATGTTTGGTTCGACAGATAGCCTTTTGCGTAGTTTTGTAAACGGAGCACTCAATCTATTTCTCTTCTTGCTTCTTTCGCCGCTGGTCTACGCCGTGATCTGGCGCAACAGAAAAGAACAGGATGCCTTTTATGTCAGAAAGCCTTTAATGCTTTTAACGAAAACGAAGCTTTCCGCTTATACTGTCCTTAGTTTGATGCTGTATTTGCTGGATATTGTTATGCTGCAACGATATTTTGTTTCTAAGGGTACAGAGACATTTGCGCTTTTTCTGACTTGTCTGTCCGTCTCCATGCTTTTCATGGGTTTTCTCCTGCATTGGAACTACAAGCACGTGGAGGACTAAGGGGCAATATTTCTCAATTCAGAAATAAACAGAAGCTTTTTCGGAACTTTTTGTCCGAGGAAAGCCTCTGTTTTTTGTTCGTAAAATGCGACAATCCCTTTACTCTGCGGAAAGCTTGCTTTGGCAGAGCGTTTGCCATACGCAGTCGCCGCAGATGTCCCGCAGCTTCGCTGTGTCGAGCCGCAGTCCTGCGGACAGGGTGTGCAGGTCGTAGCCCTTGCCCGTCTCTATCTGCAGCAGCGAGCGCACCTGTCGGTCGTACCGCTGTACCTTTTCCTGCGTTTCGCAAAGACCGTTTTGCAGGTGGGGACAGGCGGCGCAGATATCGTCCGCCCCGTCCGTGATCACACAGCGTTCCGCTTTCAAGACCTGTGCCATGTTTTGCACAAAGGCTTCGCTGTAGCCCCTGCCCTCGAAAAAGCGCATACACAAAAGGTGATGCGCCCGCAGTTTTATTTCTGTCATACGCCGTAATATCCCCGCAGCTTTTCGATGTCCGCTGCGTTTAGTGCGCCGTCAAACACCAGCAGATCATCCATGTTGAAAAGCAGGCGAAACTCCTTGTCGTTGGTGTAGTGTCCGCCGTCGTTGCCCACGGTGAAGGGCAGGTTGTCCATGTCGCCGAGGAAACGTGCCTCCACGGGAACGGTGCGCACGAAGCGGAAGTTGTAGTACACACGGATCTGCGAATTTTCCTGATCCACGCAGTACAGCGCATGGAGCCAGCCCTCGCTGACGAACTCGTGAAAGGGCGTGACAAACTGGACGTGTTCCTCCTGCGCATTCCCCAAAAGGATTTGCGTGTCCTGCGCCTGCAGGGCGATCTCGAATCCCTTGCGGTGGTGGGCATACGCTTTGGTGCCGCAGACGCTCACGTCCTCGCAGATGGTGGGGTCGATTTTCAGCCATACCCCGATGGAAAAGCTTTTCCTGCCGAACCGAAATGCGGGGCAGACGCCGTAGCCGGTGGCGCCGAACTCCCCGTAAAAGCCCGAAACACCGCCGCCGTAGTATTTGACGTGACCGATCTCCCGCAGGGAATATGTACCCGTGCTGTCCCGCAGATCACCGTCAAAAAACAGCGCCAGCCGCACCCTACCGGGCAAGACGGAACCCAGACCGTTTTCTGCGTGAAAATCGGGGGTCTCTCTCGTTGGGGGCAGGAACGCTTGGGGAACGGGTCGATGGTAGTCGCCCCGGAACCGGGGGAACAGCCCCTTCGGCACCTGTGCGGAAAAGCCCTGCTTGTCGTAAGCAGGCACCTCCAGCCCCAACGCATACAGCACGATCGCCGCAACGTCCTTGGTTTGGGCATAGGCGATCTCGCTCTTTTCGATTCCCTTGCCGCACGCCGCCAGATAGACGTACTTTTCCGTGTCGTTGTAGCCGCCGTGACTGTTGCGGTGACCGCCGTGGTCAGCCGTTACAACAAACAGCGTGTCCTCCCAAATCCCCGCTTTTTTGTACGCTTCCACGATGCGGCCGATAAAGGCGTCGCTCTTCTCGATTTGTTCGATATATTTTTTGCCGCCGAAGCCGAAGCTGTGCCCTGCGCCGTCCACCTCGTCAAACTGGACAAAAAGAAAGGCGGGCTTTTTCTGTACCTGGGCTTCGATCTGTGCGCAAAGCGCCTCGTCGGTGTCTGCCGTGCATTTTTGCACACCGATGTCCTGCTCGATCATGCCGGTGTTGATGGCGTCCCATGTACAGCAGGAAGCAAGGGTCGCCTGCGGCATCGCCGAACGGATGCGGCGGAACACGGAGGGGAGCGCATAGTTTGTGTAGGGACAGCGGCTGACAATGCTGTTGGTCAGGCGGTGCACCATGGGATCCGCTCCCAAAAGCACCGCACCCCAGTTTTCGGCGCTGATGGTGGGGGACATGGAGCAGGCGGAAAAAGTCTGTGCCCCGTCCAGAAACAGCGTATCCATCACCGGCGTATGCGCCTTTTGGTTAAAACAGCCCATGCCGTCCACGCCGATGACGGCAACATAAGGGTAGACCGTCCTCATACGGGACGCTCCCTGTCGCAGACCATCTGTCCGTAGGGCAGGAACGTAAAGCCGTTTTTGCGGTACAGCGCCACGGCAGAGACGTTGTCCTCCTCCACTTCCAGACGGAATCGACCGGCTTCGGGATAGGTCTCTTTCAGGAAACGGAAGAAGGCACTCCCCAGCCCCTTGCCCCGATGGGCGGCACGGATATAGATGTCCTCCACCCAAACGCACAGACCGCCGGCTTCCACCGCCCACATTTTCGAGACCACGGCGTAGCCTGCATCCTCTCCGTCCGCCGAGAGGATATAGCCGTCTAAGTATGGACCCTCCCGCAGAATCTCTGCGAACACCGCGTCAAAATAGGACGGCGGCAGGGGATGATCCACTGCGTCCGTGGCGTAAAATTCCAGAGAAAGCGCCTTATAGATATCGTGGTCAGCAGGTGTCATTTTGCGTATCATTCGATATAGATCCTTTCTGTAGCCATACATTTTCCCGTCTTGTCGTCCACGTCAAAAATACAGCCGTTGAGGATGCATTCCTGCGTGTCCGGTACGTCGAACCTTGCAGGCATTCCCGTGCGCATTCTGCCGATGATGATCTCGGGCTTGACGCCGAGCACAGACTGCTTGGGTCCCGTCATACCCAGATCGGTGATGTAGCCCGTGCCGTTCGGCAGAATCTGATCGTCCGCCGTTTGGACATGGGTATGGGTGCCCGCCACAACGGAGACTTTGCCGTCGAGGAAGAACCCCATGGCACGCTTTTCCCCGGTAGATTCGGCGTGCAGATCCACGACGATCACTTTGTATTTGGACAGTTCCGGCAGCAGACGCTCCGCGCAGAGAAAAACATTTTCCATGTTGTCGTTCAAAAAAGCGTTGCCGGAAAGGTTCAGTACCGCCGCCTGTGTGCGTCCCATGTCGATGACGGCGAAGCCTCTGCCGGGATTTTCGGCGCAGTAGTTGGCGGGACGGACGATGTCCGCACATTCGTCGAGAAACGGGTAAATTTCCCGCCGGTTATAGATGTGGTTGCCGGTGGTGATGAAATCCACGCCGCTGTCAAAAAGATGCTGTGCCGACCCGGGCAAAATGCCGTTGCCTACGGCGGAGTTTTCCCCGTTGGCGATGCACAGATCCACGCCCTTGAGCTTTTTCAGCGTCGGCAGACGGCGGCGGACAAATTCGCAGCCGGGTGCGCCGACCACATCTCCGATCATCAGTATGCGCATAAAGCATCCTCCGTTTTGTTATTTTGCGGGACAGGACGCCGCCTGTGATAGTATACACGTACGGGACGCCGTCTATGTCCGCGGCGGCAAAAAGATTAAAAGTTTCGGTCAAGCCTTTTTAAAGGCTTGCGGATTCCAAAGGCGGCG
>JBJEQK010000115.1:0-2417 GCA_051881715.1 Acutalibacteraceae bacterium
AAAAAGGCTTGAGCGAAACTTTTAATCCCACAAAAATCCGTGATGAACCAAAAATGAGACAGCGTAAAAAGCGGTCATCTTTCTACGCTGTCTTTTCGTAATGTTTTATGCCTTTGATGCAGATATCTCTCGGCGGAACGTATCCTTTTACTGTGCCTTGATCAGCGCTTCGGAGCCGTCGGGGTAAATGGCGTACAGCTGCGGCAATGTGCCGGAGGGCTTCTCGTCGTTGCGGTAGTACGGCGCCGTGAGGACGATATCCCACGTCTGCGTTTCGCCGTCCTTGAGGGTGAACACCTTGCTGTGCGTGCCCCACTGCTCCACGGAAGCGTCGGCATTCAAAAGATAGCCGCTCTTGTAATCCTCCCGCAGGACGCCGCGCATGGCGAAATTCTCCAGATCCTTGCCGGTGTTGTTTTGCAGGGTGATGCGGTACGTCAGCCGCACCTCCCCGGTACGAATCTCGTACATCTCATAGGCGCACTGCTCCCGGAGCATGACCGGCGCCTCCTGCTTTGCGCCGGAGGACAGCGCCACCGCAACGAGGATCACCCCTGCCAGCAGGACGGCGAGCACGCCGAAAATCACACCGATATGCAGCCAGACACGCCTGTCTTTTTTCGCAGCGGTATTCATACGATCCTCCCGTTATTTTCTGTTAAAACTGCAATGCCTTTTCGATGTAGGCGGAAAGCTCGGCGACGGGGATGCGCACCTGCTCCATGCTGTCGCGCTCACGCACGGTCACACAGCCGTCCTCCTCGGACTCGAAGTCATAGGTGATGCAGAACGGCGTACCGATCTCGTCCTGACGGCGGTAACGCTTGCCGATGGAGCCGGTCTCGTCGAAGTCCACCATGAAGTTCTTGCTGATCTCGTCACGGATTTCCATTGCCTTGCTCGAGAGCTTTTTGGACAGGGGCAGGACTGCCGCCTTGTAGGGCGCGATGGCGGGGCTCAGGTGCAGAACGACACGGGTGTCGCCCTTTTCCGCATCGACCACCTCTTCGTCGTACGCCTCGCACAGCAGGGCAAGGACGGTTCGATCCAGACCGTAGGTGGACTCGATGATGTAGGGGATGTACCGCTCGTTGGTCACAGGGTCAAGATAGTCCATCTTGGTGCCGCTGTATTCCTGATGGCGGGTCAGGTCGAAGTCGGTACGGTTGTGGGTGCCGTTGATCTCGCCCCAGCCGAAGGGGAACAGGAACTCGATGTCGCAGGCGGCCTTGGCGTAGTGCGCCAGCTTTTCGTGGTCGTGGAAGCGCAGATGCTCCGGCGCAATGCCCAGATCCTCGAAGTACTTCTTGCCGTATTCCTTGAAATATTCGTACAGCTCGGTGTCGGTACCCTCCTTGCAGAAGGTCTGGAACTCCATCTGCTCAAACTCGATGGTGCGGAAGGTGAAGTTGCCGGGGGTGATCTCGTTGCGGAACGCCTTGCCGATCTGACCGATGGAGAAGGGCAGCTTTGCGCGCATGGTACGCTGGACGTTCAGGAAATTGACATATTCGCCCTGGGCGTTTTCGGGGCGCAGATAGATGATGCTCTTGCTGTCGTTGGTGACGCCCCGGAAGGTCTGGAACATCAGGTTGAACTCGCGGATGTCGGTGAAATTGTGCTTGCCGCAGTTGGGGCAGGGGATGGAGTGCGCCTTGATGTAGTCGAACATCTCCTCCTTGGTCATGCCGTCCGCATGGGCTTCGGGGTCGAAATCGTCGATCAGATTGTCCGCTCTGTGGCGCATTTTGCACTCCTTGCAGTCCAGAAGCGGGTCGGAGAAGCTGGCGACATGACCGCTTGCCTCCCAGACGCGGGGATTCATCAGGATGTCCGCATCCACCTCAAAGCTGTTGTGCCGCTCCTGAATGAAACGCTTTCTCCACGTCTCCTTGACGTTATTCTTCAGGCGGGCGCCCAAGGGACCGTAGTCCCAGGTGTTGGCAAGACCGCCGTAGATATCACTGCCGGGAAAAATAAAGCCTCTGCCCTTGCAGAGCGCAACGATTGTATCCATGGATTTCTGGGTGTTTTCCATCATTTTGACACTCTCCTTTTCGGATTCGGAATTACAATATATCATAAAACACTTACCGCAAAAAGTCAAGGGCAACACCGCACAAATCCCGGTGTCCTCAAAAACAAAGAAGCATGGATCTCAGCGGCAGATATAATTTGCTTATATTTTATATAGAATGTATGCAATACATCTTTTTTCTGATAAACGGCATTCCTGCAAAATAGAGCTAAAAAAATACTTGACCTTTTCTATACGGTGTTGTATAATACATACACCTATGTTGAAGTCTGTCATTATACACTGTATTCTGTCGGCTCGCTATGTGAAAGGAGATTATAAGATGAAAGACTAACTATTAAATGTCAAGCGCAAAAATGAAGTTTTCCAGAAAGAGTCC
>JBJEQK010000116.1:0-10444 GCA_051881715.1 Acutalibacteraceae bacterium
CGCCTTTGGAATCCGCAAGTCTTTAAAAAGGCTTGACCGAAACTTTTAAGGCAACACCGCACAAATCCGTGATGAACCAAAAAAGACAGATGGAACGGACAAATGTCTGCTCCATCTGTTTTTGTTTCGTCTCAAGTCCCGTTGGGCACAAGGCACTTTTGGATGTATTCCCGCTCCCGTCTGCGGATCTCCTCGTATTTTTTCGGGGTAAATTTATCCCGCCCGATGGGATCCACCTTGACCGAAATGGCGCCCACACGGTTCGCCACCAGCACATCCGTAAACAGCTGGTCGCCGATCATGGCGATCTCGGACGGGTGCAGCCGCAGCATCGCCGCCGCCCGGTACAGCGCCTTGGTGCGGGGCTTTCTCGCATTGGCGACAAAGGGGACGCCGCCCATTTTTTTCGACAGGAACCATGCGCGCGGGGTGACGGTGTTGGACACGATAATGACCTGAATGCCCGCCGCCTGCACCCGCTTTATCCATCTGCGAATCTGCTCGGGCAGACGGAACGAGGCATCGTTGACGGTGGTGTTGTCCAAGTCCAGCGCCACCGCCTTGGCGCCCATGGCGTGCAGTTCCTTTGGGGTTATATCCGTTACACGGCAAAACCAGTAATCGGGGTAAGCGTGCTTTTTAATGATGTATTCCTCCTTTAATCCAGCGCTATCTTCACGACGATCTTCGTCACTTTTCTCTCTTTGCCCGTGTACAGGCAGGGCATATGGGCGTCCTGCGGAAACAGCAGTGCGCAGTATCCCGCCGGCAGTACGGTGTCCACGACACACTCGCCGGCGTAAAAGGCGATGTCGCCGCCCTTGGAATACTCCTCCCGCGTCTCGGTCAGTGTGTCGTCCAGCGCCGCCCAGCCGATGGCCTCCTCGCCGCAGATCACCGCCTGCAGATCGGCATACCGGCGGTGCGCCTCAAACTGCGCGCCCTCTCTGTCCTTGGCGTCGTAGGTGGACACGCTGGCAAAGATCCGCTCGCCGTCGATCTCATACCGTCCGTCGGCACGGGGCGCTTTCCAAAATTCCTGCACAAAAGCAGCGGCCTTGTCCAGCCCCGGCAGCAGGGCGCTGTACTTGTCGATATTTTCAATCTTATCTACGATCATTTTGCTTTCTCCTTTTTCTCTTTTTTCATTCCTGCGGTGGGGTCGGAAAAGTAGTCGATGCCGTCAATGGGTTTCGGGTGCCGCACGGCACGAATCCAGAACACGACCAGCAATACAAGACACACGGACGCCAGTGCGATGGACAGCAGCTGGGAAACACGGAAAGCGCCGATATACAGGCTGTCCGTCCGCAGTCCCTCCACAACGGCACGCTCTGCACCGTACCATACGCCGTATGCCAAAAACATCTGTCCGCTGAAGCGGCGCAGCTTGCGGCAGAGAATGTACAGAACCAGTACACCCAGCAGGCACCACAGGGATTCGTACAAAAATGTGGGGTGGACATACGCCTTGTTCTCCAGCGTCCCGGCCTCTACGGTGATGCCGTTCTTGGCGAACAACGCCTGATGGCTCTGGATGTAGCGCATGGTCTTTTCGCTCCACATTCCCCACGGCAGGTCGGTGTTGGTGCCGAAGGCTTCCTGATTGGCGAAGTTGCCCCAGCGGCCGATCCCCTGCCCGACCAGCAGGGAAATGCCTGCGCAGTCCAGCAGATTCAAAAAGTTCAGCTTGCGCACCTTGCAGGTGACAAATGCCGCCGCAAGTCCGCCGATGATGCCGCCGTATATGGCCAATCCGCCGTTCCAGATCTTGATGATCTCGGCGGGGTTCTGCCCGTAATAGTCCCACTCGAAAATGCAGTAGTACAGCCGTGCGCAAACGATCCCGCACAGGGTGCCGGCGATGAGCACATCCACCATTTTATCGAGGCTCATTTTCCACGTGTAGGCAATACGTCCGCCCAGCAGCGTCGCCAGCAAAAAGCCGAAGGCGATGATGGCGCCGTACCAGTGGATGGTGATGGTGTGACCGAACACCGTGAACTCGGCCAAAATCGAGCTGACATGAAAAACATGATCCAATCCCTTAAAATAAACGTCTGTGTATTCCATTTATATATCCTTTCCGTCCATGGGCAAAATGACGGACAGCGCCGTACATTCGTCGTCCAAAATGTGCGCCAAACGCGCGTTGACATCCTCTATCGTCAGGGAGCGCACGACTTGGATGCGGTCAAACAGGGTGCCGCCGTGCAGATGTGCATCCACCAGATTGGACGCCAGATCCTCCACCTCGTTGAACTCCATCACCAGCCTGCCGTACAGCCGGCGGCGGGCACGCTCGAAACTCTCGGCGGAAATGCCGTTTTTCTTCGTCTCCCGTACCGCTTCGCGTATGCGCGCCACGGTGCCCTCGGGATCCCGGGATTCCCCGGAAAACTCGCAGTCCGCATAGCCGAAGCCGTAGAAAAACTGTGCGCCGAAGCCGTTGTTGATCAATCCCTCGTCCAGCAGCTGCTTGTACAGCGGCGCCGAACGCCCGGCGATGGACTGGAGGATGATGTCGGTACAGACCACTTCCTTGTCGGTTCGCTCCGGGGTGTCGATGGTCTCCTTGTAGCCGAAGGCGAAGGACGGCACCTGCACCGGCATATGCTCGACGATCTTTTTTTGAAACGGCGCTTTCGGCTCCGGGACAAATTCCCGCACAGCCGCCTTGCCCTCGGCGGGCTTGAGCACCTTGTCCGCCACGGCAAGGACTTCCTGTGCCGTGGCTTTACCTGCCACAGCCAGCACCATGTTGTTCAGGTTATAGAAATTGCGGTAGCAGTCGTACAGCAGATCGGCAGAGATCTCGGCAATGGTCTGCTCCGTTCCGGCGATGTCGATGCGCACCGGGTGACGGTGGTACAGCGCACGCAGGAGATTGAACGCCACCTGCCAGTCGGCGGAATCCTTGTACATACGGATCTCCTGCCCGATGATGCCCTGCTCCTTGCGGACCGTTTCCTGCGTAAAGTACGGTGACTGCACAAAGTCCAGCAGTATTTCCAGATTCTCCGAAAAACGGTCGGCACAGGAGAACAGATAGCCGGTCATATCGAAGGATGTGAACGCATTGGCGCTGGCGCCCGTTGCGGCAAACCGTGCGAAGGCGTCCAGATCCTCGCTCTCAAACAGTTTATGCTCCAAAAAGTGCGCCGTACCCTCGGGGATGGTGCGAAAGGTTCCGTCCGACTGCTGGATCTTGGTGTCGATGGAGCCGTACTTTGTGGCAAACAGGGCATAGCTGCTCTTGTAGTTCGGCTTGTGCAGAACGAGGATGCGAAGCCCCGACGGGTGGTCAAATACCTGATAACTTTCGCCCAGTGCGGCATCTTGCAGAATCGTCTCAGTCATCGCTCTCTTCCCCCATTCCCGCCAGCATAAACACCGTGTCGAGGGTGATACACTGCGCCGCGCGTTGGATGTCCTCAAAGTTTGTATTTTGAATCTCCTCGATCCGCGCCGCCGTGGATTTGGCGGTGCCGTCAAAGATCTGAATGCCGTACCACGAGCACAGCACGTCCGGCGAATCCGTATAGCTGCGGATGGTGTCGCACAGCGAACGCCGGGACGTTTCAAAAAGCTCTCGGTCAAACCTGCCCGCCTGCATATCCCGCAGCTGGGCAAGGATAGCTTCCCTCGTCTTCTCCTCGTTTTGCGTTTCGATCCCGGCGGCCACAAACAGCACACCCTTGTCCCTGTTCAGCCGCGCCCCGCAGTAGTAGCACAGGCTCATCTGCTCACGCACCACGGTGAACAGCTTGGAATAGGTGCCGCCGCCGAACATATCGCACATCACGGTCATGGCAGGATCCATGTCCCGCTTATCCTGCATCCCACAGCGAAAACCCAGCACCAGCGTACCCTGCTGCAGCGGCTGGGTCTCTCGCTCTGTCTTGAGCGTGCCGGCTTTTTCGATGAACTGCGTATGGATGGGCGCCGGCTTGCGGACAATGCCGCCGAAACGTGCCGAAAGCTTTTTCTCCACCGCATCCGCTGTGCCGCTGCTGACCAGCACCACGCGGATGGTCGCCGTCTCCAGCACTTCCCGCCATGCGGCAAAAATCCGCTCCGGCGTCAGGGACTCGATCTGCTCGGCTGTACCGTAGCGGTTGCGTCCGAAGGCTTCGTCGGCACACATCACTTCTTCGCACCGTCTGCGTGCATACACACGCTTGTCATCGTCCTCGGAGCGCATCCGTTCGAGCAGCAGCCGCTTTTCTGTCTCCACATCCTCCGGGCAGAATGTGCCGTCCCGAAGCTTCGGGTCAAACAGCAGATCCAGCAAAAGCTCCGCCGCCTCCTCCGCCACACTCTCGCCGTTCAGAGAGAAACGGTCATCCACGGCGCTCAGGGACAGATGCAGCATCTGCGCCTCGCCCTTTTTCGTCACGCTTGCCCCCAGCACGGCACCGTACAGCGTGTCCAGCCGTCCGTTCAGAGACGTGAAATCCGGGTATTTTCGGCAGGCACGGCGCATCAGGTACGGCAGAATCGCTCTTGCGGCGATGTCTCCCGAAAGCGGCAATGCCATGGAAAGGCTCAGTTTGCAGGTTTTGAACTGCTCGGTCTGCACGGCGCAGAGCTGTACGCCGTCCGCAACCGTTTTCAGTAGGGGTGCAGCCATGGATCATTCCTCCCGTAGGGTTATACATTTTATATTATATATCTCTTTCCTGTCAAATTCAAGAGAAATATTGTCTCCCTGCACAGCATGGCAGGAAAGTTTAAAGATTATTCACAGTTTGTGCCTTTATTTTTACGAACATTTGTTCTAATATGAATTCTTGGAGGATGCACTCACGCTTTTGAAAGGAGATCTTTTTTCATGATTACCTACGACATTTTGCTCGATTCCCACGCAGCCGGCTGTCAGCAGACCGTGCGCGGCTTCTACCGGGGAGAGGCCGGCGAAAAACAGCTGCGCATCACCCTGATGCACCCGAGCATCCTATACACCTTCGAGGAGGGCGCCGATGTGGTCGTGTTCGGCAAGAAGCCGGACGGCACCTGCATCGTCCACGCCTGCGAGATCGTGGACGGCAAAGCCGTCTACACCCCCACCACCCAGACCGTTGCCGCCGTCGGTTCGGTGCAGTGTCAGCTGGTGGTGTATGACACGGCGGGGAAGATCCTCTTCACGCCGGAATTCTGCATCGAGGTCGCCGAGTCTGTGCGCGATGAGGAAGCGATCGAGAGCAGCAACGACTTTCTGTATCTGGACGCCCTGATTCTAAAAGCCAACGAAAATATGCAGTTTCTGCGGGACATCCCCGCCCTGACGAGCGGGAGCAACGGCACCCTGCTGTGCGACGACGCCTTGGTGGGCGCGTTGGTCTACGCCGTGGATTTTCGGGAGCTGCCCGAAACGCCCAACGGTCAGCTGGCGTATGTGCAGTGCGATTGGGAGGATCGCGAGGCGGGATTTTATCTGCGCATCTTTGACGCTTGGATGCACCTGACCCTCCCCGAAGCCCACCGGCACAAAAACAAGGCTCTGCTGGACGCCCTGACGGACAGCCATTTCCACACCCACGACAACCTGAGTACCCTCGGACAGCTGTCCGAAGAAAACGGAACGCTGTATTTTGCCGGTGCGCCCATCGGCGAAGAGCGGCTGCGCATCCACCGCATCGGGGACGACAGCTCCGTGATTCCCCCTGCGCCGGAGGGTACACTGCTGTATTTTGTCACCGGCACCGATCCCGATCTGCTGTGCTATCCCATGGAACAGCGCACCGCCCCTGACGGCACGGTATACTGGTATAATCCGCCGTGGCAGGCCGGTCAGCTTTGGATCAGCTCCGGGCTTCGGTGGAATCTGCTTGCCCATCATGCATGGATGGAAAATATGCAGGAAGGTGCAGGAAATACGGTCGGCGACAGCACGGATATTCCCGCCCTCGTTCGTGCCCTGCAACAGGCATCCCACACCCACGCCAACATGGATGCGCTGGAGCGCATCGGGCAGGACACGGACGATGTGGTACTGATGCCCATGGGCGAGCCGCTGCACTTGATGATGCGTGCGGATTTCGGCAGTGCGCCGATGTATGCCATGGAATCCTTCATCCGGCAGAACGACCCGAAGTACGATTTCTATGTGGACGGTACGGACGGCACACGGATCCGCATGGTATGCAACGGCGTTGACGTATTCGAGGTGGAAGTGAACGGTACCAGCTATGAAATCGGCGCTGTTGAACTGCCGGAGACCTTTACCATCACCTCGGTGAATGGATACGCATCCCTCGAAGAAATGCCTACGGATATGCTGGATGCCTACAGGACGTTTTGCAGTTTTATCAATACAAGTGTTGCCGCCATGGGCAGCGGTGTACCGAAGCCCGGTAAAGCGGAGATTCCGACAAGGGGGCTGATGTGGAACAGAACGTATGTACTGCGTCTGGACTACGACAGTATCGAGATTACCTTTGCCGAGGATGCCGACGATGGCTTGACGACCGAGGAAGCCTGCACAACCGGGTACGTCTACTTCCCACAGTATCTGGATGCGGCAATCAGCGGCGTGGACTATTTCATCGGCGATGCGCCGCAGACCACCCAGGGCTGGCACAAGTGGATTCTGTCCCGGCTTCCGAACGGACAGCGCACCCTGTCGGCACAGCCGCTGCAAAATGCTGCTTGACCTGCCCGCAGCCGAAAACCCGTTAACGCACACACCCTGCAACGCCCGCATCCCCTCCTTTGCGACGGGAATGCGGGCGTTTTTACAGCAAGAAATAAACACAGATGGATTCACAGCGCTTTACAGCACGGCAAAATCCATCTGTTTTTTGTATTTTCCAATCAGGGCTTGGGGATTTTTCGGAGCTGTTCATTGAGGGCGAGTAGCTCTTCCTTGGTAAACTGTATATCCATCATGCCCAGCATGGACAGCAGGCGCAGCACGGTGAAGCCGCCCATCATCTGCATCATGCCCTCGTTCATCTCGAACCCGGCGGCCTGTTTGCCGCCCAGCTTGGCGAACAGGCCGGCAAACAGCTGCATCCCCGCCGCAGAAGCCAGAACATCGCCCATCTTGGAATTCAGGGACAACATTCCCTCAGTCTCTTGGATGTCGAACCAGTTGAGCACGGCGCCTTTTTCCACAAGGCGGTATTTGTCGTTGAATTTCTCGACCTTGCGCAAAACGGCGGTGTCCTCGCAGTCGCCGGCTTTGGCGACAAGGGTGGATGTGCCCTTGTTGGGAACCTCGAAATAGAAAAAGTGTTCCCCACTGCGCTGTTTGCCGAGGCTTTGTCCATTCACAAACAGCTCCACCTCGGGCAGGTTGGAATAAACGGTGACCTTCGTCACGTCCTCCACCCTGTCCACGTACCGTTTGCCGCAGATGTGCACGAAGGGCTCGTCGGACAGCCACGCCTTGTAGGCATAGAAGGCGTCCTTTTTGTACTTTCGGTCAAAGGTGACCAGTCCCTTGTGGTTCTGCCCGTTTTCGCCGCCCTCGGCTCTGGCATCGGCGCCGAAGTCGAACATATTCCACACATGGGTCGCCCAGATATACTTCCTCGTGAACAGCTGTTTGATCAGCTCCTCGTGGTAATACGCCTGATACTCCTCCGTGTAGTCGCCCTGCGTGGGGTTGGAGGTGTGCCAGTCGAGGGCTTCACAGCCGTATTCGCTCACGCCAATGGGGATATCGGGAAATTCGGCATGGAATTTATCCAGCCACGGTCCGTTCATGGAGGTTTCGCCGCCGTACCAGCCGAAGTAGTGGTTGTAGGAAACCACATCGGGAATCTGAATATACGGGTCGTGGATGTCGCACATGGACACCACGGCGACTGCCGTTTTCCGGGTAGGATCCATCTCGTGCACCATGTCGTTGAGCAGGCGATGGTTTTCCAGCAGATCCTCCCCGGAGCCGTTCATGGTGATCTCGTTGGACAGTCCCCAGACAACGATGCTGGGATGGTTATAGTTCTGCAAAACAAGCTCTTTCATCTGGGAGACGGTGTTCTCCCTGCCGGCGGGCATATGGTTGGAGATGTAGGGGATCTCCGCCCAGACGACCAGTCCCTTGCGGTCGCACAGGTCGTAGAAGTACTGGTCATGCTGATAATGCGCCAGACGGACGGTGGTTGCGCCGACTTCGCAGATGAGGTCAATGTCCTGCTCGTGATGCTCCGGGAGCAGGGCGTTGCCGATGCCCCATCTGTCCTGGTGGCGGGAAACGCCCCGCAGGGGATATTCCTCCCCGTTGAGGATAAAGCCCCGCCGGGGGTCGATCTCGAAGGTGCGGCAGCCGAACGCCGCAGACACGGCGTCAAGGATTTCCTCGCCGGCTTTCAGCTCCACGACAGCCTTGTACAGATACGGGTCTGTCCGCCCGTGCCAAAGGTGCACATGGTCAAGATGCAGGACAGCGGCGGTGTCGGACACGGGGGCGGTCTTTTCTGCGAGGATGTTTTCCTCTGCGTCCAAAAGGGTGTAGTGCAGAGTCTGCGCCGCATGGGCATCGGTCAGGAACACTTCCACGGCGACGTCGGCGTCTTTTCCCTGCACCGTGGGCGTGACCTTGATGCCCGGCGCGCCGTAGTAGTCGAGGTCGAAGTGGGATTCGGGCACGCAGATCAGGGAAACATCTCTGTACAGTCCGCCGTAGAAGGTGAAGTCCGCCATCTGCGGGTAGACGCTCTCACTCGCCGAATTGTCCACGGCGATGGACAGCACGCATTCCGTTTGCAGTTCATCCGTGATGTTTACACGGAACGTGGAGTAGCCGCCGTCGTGGTGCGCCAGCTTTTTCCCGCCGCTGTACACATCCGCCGAGGCGTTGGCGCCGCAAATCTCCAGATAGTAGCGCTCCGCCTGCGGCAGTTCCGCTTTGCGGATGGTTTTTTGATAGACGCATCTGCCACGGTAGTAGTCGTTTTCCCCGTCCTGCCCGTCGATGGCGTTCCATGTGTGGGGAAGGTTGACGATATCCCACTTGTCAGCCGTGGCGGTGACGGTCTCTCCCATGGTTTTGGAAAAGAACCATTTTCTGTTTAAAGAAACGATCTCTCTCATAAAAGCCTCCGATCACTTATTTTCGCTTTCATGTTTGACTTTCAGCGCCTGCACATTGGCGTCCACCTGCTCTTTGTGCAAAGGATACCAGAACCACAGCACCGCCGCCAGCAAAAGGAAGCCGACTGCGGGAACCAGAGTAGAGATGGTGAAAATGCCGTCGGTCACCTTGGGGTCAAAGGCGGTCGCCTGCGTGTAGCCGATCATACTCAAAAGAAGTCCCGTCAGTCCCGAGGAAGCCGCCTGCCCGAGCTTGCGGGCGAAGGAGTACAGGGCATAGACGGAGCCGTCCTCCCGGATGCCGTTTTTCAGTTCCGCGTAGTCGATGACGTCCGTAATCAGCGCCCAGGACACCATGGAGAAAATCCCCAGTCCCAGCCACGCCAAGAACTGGAAGGCGACGAACACCCAGACGTTGGCGGGACGCAGAACCAGCAGGACAATGTTGCACCCACCGGCAAAAATATTGGTGATGACCGAAAGCTCCGCCTTGCCGATCCGGCGGGACAGCGGCTTTGCCACGGCGGCGGCGAGAAGCATTCCCGCACCCATCACCAGCGTGGAGACCGACTGCGCCTTGGCGTTGCCGTAGTAGTTGGGGAAAACGTAGTTGCACATGGACTGCATCGTCAGCTGCGCCAAAAGCATGACGACGGAGGCGACGATGATGGAGATCAGCGCGCGGTTTTTGAAAGCGTTGCCGAACATCCTGCCGACGGAGTTTTCCTGTCTCTGCACCTCGGAAACCTCTGCGTGTACGCGCTCCTTGGTCATGGCGAAGCAGAGCAGATAGCACACTATGGCGAGCACGGAAAAGATACCGGCGATGAGCGTGAATCTGCCGCCGTTCATGACTTCGTTTCCGTTCACCTTGTCGTAGACCAGCATGGGAACGCCGGCGGTGACAAAGCCGCCTGCCAGCATACCGCCCATGGTGCGGAAGGTGGACAGGGACTGCCGGTCGCCGGGGTCAGCGGAAATGGCGGACGCCATGGAGCCGTAGGGGATGTTGACGCCGGTATAGAAAACGGAGCCCCACAGGATATAGGTCACGGCGAGGAAGGCGACCTTCACGCCGTAGGAAATGCCGGCAAGGGAGCTTTGGTACATGAGAAAGGACATGATCGCCACGGGGCCGCACATCCGCAAAAGCCACGGACGGAACTTCCCGTTTTTGGTGGGACGGCTGCGGTCCACGATCCGACCCATGGCCACATCCGTAAAGGCGTCCACAAATCTGGCCGCCATCATGATGACGCCGACGACGCCTGCACTGACGCCCATGACGTCGGTGTAAAACTTGAGCAAAAAGCTGGAGGAAAGGATAAAGGTAAAATCATTGCCCAAGTCGCCGAACATATAGCCCAGCTTATCCTTGATGCCAAAGGGAGGGATGGTTTTT
>JBJEQK010000117.1:0-10354 GCA_051881715.1 Acutalibacteraceae bacterium
AGTCCGGTGGACTGTTTTGGCGTGGGGAACCCTCGCCGGGGGTTCCCCGGTGCGATGCACAAATTCTATAATTTCCGCGGGAGCGCAAAAAGAGCCCGGCAGAACTTTTTCGGTTCTGCCGGGCTTGCTGTATGCTTTTGTTTGTTATTTGTTCAGCTTCTGCACGGTTTCCATGACGTAGTCGCCGAACTCGGCACAGGTGCAGCCGGTGTCACGACCGGTGATGGTAAGTTTCTTTTCCTCGCTCATGCAGATATCCAGCGCACGCTCAAGCAGGTCTGCCTGCTTCTGGAAGCCGATGTGGGACAGGAGCATGACGGAGGCACGAAGCATGGAGCAGGGGTCGGCGTACTGACCGCGTCCCTCACGCACCATGCGGGGTGCGGAGCCGTGGATGGCCTCGAACATGGCGTAGCGCTTGCCGATGTTGGCACTGCCTGCGGTGCCGACGCCGCCTTGGAACTCTGCTGCTTCATCGGTGATGATGTCGCCGTACAGGTTCGGCAGAACGAACACCTTGAAGTCACGTCTGCGCTTGGGGTCGATGAGCTTTGCGGTCATGATGTCGATGTACCACTCGTCGGTGATGATGTCGGGGTACTGTGCGCCGATTTCCTTGCAAAGGCGCAGGAACTTGCCGTCGGTGGTCTTGATGATGTTCGCCTTGGTGACGATGGAAACACGCTCCTTGCCGTTGCGCTTGGCGTAGTCGTAGGCAAGCTTGGCGATACGCTCGGTGCCCTCGGTGGTGGTCACCACGAAGTCCATGGCCAGGTCGTCGGTGACGTTGACGCCCTTGGAGCCGACAGCATAGGCGCCCTCGGTGTTTTCACGGAAGAACGTCCAGTCGATGCCCTCCTCGGGAACCTTGACGGGACGCATATTGCAAAACAGGTCGAGGGCTTTGCGCATGGCCACGTTGGCGCTCTCGATGTTCGGCCACGGGTCGCCCGCCTGGGGTGTGGTGGTGGGACCCTTGAGGATGACGTGACAGCTCTTGAGCTCCTCCAAAACGTCGTCGGGAATCGCCTTGTTGACGGCGACACGGTTTTCGATGGTCAGACCGTCGATGAATTTGAACACGACCTTGCCGCTCTTGACTTCATCGGCGAGCATATATTCCAGCACACGGGCGGATTCCTTGGTGATGATCGGGCCGATGCCGTCACCGCCGCAGACGCCGATGATGATCTGGTCGAGGTTTGCGTAATCTACGAAATCGCCCTGTTGTTTGATGCGGTCAGAACGCTCGTTCTGTTCGCGGACAAGGGCTTCAAATTTTTCTACGGCTGCTTTTACTTGTGCTTCGGTCATGGTATGGCAGCTCCTTTCTTTATGCGTTTTCCTTGGTGTAGTTCAGCAGACCGCCGGCGAGGATGATGTCACGCTGACGATCAGAAACGTTGCAGGTCACAGGGTAAGCTTCGCCTGTGGTGATATTCTTGAGAACCACTTTGTCCCCGGCGATCAGCTTTTCACGGATGCCCTCCAGCGCAAGCTCGTCACCTTGGGTGATCTTGTCGTAGTCGGCGGGATCGTCAAAGGTGATGGGCAGAATGCCGGCGTTGACGAGATTCGCTTGGTGAATACGGGCAAAGGACTTGGTGATGACCGCCTTGACGCCCAGATACAGTGGGACGAGGGCGGCGTGTTCACGGGAACTGCCCTGACCGTAGTTGGCGCCGCCGATGATGATGGCTTTGCCTTCCCTCTTGCAGTTTTCTGCGAAGTTCTCGTCACACTGACGGAAGCAGAACTGCGAGAGGAACGGGATGTTGGAGCGGTAGGGGAGGATCTTGGCGCCGGCAGGCATGATGTGGTCGGTGGTGATGTTGTCGCCGACTTTCAGTACTGCCTTAGCTTCAATGGTCTGCGCAAGGGGAGAGGTCACCGGGAAGGGCTTGATGTTGGGACCGTACTGGATCTCCACGCTGTCCATCTCCTCCACGGGAGCGGGCAGCTCGATGAGGTTGTCGTTGACGAGGAACGTGTCGGGCATTTCGACCGTGATGTCGGTATCGCAGGTCATGGGGTCGGTAAACACGCCCGTAATGGCGGACACGGCGGCGGTTTCGGGGCTGACGAGGTAAATGCCGGCGTCAGCGGTACCGCTTCTGCCCTCGAAGTTGCGGTTGAAGGTGCGCAGGGAAATGCCCTTGGAGTTGGGGGACTGCCCCATGCCGATGCACGGACCGCAGGCGGACTCGAGAATACGGGCGCCGGCGGAGATCATGTCGGACAGGGCGCCGTTGAGGGCAAGCATATTGAGCACCTGCATGGAGCCGGGTGCGATGGCGAGGCTCACGTTGGGTGCGACTTTTTTGCCCTTGAGAATCTTGGCGACCTTGAGCATATCGAAGAGGGATGAATTTGTGCACGAGCCGATACAAACTTGATCGATGGCGATGTTGCCGATCTCGGAAACCTTCTTGACGTTGTCGGGCATATGAGGCATGGCCGCCAGAGGTTCAAGGGTAGAGAGGTCGATCTCCACCACACGGCTGTACTCCGCATCCGCATCGGGCTGCAGTTCCGTCCAGTCCTGCTCACGACCCTGTGCGCGCAGGAAATCCTTCGTCACCTCATCCGAGGGGAAGATGGAAGTGGTGGCGCCAAGCTCTGCACCCATGTTGGTGATGGTGGCACGTTCCGGGACGGAAAGGGTCTTGACGCCCTCACCGCCGTATTCGATGATCTTGCCCACGCCGCCCTTGACGGACAGGATACGCAGCACTTCCAGAATGATGTCCTTTGCGGCAACGAAAGGACGCAGTTTGCCGGTGAGCTTGACGAGAATAATTTCCGGCATGGTGATGTAGTATGCGCCGCCGCCCATGGCGACAGCCACGTCCAGACCGCCTGCGCCCATGGCGAGCATACCGATGCCGCCGCCCGTGGGGGTGTGGCTGTCGGAGCCGATGAGCGTCTTGCCCGGGACGCCGAAGCGCTCCAGATGTACCTGATGGCAGATGCCGTTGCCGGGACGGGAGAATTTCAGACCGTGCTTTTTGGCGCAGGATGCGATGAAGCGGTGATCGTCCGCATTTTCAAAACCTGTCTGCAATGTGTTGTGGTCGATGTACGCAACGGACAGCTCCGTCTTGACGCGCGGCACACCCATAGCCTCAAACTCGAGGTAAGCCATGGTGCCGGTGGCGTCCTGTGTCAGTGTCTGGTCGATGCGCAGGGCGACTTCACTGCCGGGCGTCATATCGCCGCTGACGAGGTGGCTCTTGATCAACTTTTGACCGAGCGTGTAACCCATATCCATTCCTCCTGAATTTACAAATTAACATATCTATTTTAAAGGAAAGAGAACACAATGTCAATAAAAGGACAAAATTATTTTTAGGGCACACCGCACAACCCGGTTTGTGTGGTGTTGCCTTAGGTTCTGCGATACTCGATAATATCCTCCACCTTGCAGTCCAGAATCAGGCAAAAATCGTCAATCTTCTGTGTCGTGATGCCGCCGCCCTTTTTCATGCGGTCGATGGTGGCACTGCTGATTCCGTATTTGTTAATCAACGTGTAGGTGCTGATGCCTTTTGCTTTCAGCGTTTTCCAAAATGGGTCGTAGCTTATCATCTTTATCACCAAAAAAATGATAAAATGTATTCATACTCTTGACAATAGTCATAATTATGACTATAATGGAAAGGGTGTACTATTTTACAAAAACAGGAGGAGAAAAAATGGTTGAAGAAAACAACAGGTCGGAAAATCTCAATGCGTCGGATGCGCCCGCAACGGAGGCTGCCGCAGAAATCCCCGCACAAGCTTCGGCACAGCAGAAAAATATGATACAGGTGTCTATAATAACAACTTTGCCAATAAGTTAACTGCGGACGGCTCTTTTCTGTACTACAAGAATTATAACAGCGAAAAGGGTATAGGCGACCTGTACAGGGACAAAACGCTTGTGGAGTATGATGTGGATATCTATAGAACGCAAAACAACGGTGACGTGATTGATGTTGTCACTGAATGCAGAGGGGATGACTCAAGCGGTACAGGGACACTGACACGGATAGAGAGCGGCAAAAAAACAAAGATTGCCGAGGATGTGACCATTGACTGGGTAGAGAGTTGGGTCGAATATACGCCGTGGGAAAACGGCTCATATATGTATCTGTGCAACGAATCCTCCGATGGCTGCAAACATGATCTGTATAAATGGACGGACGGAAAAGCGGTCTATTTAGATTTCGATGTTCAAGGCTTTGTGTTTCCCATGAATAGATGGGAGAACGTGTACTGGTGGTGACATAACAAGCCCTGCATCCGATAGCTTCGGGTGCAGGGCTTTCCCTATGTATCCGTTTCCGTTCTTGCGAAGCACGGATTTGTGTGCTATAATGTTTACTGAACAAATGCCGACTGCCGTCGGCATTTATGAAAAAGCGTTTTAGAACGCATTTTCAGCCAAAAGCAAAGCTTTTGGTATCCGTATCCATTGAAATGCCTGCTTGCGGTGCGAAGCGTTCAGCAGGCATTGAAATAGGCGGCATGGAGGCGTGTACAATGGTTGGAATGCTCGGTGTTTTGGTCAATACGGGGACGGTGTTGGTCGGCAGTCTTGTGGGACTGCTTTTAAAGAAAGGGATCCCCGAGCGGGTGTCGCAGGGGATCATGGTCGCCATCGGCTTGTGTACGATGTATATCGGCATTGACGGCGCCCTCAAGGGGGAGAATACCCTTGTGCTGATCGTGTCTATGGTTATCGGTACGCTCCTTGGCACCCTGCTGGACTTGGACGGCAAACTGAATAAACTGGGCAATTTTGTCGAGCGGAAGATGCACCGCGAGGGAGAAAAGACTTCTGTGGCGGAAGGATTTGTGACGGCGTGTCTGCTGTTTTGCATCGGAGCGATGACCATTGTCGGTTCTTTGCAGGCAGGCATGACCGGCGACAACGAGCTGATCTTCACTAAATCGCTCCTCGACCTGATCTCATCCTGTATGCTGGCGAGCACCCTCGGCATTGGGGTGACCCTGTCGGCGGTATTCGTATTTCTTTTTCAGGGTGCGCTGGTTCTGCTGGGCATGGGACTGAAGAATTTTATCATTGATGAAGCGATGATCGCCGAGATCACTTGCGCCGGCAGTGTGATGATTATCGGGCTTGGTTTCAACATCGTGGGGCTGTCCAAGTTCAAGATCATCAATATGCTTCCGGCGGTGGCACTGGTGCCGCTGGTCTATTGGGCGGCGCAGTTCCTGCCCCTCTGATACAAAAACAATAGCCGGAAAAGGCACCGATGCAAAAATCGGAAAACCTTTCCCGGCTGTTATTTTCTGAAAAATCACGGGCAGAGCCTGTCGGTCTCCATGTAGCGAAAGCCTGCGTCATACAGCTTTTTGGCGTCCTTGATGCTGTCTACTGTCCACATGGAAACGGGGATACCGGCATCCACGGAAGCCTGCATCGTCTCGACGGTGTTCTTTTGGAAGTTGCAGGAGATCCAAACATTCCCGCCGAGGGACTTCGCCTCGTCAATAACGGTATCGGTGATCTCGTTGCACAGGTACCACAGCTCCATGTCCGGGGACAGGGTACGGATATACGCCAGCTGCTGCAAATCAAAGCTGATGATCATCGCCTGCTCGGTCAGCCCTTTTTCGGCAACCATGTCCAGCAGGGCGGGGATGCCGTCCATTTTGGGGTCTTTGATTTCAATCTGCGGGCGGGATTCAGTGCCCACAAACAAATCGAGGTATTCCTCCAAGGTGGGAATGCGCAGTGTGCCGTATTTGCGCAGTCCGTGACCGCCCTTGACTTTGTACTGCAGCAGTTCTGCGTAGGTGGATTCGCTGATGTTGACTTTGCCGTTGTACCACTTGCCGATGTTGTCGTTGTGACTGATGACCCATACGCCGTCTTGGGTCTGGCGGACGTCGGTCTCCACCGCATAGTACCCCATGTCGATGGCCAGCTGATAGGCGGGGATGGTGTTTTCGGGCGCCTTGGCATTGATGCCGCGGTGGGCGGTGAAATAGATGGGATCTGCTTCACTGCAAACGCCCCGCTCCGATACGCTGGGCATGGGCAGAATGTTGTAGAACACCAGATCGGCGGCGACCATCAGCAGGGCGAGAATGCCGGAAAAGAAACGTTTCATTTTTTTACTCCTGAAAAAAGCCCGCTCAGAGGCGGGCATAAATTTTATTCAGCTTTATTCAGCTGCAGTTTCGGCTTCGGTGGGTTCCTCCCATACGAAGTCGTTGAAGCTGCGTTCCTCACGCAGGGTGAAGGAAACATCCGTTTCGCCCAGATCGGCAAGGGAACCGCAGAAACTGACAGAAGCGGTGACAGAAGCATTCATCACATAGTTCAGGGAAAGCACCTGGTTGGTCTCCTTGTTGACGCGGGCAGAGATCTCGCACTCGTCATAGGAAACATTGTAGTCGCCGACTTCCACAGAATCCTTGTAGTCGGTGAAGGTGTCCAGCACCTCGCTCTTTTCGATGTTGAAATCGAAAGCGTTGGCAACGGAACCGTTGCGGTCTGCGCTGTTCTGCAAGACGATGTGGATATCGTAGACGTACTGGTCATCCTCCACATCGGTAAGCTCGGCGGAAACCACGTCCGCTTCCGTCAGACGGCTGACCGTGTCAGTGCCCTTCAGGGGAAGGAAATCGTTCAGATCCTCGCCGTACTCTTTGGAATCCTTGACCTTTTCCAGCGCCTCGGAGAAGGACTTGGCAAACTGGATCAATGCTTTTGCCTCCGCAGTGTCGCCGGTGTCCACATTCTTCACATTGTAGGAACGGCTGGAAGAAACGCCGGGTCTGGAGGCTTTGATGTTGTTGACGACCTTGTTGAAGTAAGCCACGACCTGTGCAGTGGTCTCGGGACGTGCTTCCAGGGCGACGGCGGGACGCTCGGTGGTGGTTTCTTCCTCGGCGGGTTCGTCAAAAAGGGAACAGGACGCCAAGGTGAAGATGGTCACGACGACCATCAGGACGGCTGCGATTTTTAAAAGTAACGATGTGCGCATAATACAGAAACTCCCTTCCAATGATACATATAATTGTAGCATAACCGCGAATTTCTGTCAACTGCGAACAGGCAAAACCGCAAAAAAGATTGACATGGGGCAGAACATTGGGTACAATGGTATTGTACTTCTATGGGAGGCCAACGATATGCAGCGAAAAAGGAAGAATAACCGGCTCGCAGGTGTCTGCATCGTCCTGTTGACGGCGGTGGTCGTCGTGGTGGGACTGGCTGTGGGACGCCGAAAGCAGGCGATACAAAAGGCGGAGGAAAGCGGCTTTGTGACGTCCTCTGCCCGGGAGGAGACGCAGGCACTGGGAAAATTCGACAATTTTTATCCCACGGTGCCGATTGAATACGATGCGCAGAGCGAGGCTGCGCCGGCGTTCCCGAATACCACGAATAGTGCCGCAGGCACCGTGTCCGACCCCACGGCAACCATCTTTGCATCCACAACGAACACAGCGGCGGGCACGAGTGCCGGAACTACCGTGCACAGCTACGGTACAGGGGAGGACTATGCCTACGCCTACGCCGGCTTTACGCCGCAGGCGGCCAACATGGACGTGGACTACACTCTGCTTTTGGTCAACCGCAACTACATCCTGCCCCAGGACTATTCCCCGGAATTGGCGGAGGCGGTGAAAGGCTCCGGCGTGCGCATGGATGCCCGCGTGGCGCCGTATTACCAAAAGATGTACGATGCCGCCAAGGCAGACGGCATCACCCTGACACCCCTGTCCGGGCATCGCAGAATTTCCACCCAGAAAACAAACTTTGAAAACAAGATTCAAAAATATGTAAACCAGGGCTACAGCAAGGCGGAGGCCACACAGATGGCGGCGAAGATCATCCTGCCGCCCGGCACCAGCGAACACAATGCGGGCATCGCGATGGATATCATCTCGCTGGACGTGGAGTTTGAACAGACGCAGGCGTTCCGCTGGCTGCAAGAAAATGCGGCGGATTACGGCTTCATCCTGCGCTACCCCAAAGACAAGCAGGACATCACGGAGATCACCTATGAGCCGTGGCACTGGCGGTATGTGGGCGTGGAAAACGCCAAAAAGATCAAAGCCAGCGGCCAGTGCTTGGAGGAATATCTGGGCGTTCGCTAAGCAATAAAGTTGCGCAACTGCATTCCGAAAGGGGTGCAGTTCTTTTTTTGCGAAAAATTTCAATTTTTTACAAAAAACATCGAACCTTTTCCTGCTTTCGATTGTCTTATAGGTGTACAGCACAGGAAAGGAAGATGAAAATGACAGCGTTTCTTATTTACAGTCTGATTTTTTTGCCGACCCTGTTGGGCATCGGCATGGCGATGGCAGGAGAGATCCGCAAAAATTCTGAAAGCACAAAACCCCTTGCATGGTTTGCCGCACGGCTGGGTGCGGAATGCAGGAAAAGGAGATGAAACTTTTGCAGATTCATAATTGACAAAACAGAGTATAGACCATACAATATATTTATTGGTTTGTGAATGGAGAAAGGAAGATACAACATGAAAAAAACAACATTCCGCAGAATCACAGCGGCACTGCTTTGCGCCCTGATGCTTCTGTCCGCACCGATGGGAATGAACTTCCCCGGCGGCTTCCCCCTGACCGCCAGCGCCGAAAGCTACAGCGGCACCTGCGGCAAGAATCTGACATGGACACTGGACACCGAAACTGGCACCCTTGCCATCACAGGAACAGGGGAGATGGGGGATGTTCCTTGGCACGATTATCGCTCTGTCATTCAAAAAGTGCAAATTGCTAATGGTGTGACAAGTATTGGAGAAAGTGCATTTGAGTACTGTCCCTCTTTAACCGACATTACCATCCCAGACAGTGTGACAAGTATTGGAAATAATGCATTCTATTACTGTACCTCCCTGACGAGCATCACCATCCCGAACAGCGTGACAAGCATTGGGGATGCTGCATTTATTGACTGCGTTTCCTTGACTGATATCACAATCCCGAATAGTGTAGCGAGCATTGGGAAGTGTGCACTCGGGCGATGTATTTCCTTGGCAAATATTGCGGTCGATCCAAAAAACCAATTTTATTCGAGCGATTGGGAAGGGGTACTATTTAATAAAAACAAAACTACGTTAATTCAGTTTCCTGCCTGTAATGAGCTAAAAGAATACACGATTCCAAACGGTGTGACGAACATAGAGGATTATGCATTCTATAACAGCACATCTCTGACCGAAATCACGATTCCGGACAATGTGATAAGCATTGGGGAGCGGACATTTGAGGACTGTACTTCCCTGACCGAAATTATGATCCCAAACAGTGTTGCGAGTATAGGGGCGTATGCATTTTATGGCTGTATCTCTTTGATCGGAATCAAACTACCCGACAGTGTGACGAACATAGGGGGGCGTGCATTTTCTGAAACAGGTTTCTATAACGATAAATCCAACTGGACGGACAATGTGCTGTATATTGGTCGGCACTTAATTGCAGCGTATAATGATATCGCAGGAATCTATTCGGTCAAGAACGGAACCATGTATATAGCAGATGAGGCTTTCTATGCTTGCACAGCCTTGACAAGTATCACAATTCCGAACAGCGTCACAATTATCGGAGCGAGGGCATTCTACCAGTGTACTGGCCTGACGAACATCACACTCCCAGAAGAATTGATCAACATTGGGTGGGCAACGTTTTGCTGTTGCGGTTCATTGTCAAGCATCGTACTTCCGAACAGTGTAACAAGCATTGAAAATTGGGCATTTTCACACTGTCCCTCTCTAACAAGTATCACGGTCCCGGATGATGTAACAAGTATCGGGGGTGATGCATTTGCGGATTGTTCTTCCCTGAACTACGTCCACATCCCCGCCAGTGTTACGAATATCGGAGTATCCATTTTGGGCAATTCTTCTGCCTACATTTGTTCTGACACGGCAGAGTGCTATGCCAAGGAATACGCCGAGGAGAACAGCATCGAATTTCGTGTCTGCGACGGACACGGCGCCGCAGAGCCTGAACTCCCGAAGTTTGACGGTATCACGGGCACGGTACAGGCGGAATGTACCCCCGGGTGCTTTGATGAGGATGCGCATCTGATCGTGTCCGAAAGCGACAAGACCCTGCCGGAATTCGGCATCACCGTCAGCGGCTATGTACAGGTGCAGAAGTCGTATAACATTCAGGTGCAAAATGCGCACGGACAACCCCTACAGCCCAAGAGCGGTTACACCGTCACCCTGCGCCTGCCCCTGCCGCTGGATGATCACGGCAACCCTTACGCTCCCGAGAAATATAGAGTTTATCATCTGATCGATAACGACCCCACCAAAGCGGAATCCTTCCGGGTGAATGGAGGGAGTGGAATGGCAAAGGACATGAA
>JBJEQK010000118.1:0-10339 GCA_051881715.1 Acutalibacteraceae bacterium
GGCGCCGCCTTTGGAATCCGCAAGCCTTTGAAAAGGCTTGACCGAAACTTTTATTCCCACAAAACTCCGTGATGAACCCTAAAAAGGTTATCCCGCCGTGTGGCGTGATACAGACAAAGATAAAAACGCAACGGGACACTCCGTCCCCAGAGCCGGTAGGTAGCCCGGCCGTCCTGCCTTGCGCAGGGTAAGTAACCTGCCCCTCCGGGTTGTCCATTCTTTGTCCTTTTACAAAAGGGAGGGAAAAGTATGGACAAGACCATCAGCAGACTGACCGTGTATTTTGAGGATCCGTTTTGGGTCGGCGTCTTTGAGCGGGTCGAGGACGGAAAGCTCTCGGCGTGCAAGGTGACGTTCGGTGCAGAGCCCAAGGACGGCGAAGTGTATGACTTTGTGCTGCGGCACTACAGCAGTCTGCGGTTTAGTCCCGCTGTCGAGGCGTACGTCAAGCAGGACAAGCAAAATCCGAAACGGCTGCAGCGAGACGTGAAAAAGCAGCTGCAAAACTGTGCTGCAGGCACCAAAGCACAGCAGGCTTTGCAGCTGCAGTGCGAGCAGAACAAGCAGGAGCGCAAGACGAAAAGCCGTGCAGAAAAGCTTGCCGAACAGCAGCGCCTGTTTGCGCTTAAACAGCAAAAGAAAAAGCAGAAGCATCGGGGGAGATGATCCTCCGGTGCTTCCGCTGCATATGGAGATGTATGAACAGTAGACGCAGGAAGGGTCATGCGTCTCTGTTGGCACGGATCAGCTTGAGGGTGGTGGTTTTGGGGAACTCCGTGTCCCGAATCTTGGTTTTCTGGATCTGCTTAAAAGAGGGGAGCGTTTGGTTGAGCGCACGGACATCCTCTTTCAGCCGGATTCTGGCTTCGGGATCCTCTTCGTCCAAAAAGAACTCGGCGGTGATCCTGCGCTCCTCTTCGTAAACCAGCACTTCCCGGACGTAGGGGATGCGGGACAGTCTGTCCTCCAGCTCCTCGGGGGAGACATTTTTGCCGTTGGAAAGTACGATCAGGTTTTTCTTTCTGCCCACAAAGTACAAAAAACCGTCCTCGTCCATGCGGCCGAAGTCACCCGTTCGCAGCCAGTCGCCGTCAAAGGCGGCGGCGGTGGCTTCGGGGTCGTTGTAGTACCCGACCATGACGTTGGAGCCGCGGACGTAGATTTCGCCCACGCCGTCCTCATCGGGGTCGTGGATCTTGACCTCGTTGCACGGCAGGGGCAGACCGACACTGCCGGGCTTGAAATTGTTTACACGGTTGCAGGTGACGGCAGGGGAGCACTCCGTGATGCCGTAGCCGTTGATGACGGTGATGCCGATGTCCTGCATGAACTGTTCGTGGGCAGGATCCAGAGCGGCGCCGCCGCAGACGATCAGCTCCAGATTGCCGCCGAGCTGCTCGTGGATGGTTTTGAACAGCTTTCTGCGGCAGTCGATGCCGAGTTTTAAAAGGAAACGGCTGATGCGGATGCCCTTTTTCAGCACAGCGTCCTTGCCGGTTTTGCGTGCTGTGCGCCAAATGCGGTCATAGATCGTCTCCACGACCAGCGGAACGGCGGAAAAGTTCTGGGGATGGTAGGTTTGGATATCGTCAGAAATGGTTTTCAGGCTCGGGCAGATATAGCCCCATTCCGCCAGAATGTAGCCCGAAAACAGGGCGCCCACCCAGGAGTAGGTGTGGTTCAGCGGCAGGAAGCCGATGGCGTGACCGCCCTTCATCACCCGGCAGGAGGCCACCACGTCCGAGGCGACATTGCCGTGGGACAGCATGACGCCCTTGCTTTTGGCAGTGGTGCCGGAGGTGTAGACGATGCAGGCAAGATCATCGGGAGTAATTTGCAGTGTATCGAAAGCAGAGCCGTCCGAAGCGGCGCCTTTTTCCAAAAGCTGCGGCAGTTCAGCGATGCGGAAAGCGTGTGCGGGGATGATGCCGCCCAGCGCCTGCACCTTGGAAGCGTACTTGTCCGAGTAGAATATGCCGTCAACGGCACAGTTGGTCAGCTGATGGGTCAGCTCGTCCGTGTCCAGCTTGCTGTCCAGCGGCACGGCGATGTTTTTGCTGGCGAGGATGGCGTAGTAGACCACGATCCACTCGTAGGAATTTTCGCTGAGGATGGCGATCTTTTTGCCCTCCAGCCCGAGACTGAGCAAATAACTGCCCAAAGCACGCAGCTTCTGCCACGTCTGGTTAAAGGTGGCGGTGCAGACTTCGCCGCGGGCATCGGTGTACATAAACTGCTTTTTGTCCTGTCCGCGCTGTGTACCGTATTCGATGATCTCACGCAGGGTGCGCAGTTCGGGAACGTCATAATATTTTTCCGGCTTCATGGTTTCACCCCGTATTCTCCAATGGTTACAAAATTATAACATTTTCGAGGCTTTCTGTCAATGTTTTTGAACATATTAAAGTTAAATGTAAAAAAACAGACATCAGAACGTGTGATGTATATCAGTACACAAGCTTGAAAATGTGCGAAAAATATGGCGCAATGCGGCAAGGCTATTGACAAGGACGCCGGAATCATTGTAAAATAAAAAGGCGGTTATGCCGCAATCTTATCAGTTTTGGAGGAAAACTAATGAAGAAAGTTCTTGCACTTGTACTTGTGCTTGCGCTGGCAGCGGGCTGCGTGGCACTGCTCACATCCTGCGGCGGCGACAAAGCGCCCGAGACCACGGCGCCGGCTTCCGAAGTCGTCACCGATGCGCCCGAGACCACAGCGTTTGCGCCGCAGAGCACAGAGGAAGTTTCCGACACCGTGACCGAGACGGCTGCCGCAACCGAGGCGACGACCGAGACGACCACTGCAACCACCACCGAGGCGACCACAACGGCGGCGACAACCAAAGCGACCACCACAACGGCACCGGCGGAGATGACCAAGGCGTCCGTTCCCACCACCAAGAAGGAGATCGTAAAGACCTACAACGATGCCGTCAACGGCGCAATTTCCGCCAAGGCGGGCTATTCCAAGACCCGTGTCACCACCGTCAACCAGCTGGAGGGCGGCGCAGTTTTGAAGATCAAGGCGGCGGCCGATGCGGTCAAGGATTTCTTGGGTGAGGGCACCAAGACCTACACCAACAACAAGGGCAAGTCCGAATATATGAGCAAATCCAACCTCTCGGAGAGCGATGTCACTTCCGCCACCTGCACCGAGAAGAACGGCAAGTACACCATCACCATGACCCTCAAGGACGGCTCCAACTCCGCCTCCGAGGGCGCCATGAGCGACAATTCCCCGCTGAACCGCTGCGGTCTGTATGTCGGCAATTCCGACAAGAGCGCCTACGACTACAAGACCACCGAAAACATCTACAAAGCATTGAACGGTCTGGACGAGGCTTCCGTCAAGAGCGGTACCGGCAAGACCTCCAACGCCAAGATCACGGCGGTCATCGACGCCGAAACCGGCAAGCTGGAAAAGCTGGATATCAGCTTCAACTTCTCCGTGGTGCTCAACGAAGTGAAGTACCTGATCGCCAAGATCAGCACGGCGACCGGCTCCGCCACCACGACGGTCAAGTTCGACAACTTCAAGTATTAAGCAATGAACCCTGCGGGGCAGTTCGTCTTTGGACGGGCTGTCCCTTTTTTCTTGCTTTTTTGCGGTGGATATGATAGTATAATGTGAAATAAACTGCCGGAGTCTGTCTATGAGAAAATCGGTGATCGGGATCCTTGCCCATGTGGATGCAGGCAAAACCACCCTTGCGGAAGCGATGCTCTACAAAACCGGGAAAATTCGCAAGCTGGGGCGTGTCGATAAGGGTGACACGCTTCTGGATACCCATGCTCTGGAGCGGGAGCGGGGCATCACGATCTTTGCGGGACAGGCGGTTTTGGAGCTGGACGGGCTGGAAGTGACCCTTCTGGACACTCCGGGTCACGTGGACTTCTCTGCCGAGGCGGAGCGGGTCTTGCAGGTGCTGGACTATGCCGTGCTCGTCATCAGCAGTACCGACTGTGTCCAGTCCCATACGCTGACGCTTTGGAATCTTTTGCAGATCTACCATATTCCGACCTTTATTTTTGTCACCAAGATGGACTTTGCCCGTGCTTCGAGGGAGGAGATCCTCTCTCAACTTCGGCGGGATTTGTCCCCGGACTGTATCGATTTTTCCGAGGATTGCGTGGACGCACGCAGCGAAGCGGCGGCCATGTGCCGGGAAGATGTTTTGGAAAAGTATCTGGAAACGGGCGAGGTGTCCGACGAGGACCTTGCGCAGCTTGTCGGCGCACGTATGATTTTTCCCTGCTTTTTCGGCTCTGGCTTGAAGCTGGAGGGCATCGACCCCTTTTTGGACGCCCTGCGGCGCTACACCGTCACACGGGAGTACCCAAATACCTTTGGCGCAAAGGTGTTTAAGATCACCCATGACCCCTCGGGCACACGCCTGACGCACCTGAAGGTGACGGGCGGGACACTGCGTGTGCGGGACGAGCTGACTTTGGACGGGCAAAGCGAAAAGGTCAGCGCCATCCGCATCTATTCCGGCGAAAAATTTATCACGGCGGATGCCGTGGAAGCAGGCGGCGTCTGCGCTGTTGCAGGACTGCAAAACACACGGGGCGGACAGGGACTGGGCATGGAGCAGGCCTCGGGCGATCCCGTGATCGAGCCGGTCATGAACTACCGCATCGTGCTGCCGCCCACAACAGATGCCAAGGACTTCCTGCCGAAGCTGCGTCTGCTGGAGGAGGAGGATCCGCAGCTGCACATCACATGGAACAGCCATTTGCAGGAGATCCATGTGGGACTGATGGGCGAGATCCAAACGGAGATCCTGCGCAGCTGTATCGCCCAGCGTTTCGGTGTGGATGTGACCATTGACAGCGGCAGAGTGCTATATAAGGAAACCATCGAAAACACCGTGGAGGGCGTGGGTCACTACGAACCCCTGCGGCACTACGCCGAGGTACACCTCATTTTGGAGCCGCTGGAACGGGGCAAGGGACTGCATTTTGCCACCCGGTGCAGTGAGGATGTGCTGGATCGCAACTGGCAGAGGCTGATTTTGAGCCATTTGGCGGAAAAACAGCATTTGGGCGTGCTGACCGGCTCGCCCATTACCGATATGAAAATTACCCTTGCCGCAGGGCGGGCGCATCTCAAGCACACGGAGGGCGGCGATTTCCGCCAGTCCACCTACCGCGCCGTGCGACAGGGGCTGATGCAGGCGAAGTCCGTCCTGCTCGAGCCGTACTACAGCTTCCGTCTGGAGGTGCCGCAAGAGCAGATCGGTCGTGCCATCAGCGATATCCGTGCCCGAAACGGCGAGTTTTCTGCGCCGGAGGATGCGGGCGGCGTGATGATCCTGCGGGGCACTGCGCCGGTGACGGCGCTCAACGGCTACGCCTCGGAGGTGGCGGCGTACACGGGGGGACGCGGGCGGCTGATGCTGACCGTCTGCGGCTACGATGTCTGCCACGATGCGGACAGCGTGATCGAAGCGACGGCGTATGATGCCGAGAGCGATTTGGAAAATTCCCCCGATTCCGTGTTCTGTGCCCACGGGAGCGGCTTCCCCGTCAAGTGGGACAAGGTGCCGGAATATATGCACATTGAATCGTGCCTGAAAAAGGAAGAGGATCCGTACAGACCTGTCTTGAACCGGCGGAATTTCCACATCGACGACAAGGAGCTGGAGCAGATCATGACCCGGGAATTCGGTCCCGCCCGGCAGACGTCCAACCTCTATCGTCCTGTGCGGGCGAAAGCGGATATGCAGCAAACGGATGTGGCGCTGGACAAGCGCAAAAAGTATCTCATCGTGGACGGCTACAATGTCATCTTTGCCTGGCAGGATCTCCAGGCGCTGGCGGACACAAATCTCGATGCCGCCAGAGAGACGCTGATGCACGTTTTGAGCAACTACGCAGCCTATACCGAGAGCGAAGTGGTGCTGGTGTTCGACGCCTATATGGTCGCCGGCAATGCGGGAAGGCGCTTTGACTACCACAATATCCACGTCGCCTACACCAAGGAGCGGGAGACAGGGGACGCTTACATCGAAAAGCTGGTGGCAGACATCGGCAAAAACTACAACGTCCGTGTGGTCACGTCGGACGGCTTGATCCAGCTTTCTGCCGTGCGGTACGGCGTACTGCGGCTGTCGGCACAGGAGTTCGAGAAAGAGATCGACCGTGTGCACGAGCAGATCGCCGAGTTTATTCAGCATTTGAACAGACAAAAGAAAAATACCGTTGCCGATGCAATGGAACGCAAGCGAGGATAGAATATGATCGGTGGATTTAAACTGAAAGAATTGGTGCAAGCGGAAATCGTCGAGCGCACACAGGAGGGCTGCGTTGTACCCGACTATACAGAGCGTTTGCAAAATGCGGACAGGGACGAACTCGAACGCATTTACAAAGAGCTGGATGCCCTGACGGTTTGCGAGGATTTTCCGTTTTCGGAGCCGGATGGGTTGGAGGAAATTCTGCAAGCCTCCACCGGCTGTACCTATAAAATGTCGCCTGATGACGAGACATTGTTCTCCCGTTTTCACGGCGCATGGCTCGGCAGGATCATCGGCTGCATCCTCGGAAAACCTGTGGAAACGTCCCCCTTTACCGGCGGGGACAGTACCATGGACGGCTGGGAATATATCCGGCGCTGGCAGCAGGGAGCGGGCGATGCGTTCCCGCCGACAGACTATATCCGTGCGCATTCTGCGGCAAAGCAGGACGGCTTGCACGTATGCTGTCCCTTGAGCACCCGGGAGAACATCACTTTTGCCGAGAGCGACGATGATATCCGCTATTTGGTGCTGGGACTTTTAATGAACGAGCAGTACGGCAACGACTTCACCGCCCGGGAGGTGGCGGATATGTGGCACCGCCACCTGACCAAATCCATGGTCTTTACGGCGGAGTATGTCGCCATGCAAAACAGCTACATCTGCGAGTTGGATGACCCGGAGGAACAGGTTGCGTTCTGCCGCAGAACACGCAACCCTTACAGGGAGTGGATCGGCGCGCAGATTCGTGTGGATCACTACGGCTACTACAACGCCGGCGATCCTTTGGCGGCGGCCAAGAGCGCCTATCAGGACGCCCGCTTTTCTCACACCAAAAACGGTGTCTACGGCGCCATGTTCTGTGCGGCGCTGATCGCAGCGGCGTTCACCGAAAGGGACAGAAAACGCTGTGTGGAGATCGCCCTGTCTGTCATCCCGCAAACGTCGAGATTATATGCGGACATCCGTTTCTCGATGGATGCGGCGGAACGTGCCGCAACGCCGGAGGAGCTGTATACGATTCTCTGGGACAGATTCCGTACTCTGCACCCCGTCCATACCAACAACAATGCCGCCGTCTGCGTGGCGGCGCTGCTGATGGGGGAGGGAGACTTTTTGAAAACGGTCTCCATCGCCGTGGGCGCAGGCTGGGACACGGACTGCAACGGCGCCACGGTCGGCTCCGTCATGGGTGCCATGCTCGGCGCAGAAGCGATTCCGAAGCACCTTTCCGAGCCATTGCACGATACGCTCTATTCGTCTGTTTTGGACTTCCACCCCGCCAAAATTTCTGCGTGCGCGAAACGCACCTATGATATATACAAGAAAAACCATTGAGATAAAGGAGAACAAGTTTTGATTAGTACAGTCAATGTGGGTCTGCAATATTCCGGCAGGGAGCTGTTTAAGGGCGTGGACATCAAGTTCACCAACGGCAACTGCTACGGCTTGATCGGTGCCAACGGCGCCGGGAAATCCACGTTTTTGAAGATCTTGTCCGGCGAGATCGAGCCGCAAAAGGGGCAGGTGATCGTCACCCCCGGGGAACGCATCTCCGTTCTGCGGCAGGATCACTTCGCCTTTGATGCCTACGATGTGATCAAGACCGTACTGCTCGGCAATCCGAAGCTGTGCGCGATCATGGACGAAAAAGAAGCCATCTATATGAAAGAGGATTTCTCCGAGGAGGACGGAATGCGTGTGAGCATTCTGGAGGAGGAGTTTGCCGAAATGGGCGGCTGGAGCGCCGAGAGCGACGCGGAAATTCTGCTCAACGGTCTGGGCGTCACCAACGAGTACCACGGGATGCAGATGGCGGACGTGCCCAACGAAATCAAGGTGAAGGTGCTTTTGGCACAGGCGCTGTTCGGCAATCCGGATATCCTGCTCATGGATGAGCCGACCAACCACTTGGATTTGGCGGCGATCAACTGGCTGGAGGAATTTCTCATTGACCTGGAAAGCACCGTTATTGTGGTGTCCCACGACCGCCACTTCCTGAATAAGGTCTGCACCCACACCGTGGACATCGACTACGGCAAGGTGACGATGTACGTTGGCAACTACGACTTCTGGTACGAGTACACCCAGATGGCACAGCGCCAGCTGCGGGAACAGAACAAGAAGGCGGAGGCCAAGGCAAAGGAATTGCAGGAATTTATTGCCCGGTTCAGCGCCAATGCCTCCAAGTCCAAGCAGGCGACCAGCCGCAAGAAGCTGCTGGAAAATCTGGTGATCGAGGATATGCCCGTGTCCTCCAGACGCTTTCCCTATGTGGCGTTCAAGCCCGACCGGGAGATCGGCAACGAGGTGCTGACCGTTTCCGGCATCAGCAAGACCGTGGGCGGCCGCAAGGTGCTGGACAATGTCAGTTTCACCATCCGACCCCACGATAAGGTTGCCTTTGTGGGTACGGATTCTTTGGCAAAGACCACGCTGTTCCAGATTTTGATGGGCGAAGTCGAGCCGGACGAGGGGACATTCAAGTGGGGCGTGACCACCTCCCAAGCGTACTTCCCCAGCGACAACTCCGCCTTTTTCGACGGGTGCGAGGATTCATTGATCGACTGGCTGCGCCGCTATTCCGACCTTATCTTCGAGTCGGATGTGCGTTCGTGGCTGGGCAGAATGCTCTTTTCCGGCGAGGAAGCGACCAAGCAGGCGAAGGTGCTCTCCGGCGGCGAGCGTGTGCGCTGTATGCTGTGCAAGATGATGCTGTCCGGCGCCAACGTACTGCTGTTTGACGAGCCGACCAACCACCTCGATTTGGAGTCCATCGCTTCCCTCAACGACGGCGTGATCCGGTTCCCCGAAACGGTGCTCTTTACCTCCCACGACCACCAGTTTGTCCAGACCATCGCCAACCGCATCATCGACGTGACGGCGGGCAGCTTCTACGACAAGTCCATCACCTTTGACGAGTACCTGGAAAGTCTGAATCCCGAAAAATAAATGCAAAAAACAGTTGACAAATAAAGAATCTTGTGGTAAAGTATTAAAGCCGCGTATTGTGGGTGGCATAGCTATGCCGTCAAGTCGGAGTATTCCGCACCCCCGAATAGCGAGTCTTGTATAAAGGAATGGTAAACTCATGTACGCAATCATCGAAACCGGCGGCAAGCAGTATAAGGTTGAGGCCGGCGACACCCTGTTCATCGAAAAGATGAATGTTGAAGCAGATGCTGAAATCACCATCGACACCGTTGTCGGCGTATCCACGGATGCAGGCTTCACCGCAGGCGCTCCCTACGTAGCCGGTGCTTCCGTCACCGCAAAGGTCATCAAGAACGGCAAGGCCAAGAAGGTCACCGTCATGACCTACAAGCCCAAGAAGAACGAGAAGCGCAAGATGGGTCACAGACAGCCCTACACCAAGATCGAGATCACTGCGATCAACGCCTAAATGATAACCGTTCGGTTTTCTATTGATGGAGATTCCCTCACCGGCTTTTCCGTCCGCGGTCACGCAGGTCTCGCCCCCCACGGGCAGGACGTTCTGTGCGCGGCGGTTTCCTCGGCGGCCTATATGACGGCGAACACCCTCACCGAGATCTACGATGTCCCGTGTGACGCACAGGTCGGCGACGGCAGTATGGCGGTGCGGCTTTCCGCAGAGGACGCAGAAAAGGTGCAGCCCCTGCTGAAAGGTTTTTCGCTCCATGTGCGGGAATTGTCCCGACAGTATCCGAAACAACTGAAAGTAATCTATGGAGGTAAAGAAAATGCTTAAAATCAACATTCAGCTTTTCGCTCATAAAAAAGGTATGGGTTCGACCAAGAACGGTCGTGACTCCGAATCCAAGAGACTCGGCGCCAAGAGAGCAGACGGTCAGTTTGTCCTTGCGGGCAACATCCTCGTCCGTCAGCGCGGCACCCACATCCATCCCGGCACCAACGTCGGCAAGGGCAAGGACGACACCCTGTTCGCCCTCATTGACGGCAAGGTCAAGTTCGAGAGAATGGGTAAGGATCGCAAAAAGGTCAGCGTTTACGCCGAGCAGTAATTTCGCTTCATGGCAGACAGTCGTACAACATCTTGTACGGCGCAGACTGTCGAAAAAGTCCAGTAAAAGCTGGGCTTTTTTTCGATTATGTGGT
>JBJEQK010000119.1:0-2379 GCA_051881715.1 Acutalibacteraceae bacterium
TAACCAAAAAAGCGTGTCTTGCCTAATCGCAAAACACGGTTTTTCGACAGTCTGAGTCGTACAACATCTTGTACGGCTGTTTTCTTTTTGTCAAAAATGTAGTATCTTGCCGTACTCGGTTTGTGCGATTCGACAAAATCCAAAAACCTTCGCCGTTTTTCTTGACATTGATTTGCAATGCGAGTATGATATTGCCGTAGCAGGATTTAAGCGGTACAGAGATGCCGGAATACAGGGATGTTTCAGCTCTTGCCGCAGTATGCCGGCAGGAGCTTTTATCTTTTTCGGAGGTGGGCGTATGACGTACAAGGCGCAGATCATGGACGAGGCGGCAATGCGCCGTGCGCTCATGCGCATTGCCCACGAGATCACCGAAAAAAACCGCGGCACGGATGACCTGATGCTTTTGGGCATTCGCCGCAGAGGCGCTGATTTGGCGCAGATCATCCGGGACAACATCGAAAAAATCGAGGGTGTCCGTGTGCCGTGCGAGAGCATCGACATCAGCTTCTACCGGGACGACCTGACCCGCATCACCGACAATCCCGTCGTGGCGGACGGCAATCCGAAGCTTCCGGTCACGGACAAAAAGGTGGTTTTGGTGGACGATGTGCTCTACACCGGGCGCACGGCAAGAGCCGCCATCGAGACGGTGTTTGCCATGGGACGCCCGTCGCAGATACAGCTGGCGATTTTGGTGGACAGGGGACATAGGGAACTGCCGATCCGGGCGGACTATGTGGGCAAAAATGTCCCCACATCCCGCAGTGAATCCATCGCCGTCATGATCGAGCGGTACGACGGTGCCAATGCCGTCATGCTCTCCGACAACAACGGTTAAACGCAGGAGACTGCTTTAATAAAAATTCTTGGAGGTTGTGTAAATGAAACTTGTTTATGGTGTGAAAGACAAGCCGAAGTTCGGACAGCTGCTCATTTTTGCGTTCCAGCAGCTGCTTGCCATTCTGGCGGCAACGATTGCGGTGCCGTCCATCGTCGGCAACGGGATGTCCCAGTCCGCTGCGCTGTTCGGCGCAGGTGTAGGTACCATCGTGTATCTGCTATTCACCAAATTTAAAAGTCCCGTGTTCCTGGGTTCCTCCTTTGCGTTCCTGGGCTCCATGTTCGCCGCGTTTGCAGGCGCTGTCTCTGTGGAGGCGGGCTATGCCGGCATCATCCTCGGCGCCATCTTCGCAGGTCTTGTATACGTCGTGATCGCACTGGTTGTCAAGTTCGCCGGTGTCGCATGGATCAACAAGCTCATGCCCCCCGTGGTTATCGGTCCCACGGTGGCGATCATCGGACTTTCCCTTGCGGGCAATGCCATCGGCGACGTGCTCAAGTATTCCACCACGGTGGGTGATGTGACCACCTACGGCACCAAGTACTGGCTCGGTCTGCTGTGCGGTCTGGTGACGCTGTTTGTCGTCATGATCTGCTCCGTGTTCGGCAAAAAGATGGCGAAGCTCATTCCCTTTGTCATCGGTATTCTTGCGGGCTACGGTGTGGCCGCTGTCCTCACGCTCATCGGCACCAAAACCGGCAACGATGCGCTCAAGATCATCGACTTCTCCCTGTTCCAGAATATGCAGTGGCTGCCCGATTTCTCCTTCCTCAAGGCGGCGAAGGGTCTGAGCGTCATTGATGCGAAGTACATTGCAACCATCGCCGTGGCCTACATTCCCGTGGCGTTCGTTGTGTTCGCCGAGCATATCGCTGACCACAAGAATCTGTCCAGCGTTATCGGTTCCGAACTGCTGGAGGAGCCGGGTCTGCACAGAACTCTGCTGGGTGACGGCGTCGGTTCCATGGTCGGTGCATTCTTCGGCGGTTGCCCCAACACGACCTACGGTGAGTCCGTCGGCTGTGTCGCCATCACCGGCAACGCTTCCGTGGTCACCATCGTGGCCACGGCAATCATGGCGATCGTCATTTCCTTCTTCGGTCCCTTCGTCACATTCCTTGCCACCATCCCGTCCTGCGTCATGGGCGGTGTGTGTATCGCCCTGTACGGCTTCATCGCCGTCAGCGGTTTGAAGATGATCCAGAATGTTGACCTCGGCGACAACAAGAACCTGTTTGTCGTTTCCGTCATTCTCATCGCCGGCATCGGCGGCATGACGCTGAAGATCGGTCAGGTCACGCTGACAGAGGTTGCCTGCGCCCTGATCCTCGGCATCATCACCAATATCGTCCTTTCCAAGAAAAAGGCGGCGTAAGGTCTGTTGCAATATGCAGGCGGGATCCTTCTCCCGCCTGTTTTCCTTTTCCCCACTTGCATATCGGGAAAAAGTATGTTATAATTTTAGAAAACAGTTTATCATGGATTTTTGTGGGATTAAAAGTTTCGGTCAAGCCTTTTTAAAGGCTTGCGGATTC
>JBJEQK010000120.1:0-10217 GCA_051881715.1 Acutalibacteraceae bacterium
TTGGCGTGGGGAACCCTCGCCGGGGGTTCCCCGGTGCGAAGCACAAATCCAACAATTTTCCGTTAAATCGTTTATTTCAGCCAGTCAAGACCGTCCCGAATCAGCGCCGGGATGTGCGTCAGGGCGACCCAAAGGGTGCGGAAAATACGGAATGTCCCCTCGGCAACATAGCGCATCGGGTTGAAAATCTCTTTGTTCAGTGTCTGCGGCGCCGATGCCGCATCGGGGTCAATCGTACAGTTCAACGTCACGCACACGGCGGCATGGTCGGAAAGATGCCCCGCCCATGTAATTTCCTCGCAGTCGAAGTCGTTGTACGCCGCCTGCACCAAGTCAAAGGAAACGCCGGCGCCATCCCGATAGTACACATGGTCGAGGGTGTCCCACACCCGGGGATAGTTGCAGCCGTAACGGGCGTACATCTCCCCGTAGGTAAAGTCGTAGTTTCCGCCGTTGTTGTACTCGACCCATGCGTCCTTGAAGCCTTTGTGCACAAAATTGTCCAAAAGCTTTTGGCAAAGATCCACCTTGTAGTTTCCGTTCCTGTACCCCTCGCGGAACACGGAATAATTGGTGTTGAAATCCCCCGTCAGGATCACGGCACGGTCTGCGGAATAGCGCTCGATCCATCGGCTGAGCTGGTCAAACTGATCCGCTTTCGCCTGCATGGAGGCGTCGTCCTCCCATGCGTCTGCATGCAAGGTGTAGACGTCCACGAAAACACCGTCTGCAATTTCCACCGTACAGCAGAGGAACCCCTTGGGCGTCAGCTCGTCTGAGCCACAGTCGAAAACACCGTAGGCGCTCTCCCACGCTTCACGGGCAACATTGTAGATCGGGTATCGGGAGAAGATATTCAGCCCGTCCCCCACCACGGCAGGACCGGAAGTGTTTGTCGCATAGGACATGGCAAGGTTTCGCCGAAGGGTGCCGTGGTAATTGAAATCCTCCTGCGCGCAAAGGATATCGCAGTCCGCCGCATTGACCTGCTCGGCGATCAGCTTCGTTGCCGTAGCGGCAGGGCGTTTGGTGGAGGACAGCGCTGTCGGAATGGGCAGACCGTCCACGTTGAAGGAAATAATGTTCAGCGTTTTCTGCATTGTCCCGTCCGTGCTGTCCGTGGCGCAAGCGCACACCGCACAGCCGACACACAGCACGATTGCCAGAAGCACACAAAGGATCTTTTTCATACATCCACCTCTTTTGTCGGTCGGCATCAGACCGACCCCTGCGCATTATGCGCACGTTTTATAAGGAACGGTATCAACGAGTCCGCCGCTTTACCGTTGCAAAGCGTTTCGGCTCGTTTCGTGAAAATAAACAACAAAAAGCTGCACAAACGCACCGTGATTTCCTATGTGTTGTACAGCGAAGCGGCAAGGTTTTCGCCCTGCCACAATACGGATTGTTTATTTATAGATATCGCCTCTGTTTCCAACTTCCACGACACGCACGGTCAAAACATCATGGTTGACCGTGTAGATCACCCTGTAATCGCCTACTCGCAGACGATAATAGCCGCTCCGTGCTTGCAGTGCTTTTATATCGCCGCTGTCCGGCAGCCGATAGATCGCACGGAACAGGCGTTCTTTTTGCGCCTGCGGTTGTTTGGAAATAAACTTGATCGCCCGCTTGTCAAACTCAATTTTGTACTGCATCCAGATTTACCCCGCACATAGCCGCAGCATCCTCAAAGGACACAAATTCACCTTTGTCGGCGCTGTTTTCGTATTCGTCCACAAGATGCGCACAGTAGGTGTCGTCGTCTGCTTCGTCCGCACTCAAGCCTTGCAAATACGCAATCACATAGCGCAGCTTGTATTCCGGCAGCAAATCAATCAAATGCAGTACCATTTCTTTATTGCTCATTGTGATACCCCCTTGATTATTCTATGGTCTTATCCGGCACATATTCCACAATATCGCCGACATTGCAATGCAGCAGCTCGCAGAGCTTGTTCAATGTCTTATAGGGGATTTCAGCATTTGTCCGAAAGTCCTGCATTGTCTTTTCGCCGAAAATTTTCTCTTTCCGCAAGGTTGTGGAACTGTAACCTTGCTCGCGTAGTGCGCCCATAATATCGCCCTTATAACGAATAGGCATAGCAATCACTTCTTTCCGGGAGCGTTTCATACTGCCCCTACACTCCCATCATAAGGCAGTATAACACGATAGTCCACTAAAATCAAGTGACAAACTGCACAAAAATCACAAAAATATAGTGCAATCCTTATCTGTCTTTATCACTAAAAATTTGTGTTCCTCCATTGGAAACACCCCAATTCGGCGAGATAACGTACTCGCAAGGTTGAGGAACAGAACCGGCAAATCGGCAAGGTTTTCGCCCTGCCGCTGCTTTTTCAGTTCCAGTTTGCCGCCTGTAAATTGTCCGCTTCGCCCTCTGCATACAGCTTTTCCGGCGCAATATCTATTTCTCCATCGTTCCACATGGGAATACCGTAGTCAATATAGACAGACCGGAAAACGCTTTCTTCTGCCAGCGGCGCAAATGACGCCGTACCCAGCAGAGGTGTAAAGTCAAATGCTTTCGCTCCTCCCGTATTGAACCGAACCCAAAGCCGAAAAAAGAAAACCCGCAAAGCGTTGATATACAACGATTTACGGGTTGGAGCTGATGGTCGGAATCGAACCGACAACCTGCTCATTACGAGTGAGCCGCTCTGCCATTGAGCCACATCAGCAAAAGAATGCTTTTGTATTATACTATAAGCCTTCTTTTTTTTCAAGTGTTTTTTGCAATTTTTATAAAATATTTTTCTGCGTTTACAGCTTTCCGTTCAGGATCAGCAGGACGACGGCGCACACGGCGAGGATGGCCAGGGCGATGAGCGTCATGCGCAGTGTTGTCCCCTTCCCGGAGGCGTTCCCCTCGGACGCCGGCATCAGCTTCGCACTGCGCAGCGCCTTGGTCAGGGGCTTGTAGAGGATCAGCGTGATCGCCGCATTGAGCGCACCTTTGATCATGTTGAAGGGCAGGAACACGGGGACGAGCATATCCACCACCGCTTCACGGGGCATCCCCATATAGATGGGCGTCAGGAACACGTTCCAAAGCAGCATCATGCCCGTCATCAGCAGCACCCCGGACAGCAGTCCCGTGACCGCCATGGTGAGGGTGCGGCGCTTGTAATACAGCAGGGCGCCGGGCAGGATAAATGCGCCGGAGGCGACAATGTTCATCACAAGCCCGATCCAGCCGGTATCGCTGAAGGTCAGCGTCTCCAAGGCAGAGGTGACCACCGTGATCGCCAGCGCCGGCAGAGGACCCAGCAGCAGGGCGCTGATGGCAAGGATCACATCCTTCGGGTCATACTTCAGCCATGCAGCGGCAGGGAACAGCGGCGGCAGGACAAAGTGCGCCAGCGTCGTTAAAGCGAATGCCATGGCGCAGAACATGGCGCATACCGTGAGTGTACGGACACTGTTTTTTTGCGTTTTTGCCATAAAAATACCTCCTGAAAATAAAAAAATCCTGCAAGCGTCAGGTGGACGTTTGCAGGAATATTAACAACGGACAGCACAGCCATGCGGCCGCACCGATGCGCATCCTCTCCCGTCCGGACTTTCACCGTCGGTATCGGAATTGCACCGATTCAGCCTTGCGGCTCGCAGACTTTTACTGCCGGTGGGGACTTGCACCCCGCCCTGAAGATGTATTCATTATAGCACACCGTACCCGTTTGTCAAGCGGAAAACGGTATTTTTTTCAGGCGTGCGCCTGCATGGTGGCGAAAATGCTGTGCCCCGCCAGCAGCCGCTTCATGTTTTCCTCGATCTCTCTGGACGCCAGCATGGAGGAAAACATCATACCAAACACATCGCCGAAGCAGTATGCGGTCATTTTGATATGGTTCTCCGGCGTGCGGCCGAGAACGGCACGGAACATCTGAACGTGCTTTTGCAGCTGTGCAGGCATACGGACAACGCCCAAGTTCGAGAGCACCGATGTGAACATACATTCCCCGTACAGCTTGGCGCCTGTCTTGAGGATCAAGTGCTTGATCCCCCGGGGCGCATAGGTGAACACGGGCATACTCGCCTGCGCAGCATTGGTGCAGATCATATCGTGCAGAAGTTCTTTGTCCGTGCCCTCCTGAAACTGTTTTTTCACATGATCCAAAATCTCCCGGAATGTGGGACGCTCTTGCGCACGGGGGACGGATGCGAGAAAATAGAGGGAGAAGTTGCGCAGCGTCTCCGACCCGAACAGCTTGCGCAGATTGACGGGCACAGACAGGGTGATGGGCTTTTTCGTGACGCTCCCCTCCTCGCTCTCCAAAAAGCTTTGCAGGTACACAGCCGTCAAAAACTCCGTCAGCGTTGCGCCGTAGGACTTGGACGCCGCCTTGACAGCGCTCAGGGGCATGGTCAGCTCCGTCTGGTGCCAAGGGGCAAAGGGACCGTTGGGATGGTAACGGAACGCCCGCTTGCCGGAACGGCTGACGCTCTTGTGCCCCTTTTCGTAATTGGTGCGGAAGCTGTCCTCCGTTTCCGTTTCCTTCACGGGATCCAGCGGGGACAGAATGCCGTCTGTGCAGGGGATATCCTCCCCCATGCTGCGGAAATACTCCGCAAGGATGGACTTGAGCAGGGTGATCACACCGCTGCCGTCCGATACGGCATGGAAAACCTCCACGCCCACCCGGTTGCCGCGATAGAAAATGCGGATCAGCGGCTCCCCGTCCTCCATGGCGAAGGGCAGGTGCATGACAGCAGGCTGGGGCATGACAAGCTCGTCCGTCTCGTGCAGATGGCGCAGCTTGTAGCCGAGGGCATCCTTGTACAGACAGACAAACATCGTCGGCACACGCGCACACAGCTTGCGAACGACTGCCCGCAGCCGTTCCGGGTCAACGTCCCGGTCGAGGTCTGCCTCCATGTGAAAGGACTGGTTCAGATCTTTTCGACCGATGTACGGATAAATGGTCGCAGAACAGTCGAGGGTATATAACTCATCGTGCGTTTTCATAGACAAACCTCCAATCTTTTTTTCATTATACCATCAAAAAAAGGGAAAAGCAATACACATTTTCCTTATTTTGTCAAAAAAGAAAAGCCCGGCTGCAACGCCGGACTCTCCGCAGAAAAAGGGACGTTATTTCATGCCCTTTTCATATGCCTCGATCATCTTCTTGACCATCTGACCGCCGACAGAACCTGCTTCTCTGGAAGTCAGGTTACCGTTGTAACCCTGCTTGAGGTTGACACCGACTTCGTTGGCTGCTTCCATCTTGAAACGGTCGAGTGCTTCTCTTGCCTCGGGGACGATATTGCTGTTACCGCTCTTTGCCATGATTCGTTTCACTCCTTTAAGTCAATTTGCGCTTGCAAGTGTATTGTGTGCGCTATTTTTAAAAATACAGATGAAAAATAATGGCAGTGAAACCGGCATTGTTCTTTTCCTTGCCCATCGAAAACTGTCGGGCTTTTCGTAGTCGTTATAGAAAATCACGTAATTTTTAGGAATCATGTGATTTTCATCACACTTTTTTATAAAATTATGTGAGATTCCTTGACGTAAAGTCCGCAGGCGGATATAATAAGAGAGAATACAAAACCGCAAAGGCAGGTGCGACATGAAACGGTTTGTGCTGGATGATTTAAGAAAATGGAAAAATGCCAAGCGCAGAAAGCCCCTGATCATCAAGGGTGCCCGTCAGGTTGGAAAGACATGGGTCTTGAAGGAGTTCGGCAAGGAATTTCCCGACGGATTTGCGTATTTCAACTTCGACAAAGAGCCGGAGTATGCCCAGTTTTTTGAAAAGACCAAGGATGTTCATCGCATCCTGAAAAACCTTTCCATGGCAAGCGGACAAAGAATCACGCCGAATACCCTGATCATTCTGGACGAAATCCAAGCGTGTGAAGATGCGCTCAATGCCCTCAAATATTTTTGTGAGGACGCCCCCGAATACTATGTCGCCTGCGCAGGCTCCCTTTTGGGTTTACTGCTCTCCAAAGGTTTTCCGGTGGGCAAGGTGGATTTTTTGGAAATGGGTCCTATGAGCTTTTCGGAATTTTTAATCGCCAACGGCGATGAAAACTATTACGAATACCTGTGTCAACTGGATCGAATCGAAGCGATCCCCGACGCCTTTTTCGTCCCGTTGGAAGAAAAACTGAAAATGTATTTTGTGACGGGCGGTATGCCCGAGGCGGTTCTTGTCTGGACAGAGGACGGAGATGTCCGTGCAGTGGAAAAGGTGCAAAGCGATATTCTGGACTCCTACAACCGGGATTTCGGAAAACACGCACCCCACGCAGACGTCCCCAAAATCACGCTGATTTGGGATTCGCTCCCCTCCCAGCTGGCAAGAGAAAACAAAAAATTTTTGTACAGTGTCGTCAAAAACGGTGCGAGGGCAAGAGAATATGAAAACGCATTAAATTGGCTCCACAACGCCGAGCTGATCACCAAGGTGAACTGCATCACCAAGCCCGGACTGCCCGTTTCTGCGTATGACAATCTGGACGCTTTCAAAATCTATATGCTCGATGTGGGGCTGCTTCGCAAGCACGCCCATTTGGCAAGCTCCGCCTTTCGAGAAAACAACCGACTGTTCACGGAATTTAAGGGTGCATTGACTGAAAATTTCGTCCTGCAAAGTCTCAGGAACCGCTATGAAGTGCCGCCGAGATACTGGGCAGAGTCCACGCATGAGGTCGATTTTATTATTCAAAAAGAAAACCAAATTATCCCCGTCGAAGCGAAAGCCGGCACCAATGTGGGCGCAAGAAGCCTGAAAAAATATTTGGAAAAGTACGAATCCGCAACGCCCCTCGCCATCCGGCTTTCTTTGAAGAATCTATCTCTCGACGGAAAAATTCTCAATGTGCCGCTGTTCTTGATCGACCGGCTGGATTCGCTGATGGATTTGGCGCTTCAAGCCCTTTGAGCAGACGTAAAGGATGAAAGGAGTTTTCGCATGAAAAACAAAAGCAAAAAGAAAATCCGGCTGGAGTCCTTCCTGGACAACAAATACCAGAGCCTGTATATGAGTCTGGGGCTCAGTCTCGGGCTGTGCCTGGGGATGGCGTTCGGACTGCTGGTGATGGACAACCTGTCCGTGGGGATGTGCATGGGCATGGCCATCGGCATGGGATGCGGCATCTCCGTCGGCGCCGCCCGGGATCGGCGCATCGCCGAGCAGGCGCAGGTCATCGTGGAGATCATGGAGGAGGATTTTGGCTGTGAGGGCGTCCCCGAGGACGCCGAGGTCACGGTCACGCTGGTACTGCTGGACGTCGGCGGTACCCAGTCCCACCACAAAATCCCCGACCGCCTTGCCATAGAAAAAGATCTGCGTGTGGGCGACCGCATATACATCTTCCCCGACGGCACCATCGAAAAATACAAAAGGAGCGAGAAAAAATGAACGAAAAAAAAGATCTTGTCCGTGCCGTGAAATTCGTCCTGTTTTCCTGCGGCGCGGGGATCATCCAGTTGCTCACCTTTACCCTGCTGAACGAAGCTGCCCGGCTCCCCTACTGGCCGGCGTATCTGACGGCGCTGGTGCTTTCGGTGCTGTACAACTTCACCGTCAACCGCAAATTCACCTTTAAGTCCGCCGCCAACATACCCGTCGCCATGCTCAAGGTGTTCGGCTACTACTGCGTGTTCACCCCCGTTTCCACGTGGCTGGGGGACTATTTCGCCGAAACGAAGGGCGTCAACGAATACATTGTACTGGCCGTCACCATGGTCTGCAATCTGGCGACGGAGTTTCTCTTCTGCCGCTATGTGGTGTACCGCAACAGCATCGACACCAACGAAAGCGCACAAAAGGAAAAAGCTGCAAAAAAAGAGCGCTGAGCACGGACTGTTTGGGAGGAAAAACTATGGGAACAAAATGGAGCCGGGAAAAGGCTTGGGCGTGGTACAATGCAAAACCGTGGATCCGCGGGTGCAACTTCATGAGCAGTGACTGCGCCAACCGCATCGACCAGTGGCAGTCCTACGGCTTCGAGGCGCGGTTCGCCACTGCACAGCGGGAGCTTGCCTTGGCGGCACAGACGGGGTTCAACTCCATCCGCATCATCCCCGAGTTCTTTGTCTGGCAAGAGGAGCACGACGGATTTATGGAGCGTCTGGAGCGGTACATTGAAGCCGCCCATCAAAACGGTCTTTCCTGTATGCTCGTTCTGGGCAACGACTGTGTGCCGCCCAAGCAGGAGGCACTGCGGCGGATGCATCTGGGGGAACAGCCGGTGGACTGGGGATTTCACGGCGGCAGAAAGGTGTCCCAGCACGGCGCCTTTGACGGAGCAGGCTTTTCCCCGCTGGACGACCCGGCGCAGGCGGAGGCTTACTGCGCATATGTGCGGGAGATCGTGACGAAATACAGCCGGGACGAGCGCATCCTGCTGTGGGACGTGTTTAACGAGCCGGGCAATTCCAACCGCGGCTCCATGTCCTTGCCGTATTTGCAAAAATTTTTCCGCATCCTGCGGGAAATCGACCCCATCCAGCCCCTCACCGTGGGCATTTGGAGCGATGTGCGGCATCCCGATGCCCTGCCGGAGATCGAAAAATTCGGGCTGGACAATTCGGATATCGTCTCTTTCCACAGCTACAGCGCCTACGTGGAGAACGTGGAGATCCTGCACGAACTGAAAAAACGAGGCAGACCGATCGTGAATACGGAATGGCTTGCCCGCAGTATCGGCAACCGGGTGGAAGAAATCTTCCCGCTGTTCTTTTTGGAAAAGGTCGGCTGCTACAACTGGGGGCTGGTTGCGGGGAAATATCAGACCTTTGAGCCGTGGGAAGGAATGTGGGACAGCTACGACAAAGATCCCGAGCATTCCTCCTGGGACTTTGAAAAATGGTTCCACGACCTCTACCGTCCCAGCCTGCGTCCATACAATCCCAATGAGATCCAGCTAATGCAAAGGCTGTGTGCACTGGCGGACAAGGATTTTGCGGAAAAAGCATAGGAAGTGAGCGCATGAACGATTCGGAAAAGTTGGTGGTGTGCATGGGCAAGGGGGCGTCAAAGGATGCGGCGATCGCCCTCGCCGAGCACATAGGTGCACCCCTGTGCGATACGCCGGGCGAAGCGCTGACACTGCGGATGGACGGCGACGGGCTGTCCCTGTGCGGCTACGGCATGACCTTTCGCGGTGATTTTACGCAGATGCTGTACCGCATAACGCACGGTCGATTACCCCACGAAATGCTTGCCCGCCTGTCCAAAACCGACGTGCCCCATCCCACAGCGGTGGATGCCACCGCCGGCATGGGGGAGGACAGCCTGCTGCTGGCGGCGTGCGGGTATGAGGTCACCCTGTACGAGCAGAATCCCGTCATTGCCGCACTGTTGCAGGACGCACTGCACCGTGCCAAAAGCCATCCCGACCTGCGCCCCATCGTGGAGCGGATGCATCCCGTGGAGGGCGACAGCACCCTGTGGATGCCGAAGATGTCCGATGCGCCTACCCTCGTCTATCTGGATCCCATGTTCCCTGCCCGGCAGAAATCGGGGCTGATCCACAAAAAGCTCCAGCTGATTCAAAAGCTGGAACAGCCCTGCGCCGAGGAATCCGCCCTTTTGGAAGCGGCGCTGGCCGCGCATGCGCAAAAAATCATCATCAAACGTCCGCTCAAAGGCGCCCCGCTTGCGGGCAAAACGCCCCATTATACCGTCAAGGGCAAGGCGATCCGCTACGACTGCTTCCACTTTCCCGCCGAACGCAGTTGACAAGCGGCGCACAATATTATACAATATTTCTATATTTCGACAGCGCACGTTTCCCGTGTGCCGTCCATGAAGAAAGGATCGTGCATTATGAAAAAAGTTCTCTGCATTTTTCTCGCTCTGCTTTTGCTCTTTTCCCTGAGTGTGCCCGTGTGCGCAGAAGATGCGGGCAATACGGGCAGCGAAAGCGAAGCCTCGGAGTCTGTTCTGGACACCTCCAGCTTCGGTGCATTTCTGGTTTCTCTGATTAAAGTGATCGCCAAGAACCTCAAAACCATTTCCGCAGAGGAACTGCTCAAGCTCCCGGCGAACGCCATGGCGGACATCACCACCGCCATTTTCCAAGTGCTTCGCCTGCTCGGCGGCATCTTTGGCGCCATAGGCGGCGCCGTCTAACTTCCCCCGGCAATAACGAACCGCCACAGTCGATACTTCGACTGTGCAGCTTGTCGAAAAAGTGTTTTCGACAAGCTGGCAGACTGGCGAGAAAGGATGAC
>JBJEQK010000121.1:0-10144 GCA_051881715.1 Acutalibacteraceae bacterium
CGGTACGCAAATTGAACTGGTCAACAACACCTACGGCACCATTGACAACACCTACACCATTGTGATGGATGCGCCGGAAATGACACTGTATGTCGCCCCGCAGCACACTGCCTACGCAGAAACAACTTTCCACTTGGATGCGACCGTGCAAACAAGCGGGAAGCCCTGCACGCTGTCCTACACGTCCGACAACCCCGATGTTGCCGCTGTGGATGCAAACGGCGGCGTTACGGCAAAGCAATCCGGCACGGCGACCGTCACCGTCACAGCAACAGACGAATACGGCTTCACCCAGTCTGCCGCCTGCACCGTTACCGTGATAGACAGAGCGCATTTGGTTTCCGACACAGCGGAAATCGACGAAAGCGGGAATGTCCATCTGCCCTTTGGCGTGACGAAAGAAACGCTGGGAACCTATGTGTCCGTGGACGGCAACGCCGCGATCCGTGTGGTCGGCGATACCATTGCAGACGGCACACAGATCGAACTGGTCAACAACACCTACGGCACCATTGACAACACCTACACCGTCGTGCTGGAGGAGCCGCAGATCACGCTGACCGCCGAACCACAACACACGGTCTACGCCAAAACGACTTTCCTTTTGGAAACTGCCGTACAAACAAACGGTACGCCCTGCACCCTGTCCTACACATCTGACAACCCCGATGTTGCCGCTGTGGATGCAAACGGCAATGTAACGGCAAACAAGTCCGGCACGGCGACCATCACCGTCACAGCGACAGACGAATGCGGCTTCACCCAGTCCGTCACCTGCACAATCACCGTCAAATACACATGGTGGCAGTGGCTGCTGCGCATATTCCTGTTCGGCTGGCTGTGGTATTAAGACAAAAACTTGCAGACCCTACAAAACGCAATCAGCGACACGACGTGCCGCTGATTGTACTTTTTTACAATTTTTTTGCAATTTGAACTTTTCATCCGCAGTCGTTCATGGTATACTATCAGCGGAGCAGTTCCCCCGTTGCGGCGTTGACGATGTTGTGGAACACGCCGATGTGGGTCGTGGAGATATATTTGTCCTCGTGCAGGGAGCCGAAGAACCAGCGTTTAAATTCGCAGAACGCCGCCAGTTCGTCAAAGAATGTGTTCAATCCCGTCACACGCACGGCCTCCCGGTTTTCTTTCAGCTGCAAAAATCCCTTGATCTTCTGCGGCGGCTCGTGGGTGATGATGATGTCGATCTTGCCGCCCGTCTTTTCCACCGCTCTGGCCGCGGCCAGCAGCTCGCTCTTGGTCGGCAGCTCTTCCTTCGACCAGCGGTTATGCTCCACGCGAATCTCAAAATCCGCACTCTCTCCGCCGCCCATGGTGAAGTACCGTTTCCCCTCCAGCGTATACACCTGTCCGCGCATCAGATGGCGCACATTGCCGGAGATCTCGTGCACCTTGCCGCCGTTCCACATGGCGACCGGGTACTGATTGAGCAGGTCAAAGTTTTCGTGGGTGCCGTCGATGAAACATATATTGTAGCGCTTCCTGCCCAAATACTTCAGCACCCGTTCCTCACTGCGGGTGCCGTCCCAAATGAAGCCGAAGTCCCCGCAGATGATCAGCGTATCCCCTTTTTTCAGACTGCGCAGCCGGGGATCGCTGAACCGCTTGATGTCCCCGTGGGTATCGCCTGTCACATAAACCATTTTTTTCGCCCTTTCGCTGTGATTCATCCTTTATATAATACAACATTGGTGGTGCATTGTCTATGAAAAAATGGAGATTTTTTTTCATTTCTTTGATTTTGATCGTCTCGACCCTGCCGTTCTCCACGGCAAATGCGGCGTACAACTCGATTTTGACCGACCTGGAACCCCGTTCCGGCATCATTCTGGTGCAAAGCTTGGAGGACGACACCGTCATCTTTGACAAAAACATTCACCAGCGCACGCCGCCGGCTTCGCTGACGAAGATCGTCACCGCCATTCTCACGCTGGAAAACTGCCCCGATCTGAACGCCATGGTGACCGTGCCGCAGAGTGTCATCGACTCTCTTGTGAACACCGGCTCCTCCAATGCGGGACTGAAGGCGGGCGAAGAAATCTCCGTCCTTGACCTTTTGCACTGTATGCTCATCCCCAGCGCCAACGAAGCGGCCGCCACCTTGGCAGACTACGTCAGCGGCGGCAACATCGACGGTTTTGTGGACAAGATGAATGTCTTTGTGGAGCGTTTGGGCTGTACCGACACCCACTTCACGACCCCCCACGGTCTGGACGCCGAGGGGCAATATACCAGCGCCGCAGACATGGCGAAGATCATGAAGTACGCTCTCACCTTCTCCCAGAGCGAAATTTTTGAAAACATCACCTCCAAAACCGACTACCAACTCCCCGCCTCCAATATGCACGAGCAGCCCCGCACCATCCGCAGCACCAATTTCCTGATGAACTCGGGCTATGCGGACTACTACTGCAAATACGTCACCGGCGGCAAGACCGGCTCCACCAGCGGCGCAGGCAAGTGCGTCGTTGCCACGGCCAGCAGCGGCGGCTACGCCTACATGGCGGTCATCATGAACGCACCCCACGACGATATCGACGGGGACGGCTACGACGAAAACGGCGCCTTTACCGACGCAAAAATGCTCTTTGAGTGGATCTACAAAAACATACGGTACGAATCCATCCTTTCCAGCGCCGAGGTCACCGCCGAGGTCAAGGTACGTCTGTCCACCAAGACGGATCATCTGGCGCTGGTGCCTGCGGAGGATCTGTTCGCCTTTGTCCCCACCGGCGTGGACGAAAACAGCGTCCTTGTCAAGGTGGTGGACGGCACCCTGCCCGAAAGCGTGGACGCGCCCATCCACAAGGGGGACAAGATCGCCGAAGCCGCCGTATACTACGCCGACCAGGAAATCGCCCGTGCCGATCTGGTGGCGGCGGAGGATGTCAGCCGCAATCTGTTTTTGTTCATCGGCTCCATTTTGGTGGATATCCTCACCCATCCGGTGGTTCTGGTGATCCTCGGTCTGCTCTTGCTGCTGGTGCTCGCCTATATCGGCTTCGTCCTGTATGTGCGCAGAAAGGACAAAAAGAAGCGCAAAAAGAAAAACAACAAAAACAAGATCGTACAAATGAAAGATTTTAAATAAGAGAAAGGAATGCCCATGGGAAAACTGAAAAACTTTTTGAACTCCAAAATCGTCCGCTCGGATGTGGGCGAGGAAACCGTGCTGACATGGAAAGAGACGCTCTCCTATGCCCTCGGCCGCGGTGCACAGGGCATGAGCACCTCCACCATGTCCTCGGGCAACGTCAACTATTTCCTCACGAACCTGATGGGTCTGTCTCTGCCCTTTGTCAGCGCCGTGCGCTTCTGGACAGGCCTTTGGGACGCATTCAACGACCCGATCATGGGCGTCCTTGTGGACAAGACCCACACCAAGGACGGCAAAATGCTCCCCTATATCAAATGGGCGCCGTATCTGTGCGCCCTGTTCACCTTTGGCGTTTTTCTCAACAGTTCCTCTTTCCCCATGATCCTGCGCATGATCTTTGCCGTTGTCGCTTTGGTCGGCTGGGACATGACCTACACCGCCTTTGACATTCCCATGGGCGCACTGGCATTTTCCATCACTTCCAGCGGTGTGGAGCGCACCAAACTGTTCGGCGTCAGCTCCATCGTCCGTGCCGTCGTCGGTGCCATCCCCGGCGCCGTTCTGCCCATCGCCCTGCTGATCCCCTACTTCAAGGTACATACGGGCTATGCCTACACCGCCACGGCGGTCATCGCTTTCTTCGGCATCATCCTTTGCACCCGCCCCACCTACCGCAACTGCCATGAACGTGCCGAGCACAACAACAATGAACCCACCATCAAAGAGTGCTTCGCTCTGCTCTTGAAAAACAAGCCGCTGTTTATGCTTTTCCTGTCCAACATGGCTTTCCTGCTGGTCACTGTCAAGACCGCCGTGCAGATGTACTTCGCCGTGGACCTCATGGGCGATGCGGCATACGTCACCATCTTGTCCGTAGCCCTTGCCCCGGCGCCCTTTATCGCCGGCGTACTCGTGCCGTTCATCACCGAAAAGCTGGGAGAGCGCGCCGACTTCAAAAAAATGTATATCGCCTGCTGTGTCCTTGCGGCTCTCCTGCACGGACTGTTCTATGTCACCACCTCCGGCTCCTTACTGCACCTGCAAACCGGTGAAAAGCCCACCGTGCCCATCATCATTCTGGTGCTGTTGTTCGTCGTGCTGACCTCCATTCCGCTGGAGTTCAAAAACCTCTTGAGCAAGGAGATGGAAGCGGAAACGGTGGACTATGTGGAGTGGAAAACCGGCACCCGCGCCGAGGGCATCATGCTCTCGCTGATGTCCTTCACCGGCAAGCTGACCAACTCCGTTTCCTCCACCATCGGTTTGGCTGTTTTAGGACTGGCCAACTACGCCACCCATGAAAATGCCGTGGCTGTGGCACAGACCTTTACCGCCAAAAACGCCCTGCTCTCCTGCATGACCCTCATCCCCATGGGCGGCTACATCCTGATGCTCCTGCCGATCCTGTTCTACTCCATCAGCCGCAAACAGCATACGCAGATGATGGCAGAGATTGCCGCAAGAAAGGCGGCAACCCATGAATAAACCGTTCAAGCTGGCGTGTCTCGCCGACACCCACTACTACTCCCCCGCCCTCGGCACCTCGGGAAAAGCCTACGCCCTGCGCAGCGGCTCCGACCAGAAGTGTCTTGCCGAGACGGGGCGCATCCTCGATGATGCTTTCCGTCAGATCGTGCAAAGCGGCGCAGACGCCGTACTCATTGCCGGGGATCTGACCAACAACGGCGAAAAGGTCAGCCACGAGGAACTGCGGGAGAAGCTGTATGCGCTCCGAAAGCATCTTCCCGTCTATGTACTCACCGCCACCCACGACTGGTGCTGTGACGAGAATGCCCGCCGCTATGACGGCGCGCAGGTTTTTCATGACGTGCAGACGATGCCCTCCGACGCCCTGTCGGACTTTTATCGGGATTTCGGACTTTCGGATGCCATCGCCACCTACAAGACCCACATCGGCGCACTGTCCTATGTGGTGGAGCCCTGCGAGGGACTGCGCATCCTCATGCTCAACGACGACCAAAACGGTCGGGGACGCTCCGGCTTTACGGAAGAACACCTGCAATGGATCGAGGCGCAGGCCGCCGACGCCCGGCAAAAGGGCTTGCAGATTCTTGCCGCCGAGCACCACCCCATTATCCCGCCTGTACACCCGTTTCTGACGGGCGGCAACAGCGCCGGCGATCGGGAGGAGATCGTCCGGCGGTTCAGCGATGCGGGACTGCGCTGTGTGGTCACGGGGCATCTGCATATGCAGGATCTGGTACAGCATGGCGCGCTGACGGAAATATCTCTCGGCACCCTCTGCGGCTGGCCGGGGAACATCGTCTTTGCCCACATCGACGATGCACAGATTCGCCTGCAAACCGAGCGTGTCGCCTGCCATGCGCTTTTGCAAAAACAGACCCTCGGCATCCTGCAAAATCTGCTGGACGCCGCCAAAGACAGCCGGGACGCCTTTCGGGAGCGCCTGTGCGCACTGCACATCACTCCCAAAGCCGCTGTGCTTCGCCCCTTTGTGCGCAGGTGGGCACAGAGGATGGACACCATGACCGTCCGCGAGGCCTACGCCTATGTGCGCCGCTGTTTGCCCGGACTGCTGCCGAAGCTGACGCTCTGCGAGATCGGGGACGATCCGCTGGGCGATACGGTGGAAAAGGTGTTTTTGAGCCTGTTCGGCGACGGACTGGCACAGACGCCCGAGGATGAACTGTACAAAGTCGTCACGGCGTTGTTTGCCGTGCCGCAAAAACTGCTTCGGCACAATGAACTCTGCCGCAAAATATCCGAAAGCGGCGTCCGGCTGATCTCCAAAAAGCCGCTGGACGGCGCTGTGATTCGGAGTGAACTATGACCTATAAACATACCGTGCGTGCCTGCTTTGTCGGGTACGCCGTTCAAGCGATCATCAATAATTTTGTCCCGCTTCTCTTTACCACCTTTTTAGCGGAATATTCCCTGTCCCTGTCCCGCATCTCCCTGCTGGTAACGTTCAACTTCGGCGTACAGCTTGCGGTGGATTTGGCGGCGTCCGTCTTTGCAGACAAGCTCGGCTACCGCCGGTGCATGGTGGCCGCCCACGCCTGCTGTGCCCTCGGACTTGTGGGACTGACTGTTTTGCCAAATCTGCTGTCAGTTCCCTTTCCCGGCATCCTGCTGTCAGTCATGGTCTACGCCATCGGCGGCGGCCTGTTGGAGGTGCTGGTCAGCCCCATTGTGGAGAACTGTCCCGGTGATGACAAAGCGGGCGCCATGAGCCTGCTGCACTCCTTCTACTGTTGGGGCACCGTGGCGGTCGTTTTGCTCTCTACCGTGTTTTTTGCCCTTTTCGGCACGGAGAACTGGCGCATACTCTCCCTGCTTTGGGCGGTCGTGCCCGTGCTCAACGGCATCGTCTTTGCCCGCGTACCGCTTCCCGAACATCCCGAAGAAGCCAAGGGACTGCCTTTGCGCAAGCTCGCCGGAGCAAAGCTGTTTTTACCTGTGCTTTTGCTGATGTTCTGCTCCGGCGCTGCCGAACAAGCCGTCAGTCAATGGGCGTCCGCCTTTACGGAATCTGCCATCGGCGTTTCCAAAACCACCGGGGATTTGCTGGGCACCATGATGTTCAGCGTCCTGATGGGCACATCCCGTGCCTTCTACGGCAAAAGAAGCCGAAAACTGCCGCTGAAAACCTTCATGCTGTGCAGTACACTATTGTGCATCGGCAGCTATCTTTTGATCTCCCTCACCGCCTCCCCCATCCTCGGACTGCTCGGCTGTGCCCTGTGCGGTCTGTCTGTGGGTATCTTTTGGCCGGGCACCACCAGTCTTGCCGCAGAGCATCTGCGCGGCGGCACGGCGATGTTCGCCTTCATGGCGCTGGCGGGGGATCTGGGCTGTGCCGGCGGTCCCACCTTTGTGGGGCTTGTTTCCGACCACTTCGGCAATCTCCACGCCGGCATCCTCGCCGCCGTGTGCTTCCCGATCCTTTTGCTGCTGGGTCTCGGCTGGTTCCGCAGGCGGGCAAAATAAATACAAACAAATGTTTGCATTTTTCAAAAAGATGTGCTATACTGTACAGAGAATCTTTTTTCGGAGGGTGCAGTATGGAAAAGCTCAACGACACACAGAAAAAAGTTTACGAATACCTTGTGGAGAAAACACGGGACGGCGTACCGCCCTCTGTGCGTGAGATCGGCAGCGCCGTGGGACTGCGCTCCACCTCCTCCGTACAGGCCAATCTTGCGGCGCTGGAGTCGGCGGGTTATATCTCCCGCGACCCCCTGCGCAAGCGCTCCATCCGCATTGTCGGACAGGGTGAGGCACCCATACAGGTGCCACTGCTGGGCACCGTTGCCGCCGGCACCCCCATCCTCGCCGTGGAGCAGATCGAGGGCTATGTCCCCTACACCGGTCGTGTCTCCTCAGACAAAAAGCTCTTTGCCCTGCACGTGCGCGGACAAAGCATGATCGAGGCAGGCATTCTCGATGGCGACATCGTCGTTGCGGAACAGGTCAGCGCCGCCGAAAACGGGCAGATGGTCATCGCCATGGTGGACGAGGAAGCCACCGTCAAGACCTTCTACAAAGAGAACGGACACTACCGCCTGCAGCCCGCCAATGCGGACTACGAGCCGATCATTGTCGATCACGTGGATATTCTCGGCAAGGTGGTTGCTGTGTTTCGGTATTATTAAGGCAACAACGCACAGATTGAGGTGTGCGGATTGTGAAGTAAGATTTTTGTGTAAGCTGACGGAATAAGATTCAAACAAGGCGTGCGCCGCAATTTGTGCGGTGTTGCCTTAAAGGAGGCGCCTATGTCTGTACCGCTGGCGGAACGCCTGCGTCCGCAAAACTTGGAGGACATCGTGGGGCAGAGGCATCTGCTCGCCCCGGGAAAGCCCCTGCGCAACATCATCCTTTCGGGCGAACTGCCGAACATGATCTTCTACGGTCCCTCCGGCGTGGGCAAAACCACCCTCGCAAGCATCATTGCCAAACAGACGGATCGCCATTTGGTGCACCTGAACGGCACCACGGCGGGCGTCTCGGATATCAAGGACGTTATTTCCCGTGTGGACACATTTCTGGCACCGGGTGGAATTTTGCTCTATCTGGACGAAATCCAGTACCTGAACAAAAAACAGCAGCAAACACTGCTGGAATACATCGAAAAAGGGTCGATCACCCTCATCGCCTCCACGACGGAGAACCCCTACTTCTACGTCTACAATGCGATTCTCAGCCGTTCCACCGTTTTCGAGTTCAAAACAGTCACCCCTGCGGACATTGTTCCCGCCGTGGAACGGGCTTTCCGCTTTATGGAAAAGGAGCGGGGCGAAACGGTCGAAACGGAAAAGGGTACCGTGCCCTATATCGCACAGGCGTGCGGCGGCGATGTACGCAAAGCCATGAACGCCGTGGAGCTGTGCGTGCTGTCCGCTCCCCTTGCGGACGGAAAACGCACCGTTACGCTGGAGACTGCTCGGGCGCTGACGCAAAAAAGTGCCATGCGCTATGACCGTGCCGGGGACGACCACTACGACATCCTGTCGGCGTTCCAAAAATCCATGCGTGGTTCCGACCCCGATGCTGCCCTGCACTACCTTGCCCGTCTGCTGGAGGCAGGCGACCTGCCCTCCGCCTGCCGCCGACTGATGGTCTGTGCCGCCGAGGATGTGGGACTGGCGTACCCGATGATTATCCCCATCGTCAAGGCCGCCGTGGACATGGCGAACATGGTCGGTCTGCCAGAGGCACGCATCCCCTTAGCCGATGCGGTGGTGCTGGTGTGCACCGCGCCGAAGTCTAACTCCGCCTACCTTGCCTTTGACCAAGCGCTTGCCGACATCAAAAGCGGCAAGAGCGGACCCATCCCTCGCACATTGCAAAACGTCCACTGTGACGGCGAGGACAACCCCAACAAGGGACAGTTTTACCTCTATCCCCACGACTACGAAAACCATTGGGTCAGCCAGCAGTACCTGCCGGACGCCCTGCGAAACGCCCAATATTACCACTACGGCGCCAACCGAACTGAACAGACCGCCCGGGAATACTGGGAAAAAATCAAAAAAAGGAATGGTGAGCGATGAAAAAAAGAATTTTTGCGTTTTTGGGTGCCCTGCTGATGCTGTTTTGCTGTACGGTGCCGACTTTCGCCCTGACACTGCGTCCCCTGTCCATCAGCGTGTCGCCGATCGAGCCGACGGCGCCGACGCCCACAGGCACGGAAAAGGTGCGCACGACCATCACCTCTATTTTGCAGACGCTGTACAGATATCTGCCGCTGATCATCGTGGTGCTGATCGTGATCGCTGTGGTGATCATCATCACGATCAGCGAAAAGAAAATGGAAAAGGAACGGCAGGAAAAAATGCCGCCGAAGAAACAAAAGAAAAACGAACGATAAATCGCAATCCCTGCCGCTGTCGAAACCGATGCGGCAGGGATTTTTGTTGGTTCATCACGGTTTTTTGCGGGATTAAAGGTTTCACTCAAGCCTTTTCAAAGCCTTGCGGATTCCAAAGGCGGCGCCTTTGGTCGCCGACCGCAGTCGGCGAAATCCTAACAACACCAGAAGCGCAGGTGGGGAGCCAGGCGTCAGCCATTTCAAATGCCTTCCCCCGAGAAACGTCATGGTGCGGGAGAAAAGGTAAGATAAAGTAGGACAAAATCCCACCCGAGAAAAAGGTAGGATAAATCAGGACAAAATCCCACCCGAGAAAAAGGTAGGGTAAATCAGGACAAAATCCTACCCGGGAAAAAGTAGGATGATTTTGCTATGGGATAAGGCGGGATCGCTTTTCAAAATTTTGCACGGCTTCCATCCCATGCAGTTCAGACGGAATGGCGGCTTCGTACATAGGACAAAATTCGTTAGCCGGCTAACGTTTTTTTGCACGGGGTTGAACTGGCAAGGGAGTCCGATGAAAGCTGAACTTTTCACGCTCCTCACGGAAATTTGTGGGATTTGTGCCGGTCACTGGGGAACCCCCGGCGAGGGTTCCCCACGCCAAAACAGTCCACCGGACTGTTTTGGCTCCCCTCCTGCGCTTTTCTGTTGTCAGGGCAACACCGCAA
>JBJEQK010000122.1:0-10139 GCA_051881715.1 Acutalibacteraceae bacterium
GGACTCTTTCTGGAAAACTTCATTTTTGCGCTTGACATTTAATAGTTAGTCTTTTATTTTGTTTGTAACTCGTCCCACTTACAAACATATTTGCATTATAGCCCGATATCGGGCTATTGTCAAGGGATAAAGTGTGTTTTACAGTTTTAGTAGGGCAACACCGCACAATTGAGGTGTGCGGATTGCGAAGTAAGATTTTTCGTCAGGTTGTACAGAAAGACCGCCGACTTGCTGGCGCAAGTCAAGGGATTTTTGTGCAGGCTGACGGAATAAGATTCAAACAAGGCGTGCACCGCAATTTGTGCGGCGTTGCCTTAGGGGAGTGAAACACTTTGATTTGCTACGATAAGCTATGGATAACCATGAAAGAAAAAGGGGTCACACAGTATAAACTCATCAAGGAGTACGGCTTCAGCACCGGGCAGCTCGACCGCCTGCGCAAAAATGAAAGCGTCAGTACAAATACCCTGTCGGTGCTGTGTGAAATTCTTGCGTGTCCCCTGTCGGATATCGCAGAATACGTCCCGGACGAAAAATAACCGTCTTTCGGTACAAGTGGTGCGGAAAGACGGTTGATTTTTTTTGCACCTTTGCGCATCCCTACGCCCCGGGTCTACGATGCAAACGGTCAGAATAGCCGGTTGAAATCCGGGAACCCGGTACAGCCGCCATTATTAAGAATTAAAATGAGGATATCGCCGAGATACCGGAAGAATCCCAAAATCCGATAGATGCCGATCGTCTTGGAACGCACCTGCACCGTGTCGCTCCGGCAGCCCTCGACCTCCCTGCCGTCGGCGTGGACTGCCTTGAGAGTGATGTTCACCGTGCCGTTTCGTCTGGATGTCACCTTGCAGCTGCTGCCCGTTGCGGAGGGCTTCAACTCGACGATGTCCGGCTTGTCCACTTCCCAAACCAGAGTGGCGTCGGCGGGCAGATTCTGCGCATATGCTTCAAACTTTGTGCTCTCCCAAAAGAGCAGCGTCTTTTTCCCGGAATTGTCCAAAATATCCACAAACATTTCCGCTTCGGGATGGGTGCCGTCACACACACGGAATTCGATATCGTATTGGTCGGCGTATTCTTTGGCGTAGCAGTCCGCTGTGTCGGAGCAGATGTAGGCACCGCTTCCCCACAGAATATTCTCTCCGATTGCGGAAACACCGGCGGGAATGTGGATGCTGTTCAAGGAGGAACAGCCCGTGAATGCGCAATCTGCAATACTTTTTGTCCCGGGTCTGACCATATAGGTACCCGCAACGAAATACTCTGCTTTAATCAGATGGTTTCCGATATACAGCACACCACCTGTCCAGTTGGATTTGTCGTTGTAGAAGCCTGTGCCGAAAAAGGCTGAGCTATGGATGCTCATCGCACTTTCCGGGAGAGTGATGCTTGTCAGGGAGGTGCATTTATAAAAAACATCACATCCGATTCTTTTCAATCCATCCGGGAAAGTGATGTCCGTCAAAGAGTTACATTCATTAAAAGCATAATTTCCAAGACTTTTCAAGCCATTTGAAAACGTGACACTGCGCAGTTCAGTACAGCCGGAAAAGGCATTGTCTGAAATGACTTCCAAGCCCTGCGGTAGCATGATTGTTTCAAGGGAAGCACAGGTGTAGAATGCTTTCTTCTCAATTTTATTTACGCCGTTCGGGACTGCATATGCGGTCGTCGCACTGCCGACAGGGAAGCGAAAGAGCGTCGTTTTGTTTTTGTCAAACAAAACACCGTTCTCGTCACTCGAATACGAAGGATTTGCCGGGTCTACCGTGATGCGCGTCAGGGATGTGCAGCCGTTGCCAAATGTCCCATCTTCTAAGTTCTCGATGCTCGTCACGCTCTGCGGAATAAAAATGTTTTCCAGAGCGGTGCAGTCATCAAATGCACTGCCGCAGATATTCGTCACACCATCCGGGAGGGTGATATCCGTCAAGGCGGTGCACCTGCCGAACGCATGCGCACCAATATATTTTACACTGCTCGGGAGGATGATGTTTGTCAGAGCGGCACAGTCGAAGAATGCACTGTCTGCGATGCACTTTGTGCCCGCTTTGACTGTATAGGCGCCCGTAATGGATATGTCTGTGTCAATCAAATGCTTTCCGATATACAATACACCGTCCGTCCAGTTGGATGCATCGCTGTAGATACCCGTGTGGCTAAATGCATCGCTTCCGATACTCGTCACGCCGTCCGGGAGGACAACACTTGTTAGGCACGGGCAGAAATCAAATGCGCAGTACCCGATGCTCGTTACGCTGTCCGGGAAGGACGCGGTCGTTAATCGGTCGCAGCCTTTAAATGCAAGTTTTCCAATGCGTGTCACACCCTGCGCAATCTGAACGGCAAGGATGTCGTCGGCATAATCACTCCACGGCGGGGTATAGAAGATCGGGCGGTAATTGACGAAGAAACAACCATAATCGGGAATTTCTCCCGTGCCGTTGATGGACAGGACGCCGGTCTCGGTGTCGAAGGACCACGTCACACTATCGTTGACCGCTCCGCCGACCTCCTCGGCGAAGGCGGCGAACCCCATACAGGAACAGATGGTCAAGATGCTTAAGAGACACGCTAAAATCTTTTTTACGGTTTTCATGCCTATTCTCCTTTCCTTTTCCTGCTAAAAGCATATCATGGCAAAATTTAACATTCAAGAAAGGATAGTTTAAGGTTTGTTTAAGAAGACCGAAAGATTTCTTTACATCCACCGCACAGAAGCCGCCGCTCGATCTCCTGCAAGACAATGTAAACGGACGGATGGACATCGGACAAAATTCGTTAGCCGGCTAACATTTTTGTGGCGCGTGCAAATTTTTGCACGCCCTAATCCTTAATTTGGCTGGCTTTCCTTTGAGAATGGTATATAGCAAAATATTCACAAGTGGGGCGTAATAAATTGCCGCCCGTTCCGACGCTTTTCCCCTTGTATCTGTACGGTTTCTCTGCTATAATACTGGCAGACTGGAGGAATTTTCTATGCACGATTTCCATTCCCTGCGCCGCCAATATCCCGTCTTTGCCTACGACGGCTACGACATTTCCCGCACCTGCGACGGGATTCTGCTGTCCTTCGACTTCTCCTTTGACGGGCTTTGCCGCTTCCGCCCGCAGACACGCATCGTCACCGAAAATCTCGACATTATAAATACATTTGATTCCCCCGCCGCCCGCGCCATCGTCTTTGCCCTCGGGCTGGTGGAGGCTGTCAGCTACTACAAGGCGGTCTGCTCCCCCGTGTTTGAGGTGCGCTGCGGCGCCCTCACCGCCACACAGAAACGGTGGTGGAAAAAGCTCTGGTACCACGGTCTGGGAGAATTTTTCTACCGCAACGGCATCCAAACGGACGAGGAATCCTTCGTGGAGTTCCGCTGTCCCGAGGACGTCACCCTCCCGGAATGTGACTTTCGCAGCAGCGGTCTGCACATCGTCCCCATCGGCGGCGGCAAGGATTCCGCCGTCACCCTCTCCCTGCTGCAAAGGGAACGGGAGCGCATTTTCGGCTTCACCGTTAACGACCAACCCGCCCGCACCGATACCCTGAATGCCGCCGGTCTGCCGAACAGCCGCATGATCCGCACCTACCGCACCATCGACCCGGAGCTGCTGCGGTTGAACAAAGAGGGCTTTCTCAACGGACACACGCCCTTTTCCGCCATCGTCGCCTTTCTCTCCCTCTACTGCGCCTACCTCATCGGCGCCGGAGAGATCATCCTCTCCAACGAGTCCAGTGCCAACGAGTCCAACATCTGCGGCACCGACATCAATCACCAGTATTCCAAGTCCTACGCCTTTGAACAGGACTTCTCCAATTACATTCAGTACGCACTGCATATGCCGGTACGCTATTTCAGCCTCCTGCGCCCGTTCAACGAATTGCAGATCGCCAAACAGTTCGCCGCTCTGCCGCAGTTTCACGGCATTTTCAAAAGCTGCAATGCCGGCAGCAAAAAGAACATCTGGTGCTGTAACTGCGCCAAGTGCCTGTTCGTGTACTGCATTCTTTCGCCCTTCCTTTCCGAGGAAAAGCTGATCGCTGTTTTCGGCGAAAATCTCCTCGACAAATCTTCACTTTCCGTTGATTTTCAAGGGCTTTGCGGGCTTTCCCCTGTCAAGCCCTTTGAGTGCATCGGTACGGTGCGGGAGGTGCGCGCCGCCCTATGCCGCACCATCGCACAGTACAGATCCGCCGGCAAAACCCTGCCCTATCTGCTCACGCTGTGCGACGGAAAATTCACCGCCGACGACCCGCTGAACGATTTCAACGACGCCCACAATATCCCGCCTGAATTTCAGGGGTTCATGAAGGAGATGTACGACTTTGTCCGCACTGAATGATTACCTCGCCCACAAAAAAATCCTCATCCTCGGCATGGGACGCGAGGGTCGCTCCTCCCTGCAATTCCTGCAAACTCATGCGCCCGACGCCTATATTGCCCTTGCCGACAAGAACGATCCCCACATCGACGGCATTCCCGGATTCTTCGGCGAGGACTACATGGCGCACATGGGCGAGTTTGACATGGTGCTCAAATCCCCCGGCATTCCCTTTGTCGGCGTTTCTGTTCCCGAGGGCACCGAGATCACCTGCCAAACCGACCTGTTTCTGCGCTTTGAACCCTGCGTGAGTGTCGGCGTCACCGGCACCAAGGGCAAAACCACCACCTCCACCCTGATCCACGAGATTCTCCAAGCCGCCGAGGTGCCCCATCACTTAGTCGGCAACATCGGCGTTCCCGTGCTGGACGTGTTCGACGACTGCGCCGGCAAGGTCATCGTCATGGAGCTGTCCTGCCACCAGCTGGAGTTTATGCGCCGCTCTCCCCACATCGCTGTTTTCACCAATCTGTTCCCCGAGCACCTCGACCACTATGACGGCTTCGACGGCTACGCCAACGCCAAGTGGAACATTGCCGCCCACCAAGGGGCAGAGGATTTCTTCATCCACGGCGACGTGGACGGTTTGAACCGGTTCCTGCAAACGAAAACCATCGCCGCCCGCAACATTTCCATCGGCTACGATGCGCCGGACGCTTTCCTCGCCTCCCTCGCGGCACTGAACCCCCGTCTGCCCGGCAAGCACAATGCACAAAATATCTTTTTCGCCGCCGCCGCTGCCCGTGCCCTCGGCGTTTGCGACAGCGCCATCGAGGGCGGTATCCGCCATTTCGGCGGCATCGAGCACCGCATGGAGCCGGTGGGCACCTTCAAGGGGATCCGCTTCGTCAACGACAGCATTGCCACGGCGCCGGAAGTGGTTCTTCTGGAGCTGGAGGCGCTGAAGGACGTGGACACGCTCATTTTCGGCGGACTGGATCGTGGGCTGGATTACACTGCGTTTGAAAGAGCGCTCAGCGAAAGCGCCGTGCGCAACCTCATCGGTCTGCCCGAAACCGGCCACGCCATCTGCGAGCGGATGCGCCGCTTCGGCACTGCGCAAACCCTTTATAAAGCGGCGGACATGGAGGACGCTGTCCGTGCCGCCTATGCGCTCACCGTCCCCGGCAAAACGTGCCTGTTCTCCCCGGCTGCCGCCAGCTACAACTACTACAAGAATTTTGAGGAAAAGGGTCGCCACTTCAAAGCCCTTGTCCTTGCAAATTGTGAATAATCTTTGAATTCTGAAAATAGATTATTGACTATCGGTCATTTTTTGCATATAATGCGAAAGATGACTGATGGTCATTTTTTGTGAAAGGAGTGTATTTATGGCAACCGCTGCAGAAAATAAAAGCATCAAACGCCGCTCTATTCTGGACGCCGCGACCCGTCTGTTCACTGACAAGTCTGTCTCCGAAACAGCCATTGATGAGGTCGTACAGCTGGCAGGCGTTGCCAAGGGCACGTTCTACCTGTACTTCCGGGACAAGTACGACCTTTTTGACCAGATCGTTCTGCACCGCACGGCGGAGGTCTTTGCCGAGGGCTGCAAATCCCTGCGCAATTCCTGCGCATCGGCGGCAGATCAATTTATCACACTGGCAGACAATATCGCCGCCTATCTGCAAAAAAACAAAAAGGTCACCGCACTCATCGACCGCCGCTTTTCCGCCTGCCTGACCCATCCGATGCAGGAGGAAAACGAGGATCTGCGTGGGGCAGTCGAGCATTTGACAGATCTGCTGAGCGTGAATGTCTCCCGCGAGGAGGCACGGCGGCAGCTGTATATCCTTATGGACATGATCGGATCGGTCTGCTGTTCGGCGATCCTCAACCCCCATCCTTACGGTCCCGATGAAATTTTACCCACACTGCATACCATGCTATACCGCTTTTTCGGTGGAGGTGAGCACACTTGATCCAAAAAATCAGCTACGGCATTGCGAAGCATCCGCGGCTCATTTTCCTTGCGGCGCTGATCCTTTTGGTGCCGTCCGTCATCGGCTTTTTCGCAACGCCCGTCAACTACGACATTCTCTCCTACCTGCCAAAGGATCTGGAATCCGTACAGGCGGAGGAAATTCTCGATGAGGTCTTTCACGAAGCCTCCAACTCCATCCTCATGATCGAGGATATGCGCTCGGCGGATGTGCTGAAGATCAAAGAACAGATTCAGCAGATCGACGGTGTTTCCCAAGTGCTGTGGGTCGATTCCATCGCCGACATCAGCATCCCGAAAGAAATGCTGCCCGATGTCTTGCGCAACATCTTCTACTCCGAGGACGGCTCCTGCACCATGCTGATGATCAACTACGAAAACGGCAGTGCCTCCGATGAAACGCAGGAATGCATTCGCCAGATCCGCAAGATCATGAACAAGCAGTGCTACCTGTCGGGACTGGCCACCATCATGGTGGACACCCGCGACCTGACCGATTCTCAGGCGCCCATTTATGTGGCGGTCGCCATCGTGCTGGCGCTGATCGTTTTAAGTTTCACCATGAATTCCTGGGTGCTGCCCTTTGTGGTGCTGGTCAGTCTGGGCTTCGCCGTGCTGTACAACATGGGCACCAACTTCTTCTTCGGCGACGTCTCCTTCATCACCCAGAGTATCGCCGCCATTTTACAGCTGGGCGTCACCATGGACTACTCCGTGTTCCTCATCGACCGTTTCAACGAGGAGCACGCAAAATATCCCGACGACATTCCCCGCGCCATGGGCGAAGCCATCGCCGGCACCTTCACCTCCGTGATGGGCAGTTCCCTGACGACGGTGTTCGGCTTTCTCTCCTTGTGCTTCATGAGCTTCACGCTGGGTCTGGACATCGGTCTTGTCATGGCCAAGGGCGTCCTGCTGGGCATTTTGTCGGTGATCACGGTTTTGCCGTCGATGATTCAAATTTTTTACAAACCCATTTACCGCTTCGCTCACCGCAGTTTTGTGCCGAAATTTGATGCCCTGAACCGCTTCTCCCTCAAGCACCGCAAGGCGCTTACCGCCGTGTTGCTGGTGCTGATCGTGCCCATGGCCATTTGCAGTGTGAAGCCGGAAATGTACTACAATGTTGTGGATTCTCTGCCCGAGGATATGGCGTCCGTTTCCGCTCTTTCCAAGCTGAAAAATGACTTCAACATGGCGTCCACCCACTTCGTCATCATGGACGCCGACACCCCCTCCGGCGATGTGGCGCGCATGATCGAGGAGATCGAGCAGACGGACGGCATCGAGAACGTTATCTCCCTCAATTCCTACATCGGTCCCGCCGTCAGCAACGCCATCCTCCCGGACGCCATCCTGAACATCTGCGAAAAAGAGGGGCTGCGGATGATGATGATCAACTCCGCCTACCCCGCCACGTCGGACGCCTGCAATGCGCAGGTCGATACGCTGAACGCCATCGTGAAACAGTACGACCCCACAGGCATCCTCACCGGGGAGGGCGTGATGAGCAAAGATTTGATCGAAGTGACGGCGCACGACTTCAAGGTCACCAACATCATCTCGGTCGCCGCTATCCTTATCCTCATTGCCATCTGTCTGCAATCCGCTTCGATCCCGTTCCTGCTGGTGGCGCTGATCGAGTTCGCCATCTTCGTCAACGAATCCATTCCCTTCTTCATGGGCACCAGCATCCCCTTCATTGCGCCCACCGTGGTCTCCTGCGTACAGCTGGGCGCCACCGTGGACTACGCCATCCTGATGACCACACGCTTCCGGGAAGAGCTGCGTGCCGGCAAGGACAAAAAGACTGCCGTTTTGCAGGCCGCTTCCGCCTCCTGTCAATCCATTTTCCAGAGCGCACTGGTCTTTTTCAGCGCCACCTTCGGCGTGTATCTGATCTGCGACATCGAAATGGTCAAGAGCATCTGCTCCATGCTCGCCAGAGGCTCCATCATCAGCGCACTGGTCATCATGCTCATTCTCCCGGCAGTGCTGTACCTGTGCGAAGGGCTGATCCGCAAAACCACCTATCACTGGACAAAAAAAGGAGGTCATCCAAATGCGTAAATGCAAGCGCGTCGCCGCACTGTTGCTGAGCGCCGCACTGCTTGTCGGCGCCGCCGGATGCGGTGCGAAACAGACGCAGGCGCCGGTCACGGAGCCTGTCGAACCCGCAGCTGCTCCCGTTCGCTATACCGAAAAGCCCGGCTCTCTGCGCAAAGCGGAGACTGTCTATGTCAACCTCGACAACAGCGGCAAAAAGCTGTCCGTCGGCGTCACCGACTGGCTGCACACCGACAAGGGCGAGGTGGCGGTGGAGGACGTCAGCGACCTGCAAAACATCACCGACATCAAGGGCAATTTCTCCCCCGTGCAAAACGGGAAAAACCTCACTTGGCACATGACCGATACCGACCTGTACTACACCGGCACCACCGACAAACAGCTGCCCGTGGAATTTGCCGTGGAGTATAAACTGGACGGCAAAAAGATCTCTCCCGAAAAGATCGTCGGCAAAAGCGGTGAAGTGGAGATCCGCGTCCAAATGAAAAATGTCTGTCAAAAGGACGGCGTGTATCTGCCTGTGATCGCGGCCGGTCTTTTGATCCTGCCGGAAAACGTGTTCAGCGGCATCGAGGTGGCAAACGGTCTGTCCGTCGGCGACGGCGCAAAGCAGATCATCGTAGGTCTCGGCGTTCCGGGCATGGCAGAAAGCTTGGAACTGCGTGAAAATGCGAAGCTGGGCGGCATCTCCCTCGGCGACAGCTTCACCGTCACCGCGCAAACGGAGAGCTTCGCTCTGGACAATATGTACTTCGCCGTACTGCCCCTGTGCTCTGCGGATCTGAGCACGCTGATCCCCGACAGTGAAGCGCAAGCCGCCTCGTTCTTTGCGCAGGTGGAAAACATCCTGCAAGCCCTCGGTCATCTGGATGTGCAGAAGCTGACGCAGGCACTGTCCGGGCAGAACGTGGCAAATCTGGCGGATCTGCTGTCCGAAGCCGTTACGACTTACAAGAAAAATGAAGCCCTGCTTCAGGTGCTGGGTAAATACATGACCGCCGAAAACATCGAAAATATTTCTGCGCTGATTACCGCCCTGCAGGATCCCGACACGGTGAAAATGCTGGAAACGCTGAACAATCCCGTGATGAAAAGACTGCTGTCCGGGACGCCGGAATTACTCTCGAGCATCGAAGCACTGACGCCCATGCTCACACAGCTGCAAGAGGATCTGCAGGATCCGGATATTCAGCAGTCCCTGAAAGACCTGCCGCAGACCATGCAGACGCTCTCCAAACTGCAAAAGGCCATGGACGACAACAGCGAATTGCTGGATGCTTTGGGCGACATCGCCGACAGCGACCTGCTCGGAACGCTTTCCGATCGGTCAGATGCAGAAAATGCGCAGACACTTCTCGGCGACCTGACAGAGAATGCCGATACACTCCTGCCGAAACTGAAAGCGTATATCGCCTTCGGCGAAGAATACGGACTGTTCACCGATGCCGCCGAGGGAACACAGATCAGCCTGATGTTCATCTACATGACCCCGTCCCTGCACCCCGAAACGCAGACCGCCGAAACGACCACCGAAGTGCAGGAACCGTGGTACAAAAAAATATTTTAGGGCAACACCGCACAAATCGTGGCACACGCCTTGCTTGAATCTTATCCCGTCAGGCTGCACATCCCAATTGTGCGGTATTGCCTTAATCCCCAAGGGAGCTGCCGAGTGTCGCAGCTCCTTTTTTATCCCTCTTCACGGATTTTTGTGGGATGGATGAAAAATAAATATTGAAAAAGAGCA
>JBJEQK010000123.1:0-10084 GCA_051881715.1 Acutalibacteraceae bacterium
GAGTAGACAGAATGACGGCTTCGTACATAGGACAAAATTCGTTAGCCGGCTAACGAATTTTGTCGCATACCAGATATATACGAAAAAGTCTATTTATTCAGATATTCCTTCCTGATAATTGTATCAAAGCGATTAAGCACTGCTAACATATCCTCGGGCAGGCGTTTTCTACATTCTGCCGCCATTTCCTTCGGCACACCATAGAATGCTTCAGCTATACCGCCGGCGATGCAGGTCAGTGTATCGCAATCGCCGCCCAAGGAAACGGCTGTGCGCAGGACGTCTTCAAATTCAATCCCTTCCAGAAATGCCGTTATCGCTTCGGGGACTGTTTGTTGGCACGTTTCCACATGGTGATAATTTGGTCGGATCTCATCGCAGGTTCGGGAAAGGTCATACCCAAACTCTGCGGATATGTAAGCCCTGATCTCCTCCTTGCCGCTGCCATTCCGTGCCAAGAAAATTGCGCTTGCCGTTGCCTGTGCTCCCTTGACGCCCTCTGGATGGTTGTGCGTCACCTCAGCGGTCAGCCTTGCTATATGCCGGGCTTTCTCCACCGTGTCAAACAGCCAGCCTACAGAAGCTACACGCATGGCGGAACCGTTGCCGAAGCTGCCGTAAGGTTTCGGGGGGTTCTGATACAGCCATTGATCGAACATAACGCCGTAGCCTGCATCGGGATATTGTTTCCCCCATTTCTGCATGGAGTACACCAGCGCAGAGCATATCTCATCGTCGCTTTTTTGAGCAGTGTCCATCAGTGCTTCCGCCACTGCTATTGTCATCACAGAATCATCTGTGAATTTCGATTCCCGGCTGAAGAGCGGGAATTCCTTCGATTTGTTGCCCATGTCAAATTCAAATGGCGCACCGATCATGTCGCCCAAGATTGCTCCGATCATTACGTTCCTCCTACGCTCTTTAGTAAATTTTTCCTTTTGCAGACAAAAGCGGCTGCCGGTTTCCCGACAGCCGCCCTGTAACGCGATTTAAAATTTAATTTACGCAGCTTTGTATGTGCATTCGTCAACAATACCGCTGTTTTCGATGTGCAGGTGTGCAAAGGTGCCGTTGCCTCTGTCATAGAAGTTCCAAGTCTTGGACAGACCGATCTTCTTGATGATGCTGTTCTGACCAACGGAAACGCTCAGGATGCCGTAGAGTTCGACATCTGCGCAGAATCTCAGGTCAGCCAGATCACTCATGCCGGAGGTAGCTTCCACTGCAACGTCAAGCGGGATGTTCGCGCTGACAGTAGCGTGCGTCTTGACATTGAAGATGTCGGTGGTGACATAAGCACCGAGACCGCCATTGACTTCGACGTCAACGATCTTGTAGCTCAGGAAGGTGAGGCTCAGGTCAAGACCAAGAACAACACGGAAGTCACCGGTGACGTTGTAGGCTCTGTCGTAAACGATGGAGTCATGGATCACACGGCCCTTGTTGTTGATGATTTCGTAACCCTTTGTCTCGTTGGAGGTGACGACGATCTCGATTCTGCCGCAAGCGGACAGAGTCAGAGAAACGTTCATCTGGACAGTCAGACCGGTGGAACCGATCGGAATGTCAAAGGTGAAGACATTGACCTTCACGCCGCCGCCCTTGACAAGGTCGAGGCTGGAAAGGTTATTTTTAACCTTCTCCAGGAAGTTTGCGCCTTCATTGCTGAAGGAGCCGCCTTCCGGAACGACAGATGCAGCATAGGAGCCCTGGAGAACGGTGGTCTCGGTGAGATCATAGTTCATCTTCAGGTAAGCTTCCTTGATCTGCAGCTTTGCAAGGTTGGCATCATACTTGGTGTCAAACTTGATGTTGTTGAGGGTGTAGTACTTCTCGACTCTGACGCCGTCAGCAACATTGCCAGCAACGCTCAGGTCAACACGACCGCCGGAATAAGCAGCCTTGACCTTGAAGCCCTTCACGCTGAAGGAGATCTTGGGGTTCTTCAGGAAGTCCATAGCGGCTTCCTTGCCTTTTTCGATCAGCTCGCCGGCCTTGTCTTTGATGACGCCCTGACCCGCAACAGTGGGTTCGGCAGCATCTTCGATGACGTCGCCGTTCTGGTCGTAAACAGTAGCCTTATCCAGGTCTGCTTCGACGGAGCCTTCGAAGTCGATAGCCTCAACAGCCTCTTCGATTGCGATAGCCTGAGCATCCACAATCGTTGCGCCGTCTGCAGCTGCAACTGCGGTAGCAACGTATGCACCGGTATCGGCAAGGAACTTGTCGCCTGCCTTCAGTGCAACGTCAGCCGCAAAAACGACCTTGCCGCCCTCAGCGATACACTCGATACCGGTGAGATCGACAACGCCTGCCTGAGCGGTAACCTCAGACTCGGGAGTTGCGGGAACCTTCTGGTTGTTACAAGCAGTAACAACTCTGCCCAGCTCTGCCAGTGCTTCTTCCTTGTTGGCAAGCAGACGGTTGGAAGCGAACTCAACAGTGACTTCGTCCTTCGCGCCTGTTGCTGCAACTGCGGCAGTCAGGGTGTCATACACGAACTTGTTGGTGGCATATGCATCAGCCTTTTCAGCCTTGACGATCTCTTCGGTAAAGCCGAAATCGGTCTGCACAGCTGCAACAAAGTCGCCCTGGGTGATTGCGTTGTCGGTGATACCCGGCACAGCAACACCCAGAGAACCCAGCACTGTCATGAGCACAGACAGAACCATTGCGATGATTCTTTTCATTTTCTTTCCTCCTAACAGATTTTTCTGCACCGGCGGCCGCGTTTCACCGCCTTTGCAAGGCTAATTTATCAATTGACAAATTTTACCGATATCAATCGACTATTTAGCATTTTCATTATATCATGCAATTCACCGTTTTTCAAGCATTTTCCATATTTTCAATCTTGTATTTTCGGTGCAAAAATGAACAAAGTTTGAACTAATCCTTTGGTACTTTTGACTATATATTTCTTGTTAAGAATAAAGATAGGTATAATTGCACAAAGGAGACGTCCTGTTTTTGTGCATTATCACCCGATGACACATTTGCCATTCTGTTCCATTCTATTCTGCGGCGCGGGAGCAGGACACAACAAAAGAGCCGCAACGATCGTGACGGCTCAGACTGTCGATAAAGGCGCCCGAACGCATACAGGCGAAATAGAATCGTTCTAAAAATCACAAGAACACAACCCATATTCATCAGTGGCACGGTATCGAACCGTACCGCTGATGGTATGCTTGCCGTTTTTTCGGGCTCGGAGTACCTTTGTACGCCTATCGCCCGAAGAAAACGGCATCGGGCATCCTTTCTCGCCACTCTGCCAGCTTGTCGAAAACACTTTTTCGACAAGCAGAGCCGCCACGATCGTGACGGCTCTGCGGGAAAACGTGTGTGCTCAGAACGTCTGGACAAGCTCCTTGAGATAGGCTTTGAAGTCGGCGCCGATCTCGGGGTGATTCAGAGCCACTTCGCAGTTTGCCTGCATGATGCCCAGCTTGTTGCCCATGTCGTACCGTTTGCCGACGAAATCGACAGCGGTCAGCTTGCCCTGCTTGCCCAGATCTGCCAGTGCATCGGTGAGATAGAATTCGCCCGTGGTGCAAAGCTTGACACCCTCCTCGAGCATACCGAAAATTTCGGGCGGCAGAACCACACGACCGAGAATGGCGTACAGGGACATGATCTGCTCCTCGGTGGGTTTCTCAATAATGTCGTGCACACGCATGATGTTGTCGCGCAGGGGGGAAACATCCAGCGTGCAGTACTTTTTGATGGCTTCACGGGTGCACTCCTTGACGCCGACGGAGCCGCAGCCGAACTCCTCATAGGCACGGCAAAGCTGTGCCGTGACGGGATCCTCGGAGATGATCACATCGTCACCGTAGAGAACGGCGAAGGGCTCGTTGCCCACAAAGGATTTGCCGCAGAGGATCGCATGACCGAGACCCTTGGTGATCTTCTGGCGGACGAAATAGACGTTGGCCAGGTCTGCGATCTTCTTGATGGAATCCAGCAGAGCCTCCTTCTCCTTGTTGCCCTCCAGATTTTTCTCCAGCTCAAACGCATGGTCAAAGTGATCCTCGATCACGCCCTTGCCGCGATTGGTGATGATCAAAATATCCTCGATGCCCGCCGCAACAGCCTCCTCGACCAGATACTGGATCGCCGGCTTGTCCACGATGTTGAGCATTTCCTTCGGAACCGCCTTGGATGCGGGCAAAACACGGGTGCCGAGTCCCGCCGCAGGGATAATCGCCTTCTTAACTTTCTGCATGGTATAAACTCCTCCTATGATAAATAAAAAACTACATTCAGGAAAACCGAGAGCATCAGATAGCATCCCAGCAATCCGAAAACCGACACGCCGCCTCTGCGCAGAGCAAGCATTTTAAAGGTCTGCTCATTCTGGGCAAAGTCGCGCATGGTCTGCACATCCTTGACCACTTTCTTTTTGTATACGCTGTCCGAGAACATGGCCGCAAAGAAATTCGGCACAAACAGCGCCGCCACAAACAACAGCATCGCCGCCCCGGAGCGGGAAAGCGCCTGCTGCACCTTTTGCTGTGCGGCAGTGTCCAAAGCCGCCAGCTCCTGTGAAAGCGTTTCGGGGGTTGTGGTCTCGTCGATGGTCAAGTACTGCGTCACGACCTCCATCGTCTGGCTCTCCACCCTTGCCATGGGCACGGAGAGGAACACGCAAAGCACCATCCATATGCCCATAAACAGTGCGCCGGCCTTATAGATCTTGCGGTAGAAAAACCAGAACGGAGAAAAGAGAAACGCCGCCCAGTTCCAGCCCACCTTGCGGCCGGTATTTTTTTGTTTTTGAAATTTGCGGACATAGGCGCCCGCACGCTGCTGAACAAAAATCGCCGCCTCTTTCGCCGTCACCCCGTCCAGATCCGCATCGGGCTGTGCATCCACGCCGCGCATAAAGTAGTCCTCGTTGAATGCATACGCCGTGCCCTCGGGGGCAGCGCCCAATCGGTTGCCGCAGGTGGGACAAACCAACGTATCCGCACTGCACGGCTCTCCGCACCGCGGACAGCGCAGGCCGTCCTGTGTTTGCTGTGACATCTGCGGTTCCTGCGCCGGGGGTGTGGGCTGCCATGTGTAGCCGTCCCGGTGCGCCGCAGAAAAGGCACACGCACTTTTTTCCCGCCAGCAGTCTCTGTGATGCGGTGCGCCGCAATCGGGGCAGACGACCACATCGTCCTGCGGCGTAAATTGTTTCCCGCAAACGGGACAGTTTTCGTTGAGATAATTCATGAATACTCCGATCTGATTGTTGCGAAGATCGCATATTTGGATATCTTTTCCAGTTTCAAAAAGCTTATACTATTATTATAACGATAGTATGAACAAATTTCAATCTTTCTGTAAAAAGTTTCTTTACTTTTTTCAAAAAATCTATATAATATAATTGTTATATTGTGGGTAGTTTGTAAACCGATTTAAATCAAGGAGTAAAAAGTATGATTCAATTTGAAGAACTGAAACTGGAACTGCTCTCCTACAGCGACAAGCTGAAGGATCTGCGCGAAGCACTGGGATTGGACAAGGTGCTTGCAGAGATCGCCGAGCTGGAAGCGCAAACCGCAACGGAGGGCTTTTGGAACGACATCGACAATTCCCAAAAAGTACAGCGCCGCATCGCCCAGCTCAAGAACAAGGTCGGTGCTTACGAAGCGCTCAAGGGACATTTTGACGATACGCTGATCATGATCGAGCTGTCCGACGAGGAAGAGGATCTGGATCTGCTGGAGGACTGCAAACAGGGTGTTGCGTCCTTTATCCGCGACTTGGATGCCCAGACGCTCAGCACACTGCTGACAGGTGAGTACGACAGCCACAACGCCATTCTCACCTTCCATGCCGGTGCCGGCGGTACCGAAGCGCAGGACTGGGCGCAGATGCTTGTGCGTATGTACCAGCACTGGTGCGATGCGCACGACTTCAAGTGCTCCATGATCGACTTTTTGGACGGCGATGAAGCGGGACTCAAGTCCGCTGTTTTGCTCATCGAGGGCGAAAATGCCTACGGCTATCTGCGCAGTGAGTCGGGCGTGCACCGCCTCGTCCGCGTGTCTCCCTTCGACGCCTCCGGGCGCCGCCACACCTCCTTTGCCTCGCTGGAGGTCATGCCCGAGATCGACGACACCATCGAGATCGAGATCAGTCCCGACGACCTGAAGATCGACTATTACCGTTCCAGCGGCGCAGGCGGACAAAAGGTCAACAAGACCTCCTCCGCCGTCCGTCTGACCCATATCCCCACCGGCATCGTTACCTCCTGCCAGGTCGAGCGCAGCCAGCACCAGAACCGAGAAGTTGCCATGCGTATGCTCAAGTCCAAGCTGATCGAGATCAAGGAGCGGGAGCACCTGGACAAGATCGAGGACATCAAGGGCGTACAGAAAGAGATCGCCTGGGGCAGTCAGATCCGCTCCTACGTTTTCATGCCCTACACCCTCGTCAAGGATCACCGCACCGGCTTTGAAATGGGCAACATCAACGCCGTGATGGATGGGGATATCGACGGCTTCATCAACGCCTACCTCAAGCAGGAATCCCTGAAAACCGTTTAAGGGGATAAATCTATGCATCTGATCGACATCACACGGGACATCACCACGGCGGAAGTCTACCCCGGTGACCCGGAAACAAAGCTTATTTCGGTGCGCACCATCGGCGAGGAATCGGACTGCAACCTGTCCGTGCTCTGCGCCTGCAACCACACCGGCACCCATGTGGATGCGCCTTTGCACTTCCTCGAGGGCGGTGCATCCGTGGAACAGCTCCCGCCGCAGGTATTTATCGGTCCATGCGTCGTGCTGGAGACGCAGGAGAGCGTCATCACGGGGGAATTCGTCAACGAATGTTTTCCGCAAAACGCAGAGCGTGTGCTCATCAAGGGAAACGGCACAGCGACCTTTATGGACGCCGCCGCCGAAGAAGCCGCCGCCCTGCCAAACCTGAAGCTGATCGGCACCGACGCCGTTTCGGTGGGCGTGCATGGCAATCAGATTCGCCCGCACAAAGCGTTTCTTTCCAAGGGCATCGCCATCTTGGAAAACCTCGACCTGTCCGAAGTCGAGCCGGGCAACTATTTCCTGCTCGCCCTGCCGATGAAGATCGGCGGTGCAGAGGGTGCGCCCGTGCGTGCCGTGCTGGCGGATGACTATATTTTCTGGACGCAAAAAAGATGATCGAAAATTTCCGGGTCAGAGCCTCTTCCGGACTCTGACCCGTTTTTATCCATTTTGCACAAAACCCAAACATAAAAATCTCTCTTTTTCCGATTTTGATTTCGGCAAATGCTTGAAGTTTTTTGCATATAATGGTATAATGAACACAGTATTTTGTCGAAGGAGAAATTGCGATGAATTTCATTCCCCCCGTCCTCACGAACCTGACGCCGATTTCCGTGGCTGTGCGCTTGTTTATGGCAGCCATTCTCGGCGGCTGTATCGGCTATGAGCGCGGCAAGCACGGCCGAGCCGCCGGATTCCGCACACACATCATTTTGTGCGTCGGCTCCAGCCTTGCGGCGCTGATCGGCATCTATTCCGTGGACACCATGGGGCTGGGCGGAGACCCGATGCGCATTGCGGCGCAGGTCATTTCCGGCATCGGTTTCCTCGGCGCCGGCGCCATTATCCTGAAGAACCACGTCACTGTGACGGGACTGACAACGGCGGCAGGTATGTGGACGACAGCCACCATCGGCATCGCTACGGGCGCAGGATTCTACATTGGTGCTGTCATCGCCACCGTGCTTTTGTTCTCCGCCACCACGTTTTTCACCATGTTTGAAAAGTCCCGTAAATCCACCGTCTATCTGTACATGGAGATCGACTCCGCCCATGAGCTGAACGCCATCGTGGACACCATACGCGGTATGTGCAAGGATGTCTCCGACATCCAGATCCAGTCCCCCAAATCCAACATCTCCGGCTCCGTTGCCATTCTGGTGGTGCTCGACCGCCTTGATGGAGACCGAGACGCACTGATCCATCGGATCAATTCCATCGAACACGTACTGTTCGTTTTGGCACAATAATTCAATACATACAACAGCGGCGCTACAGGTTGTCTGTAGCGCCGCTGTAGAGTATCGAGCTATGCCTTGTCTAATCGCAAAACACGGTTTTTCGACAGTCTGACGCCCGCTCACAAAGAGCGGGCGTGATTGTTTGGGATAGTTTATGATGCAGTCTTGGGGACAGCTTCGATCAGCTTTTTCACAAAGTCCGTAAACGCCTCCAAAAACTGCTTGGCACTGTCGCCGAAGGCGGTCTGCAAAGTGGTAAACAGCGTCTTGACCATGGTCAGGATCTGCTGGAACGTCTGACTGAGTTTCGTTGCGCTGTCGTTGTCCACAGTGACGACGCACTGTGCCGTTGCCGACGGGTTCTGCACGGATTTGACGGTGATGGTCGCAGTCTTTTTGCCGGAGGGCGTTTCCGCCGTATCCTTGGAAGCGGTCAGTTTGCCGTTGGCATCGACCTGCACCAGCGTGGAATCCGAGGAACTCCATGTGACGCTTTTGTTGGTCGCATCCGCAGGAAGCACCGTGGCGGTCAGCTGGGCGGTACCGCCGTAGACCATGGAGACTGTGGACTTGTCCAGTTGAATGCCGGTCACCGGAGCATAGGGCTGCTCGTTCGCCGCCAAAGCGGTTACGCCTGTCAGGCAAAGCATCCACAGGCAGAGAAACATACACAGGAATTTTTTCATACTTTTGACCTCCTTGAAATATAAAATATTTTATAAAACCTCTGTAGAGGGCAAACGACCACCGTTGATCTGCGGCAGATAGGATGCGAAACGGTATTCGGGCTGTCCGTCGAACTCGATCTTGACGATGGGGATATTCAAAATCGGATCCGGGTTCTTCTCGGGAACATTTTTCAGGAACACTCGAGCGCCCTTAAACTCGAACTCCAGCGGCGTACCGTCCATGAGCGTGATGGCTTTCGGCGCCTTTTGGAAGCCGCCCATAAACATAGTACCCTTGTAGGGCGACCAGATCTTGTTCCACATATACACGGTGTTGCCCTTGGTACTGGAACGAGACACCCCGTTGGCTTGGTTGGTGTTGCCTGCCGCCTTGGTCAGCTGGCCGTACACGGCTTCGCCGTTGACTTCCAGCCACTGACCGACCTTGGTCAGCGGTTCGATGACCTCCTTGGGCACAGAACCGTCCGGCATGGGACCGATGTTCAAAAGCAGGTTGCCGCCTCTTTCACAGCAGGTCTGGAGCATAGCGACGATGCGCTGAGGCGTGTAGCTGTAGGGCGCCGCCTGCTCGGAGTCCACATATCCCCAGCTGATACCGTTGAAGGTCATGCACGCCTCCCAGTCCCGGGCATCGGGGGTCAGGTGCTCCTCGGGTGTACCGAAATCCTCGGGCAGACGGCTGCGGTCGTTGATGATGATGTGCGGCTGCAGGGAGCGCAGATACTGGTTGCGCTCGAGGGAATCCCAGCCCTCCCAAGACTCCAGCGGTTCGGGAACGTCGTACCAAAGAATGTCGATCTTGCCGTACTGCGTGAGCAGTTCCTCGTTCAGATCACGGATATATTTGGTGAAGCGAGCACGGGCGGCGGTGTCGAATGCGGCAATGCCGCCGTCTGGATGGTGCCAATCCATGAGAGAGGAATAGAAGCCGATCTTGAGGTCGAACTCCCGGCAAGCATCCACAAACTCCCGCACGATGTCCCGGTGCGGACCGTAATTGACGCTGTTGAAGGGGTTCACCTTGGAATCCCACAGGCTGAAGCCCTCGTGGTGACGGGTGGTGAGCACCATATATTTCATGCCGGCTTTTTTCGCCAAAGCCGCCCATTCCCGGCAGCAGCCCTCCTTCGGACAGAAGGTGTCGGCAAGATGCTCGTATTCGGAAGCCGGGATATTTTCGCACGCCTGCACCCATTCGTTGCGTCCGATTTGGGAATACAAACCAAAGTGGACAAACATACCAAAACGTGCTTCACGCCACCACTGCATCCGTTCGTCACGGGTAGCGGCGATCTGCTCAAGATATTCAGATTTAGAAACCATTTTTAATCATCCTCGTATAATAAAAGTAGTAGTTTTTAGAGTTCCTCTCCAAGAACTATGGTAT
>JBJEQK010000124.1:0-10057 GCA_051881715.1 Acutalibacteraceae bacterium
ATAATTTTTCCAAAAAAGGGTTGCATCCTGCCATTTTATGCTTTATAATAAGTTATATTGAAAATGAAAGGATGTTGACCATGAAACTGAAAAAAAGTCTTGCAGTTCTTCTCTCGGCGGTTTTGATGCTGTCTTTCCTGCCGATGTTTGCTTCGGCTGCCGGTGCGCCCGATACGCTGTATGTGGGCGAGGTGAACAAAACAGGGGACAACCTGATCGAAAGACGTGACGACTGCAACGGCAAAGTTACCGTTACCTCCCTCAACAATAACGCCTACTACACCATCGACAAGGAAAAAGATGTCGGCTATGTGCTGACCTTCTACAACAATTACGAAATCTCCGAGCCCGTGGAACGCTCCGGCGACTACTACGGCATCTTCTGCGACGGCGACCTGACCATCCGTGTGCACGACAGCGTCACCATTGACATGAACAAGAAGTTCAACAACAAAAAGTACAACGGCGCCTACGGCATCTGCGTCAAGGGTACCCTGACCATAGAGGGTGAACTGTCCAACAGCGAGATGAATGTCTGTGCCGACAAGACCATGGGCGATGCGGGCGCCATCGGCATCTCTGCCGAGTCCCTGCGCCTGCACAACATTGACGTCCATGTCTCGGGCGGCAATACGGCGGTCGAAGCAGAGGAATCCATTGCTATGATCGACGCCGGTCTGTACGCCAACAATGCGCAGGACATGAAAAACGCCAAGGGTGAGCCGCTGTTCCGCTACGGCGTGGTCACCGACCACTTCATCCAGCTGCGCGGCAATTCGGAAGTGGGCGGCAAAGTGAATATCGAATCGTATGACTTCATCAACGACGCCCCCCACCACTTTGACGAGGATGTCGTCATCTATATGCCCAGCTACTGCTTCAAGGAAAACGACAAGACCGGCGACAAGACCTATAGCGGTCTGTGGCGCGAATCCTTTAATCTGTATGCCGATCATACCAAGATTCCCTCTTGCTTCCGGGTTTGCAAGACGGGCAAGGAGAGTGTTGTTACCGTGGACGGCGACAAGGCTTCCTTGACCAACAGGGGAGATGTTACCCTGACGCTGGAACTGGTCTGCGGCAGCGCATCCTATGTGATGGATACCTACCAAATCACCTGCTCTCTGGCATGGTGGCAGTGGCTTGCCTACATCTTCTCCGGTGCTTGGCTGAACAAATAATTTTTCTGCAAGTGCATATTGTGACCGCCGTATCTCTTCGGAGATGCGGCGGTTTTGGTATTTTCCACAAAAATGCAATCAAAAATTTTACGCTTTGTCTGAACGAAATCGCAAGAATTGCGTTGACAATGGAAAAGAATACAGATATAATATAGTTGTAGTATGATTGTTATAGCTGTAGGTGGATTTTGCGGCTGTATCAATCGAACAGCAGACCGCTCTGCGGGCTGTGCATGGTTCCAAAAATTTGGAGGTGCAACATCATGAAAAAATCTGTCCGATTGCTCAGCATACTGTTGGCAATGGTACTGACCTTCAGCTGCTTCAGCGTTGGTACCTATGCGGCGTATGCGGACTACTCTCATCCCGCGGGCTACGATGCGCTGGATCATCCGTATATCAGCGCCTATCAGTGCAGCTCGATGATCCTCGACAAGGTGGACGAGATGCTCGCCGAGCAAAACCTTGTCGGCGACATCGACGCCAAGGTCGTCAGTACTTTCCACTATGATCTGACGTCCATCGACAAGACCTTTGACTCGCTGATCCGCCTGTTCAACCACGACCTTTACAAAAAGGGCAAGGGTCTGCTGGATCTGGGCGACTTGGAAAACATCAACATCGCTTCCATCAAAACTGCGCCGACCAGAGTGGCTGTCGGTCGTACCGACATGGAAGTTTTGCTTGCGCTGTTCGGGTTCCTCAGAGACAACAAGGATCTGATCGGCAAGATCGTGGACGGCAAGTGGGACAACGGCGGTCTCGTCTCCAGCTTTCTGGATGTTAACGCCACGGTCGGCGATGTGCATCAGATGATCAAGGATACCCTCTACAATGCATTGTTTGAAGATCGTATTGCCGAGGGCGGTACGGTTGTTTGTACCACAACAAGTACTTTGGATGCTATGGTGAACGAGTTCATCTACACCATGCTTGTGGAGGGGGATATGCTGCCCTCCTTTGAAAAGGTGCTTGTGGAAGCCGGCGCCATGTCGGATTACGGTCTTGCGAACTTCAGCATGAACAAGATCTCCGTCTATGACCTGTTCCGCTATGCCCTGCGCGCTGCCATTGAGGACTACGGCAGACCGATGCTGACCGAACTTTTGCTGGACAACGACAGTATGCTGCCGCTGATCACCGGCCTTTTGGAGATCGACATCGAGCAGTCCTACGTGGACGAGACCACGGGCGAGACCGTCACCATGACGACGGAGGAATACATTGACGCCATCGTGAGCAATATTCTCGACCTGCGCAACGGCGCCCTCTCCAAGTTCATCAGCATCACCGATGACGGCATCTCCCTGACTACCAACTTCCAAAATCTGCTCTCCCAGCTTCTTGACACGGCAAAGGGTCTGCTGGCCACCAGCCTGACTTCCTACGATACCGTGGACTCCTGGACAGAGGAAGAAATGAAAAACCTGACCGAGCCGCAGGTTCTTGCGTGCCTTGTACGCACCATCCTGATCGGTATGGTCGATTACGCCGATATTCCCAAGACCATGCCCGTTCGTCAGGAGGACGGCACCGTTACGGAAGAGCCCATTAACGGCTACGCCCTTGCCACTTACATGATGATCAACGTCATGGGTGACAAGATGCCCGAAAAAGACTACTACGGCATGATCGAAAACTACAAGAACAATGCCACCGATGGCGAACAGCTTAACCCCGGTCAGGAGCCTGTTCTGGAGCGTGACTCCAACGGCGTCATCACCAAGTATGTGGAGCCGGCGGCACTGACGGTTTTGGCCGACTATGCCTACTATTTCCTGAACGGAAAAACAACCATGGATATTCCCGAGGGCAAGAACTTTGACGAGACACTGCAGTGGATCTTCAACTGGGCAATTCGTCAGTGGGGCGGTCTGTTCCGCACCAACAACATGGATCTGACCACACCGCCCACACTGCAGAACATGGTCGTTTGGAAGAACCTCGATGCTCTGCTTTGGGAAAGCATTCTGGACATCACTTGGCTGCCTGATGACTACGTTGCCTCCTTCAAGGACAGCAACGGCAACTATACCGGCAACGTGACCAGATCTCTCCTGCTGGACGATTTCCTGTATACCCTGATCAACCTCGATATGTCCCAGCTGAACAGTATGCTCAATCTGTTCCACGTCTATAAGGGCACCATCGCAGGCTATCCCAAGACCTCCGAGCTGGATCAGGACGTGATTCAGTTTGTTCTGACCTTCGTTAAGCGTATCCTGAACGGTTTGTTCCAGAGCAACAGTGCTCTGTTTGCCGGCACCAGCATCACCTGTCTGGAAGATCTCGCCTCCAAGACGGAGATCAGCGGCAAGACGAACCTGCGCATCCTTGTGGAAAATCTCTGCACCCTTCTGCCCACATACGGTCAGTCCATCATGACCTCCGCTTTGGTGCTCATCGCCGAATCTTTGGTCGATACTAACGGTGCGTACGAAGCCAGCTTGCAGGATTACCCGAAGAACGGCGAAACTTTCACCATTCAGGATCTGAAGGATAAGGTCGCTGCACAGCGCCCGAGCAACAAGCTCTCTGAAGGCATGATGTCCGATCCCGATTACTTCTTCTTCGGCGGCGAGGACTTCGATCCCCTTTATAAGTACTACAACTACAAGGATATCTATAAAGAGGCTACCAATCTGATCGACAGATACGACGATGAAACGGCGGCACTGGAAGCCGGTGAGATTACCGAGCGTACCATTTCCGATAGCGAAATCTCTCTGGTCACTTACCGCCTCGGCTACTATTACGACAAGCTTTCTCTGCGTGACGCAGATGTTTCCCAGCTGCTGCGCGAGATCAATGTGGCAAAAGAAGAGCTCGGCTACGGCGAATATGGCTCTGCTACCGCCAGCGGTACACGCTTCACTTCCACCCAGTTTACACTGAAAACATGGAAGTACTACAATACCGTTTTGGATTTCGCAAACAGCGTCTACAAGGAATACCTGCTCGATGACAGCGGAACCCTGCGCCAGTCCAAGATTTCCGCGGCTCGTGAACTGCTGATCTTGGCCAAGAAGACTTTGAAGTTCTTCGGTGAAAGCGCTGACTACACCGCTCTGGACAGACAGATCAGCCTTGCCTTGGCGAGACTGACCGAAAGCCAGAATGACCCCGGTCTGTATATGCCCGAAACCATTGAAAACCTTTTGGCCGTCTATAACGAAGCGACCAAAGTGGATCGTGGCTACGACGGCGATGACCAGAACATCATCGACGAGGCTACCGTCGCGCTCGAAGCTGCACTGGAAGAGCTGGTTTATCAGCCGCAGCTGGCCAAGGTTTCCGGCAAGACCACTGTTCTGGATAAGGAAGAAAACATCATTTACGGCGTCAGCGAAAAGGTTTCCAACTACATGACCTATGTCCGTGTTCTGGGCGTTGGTATCATGCAGGTTACCAACGGCGCAGGCGGCAACGGCACAGGCACTACCATTGCGCTGGATGTGGATGACAACATCGTACAGAAGTACACGGTCGTGGTGTTCGGCGACATCGACGGCGACTGCCGTGCAGATGCCTGCGATGCGAACCTGATCTATGCCTATTGCGCAAACCTGATCCCGGAAGACAAACAGCTTTCCACCTACGCCATGATGGCGGCGGATGCCAATGCCGATGGTAATGTGGACACTCTGGACGCATATTATCTGCGCCAGTCCGGCATGACGCGCTATACTGTCAATCAGCGCGGCGCATAAATCCTCGCAGTCCAGCGGGTCACATCTTCGGGTGTGACCCGCTTTTCCTTTGCGAAGGTACTTTTCAAAACGGAGATGTTAGCGTATGAAATCATACGAAAAAAGCTATAAAGGATTCGTCATCTGGCTCTTTGTCTTTATTATACTTGTGTTCTGTATCCCCTTGCTGCCGACGCAAAATGGAAACCTACTGACATTGGCTGTGATGAATCTGATGTCACTGAGTATGGCAGTGCTGACGTGGATTATTTGGAAAAACGAAAAAATCTATTGGTACAACGGTATCGAGTTTGAGAAGGCGAAGCAGGCAACGAGTGTACAGCGCAAGCGCTATGCCCTGCGCCACGCAAAACGGTTTACATTTTTCGCACTTGCGGGAATTGTCTATTCCGTGGCGGCGTACCACTGGAGTTTCCCCATTGGCTTCACCATCACCGTGATGGGAATAGGAATCGTAGCCGTTGCACTCAGCACGATTAAAATCAAACTGGAATAATTGCGGCATTGCAAGTCACTCTTTAGGACAGACTTCGGGTTGACCCGGAGTCATTTTTGACTCATCACGGATTTTTATAGCCTTAAAAGTGGTTCATCATGGAAAGTTGGGGGATTAAAAGTTTCGCTCAAGCCTTTTTAAAGGCTTGCAGATTCAAAAGGTGGAGCCTTTGATCGACAACCGCAGTCGGCGAAATCCAAACACCAGACAAGCGCGGGAGGGGAGCCAAAACAGTCCGGAAGACTGTTTTGACGTGGGGGACCCTCGCCGGGGTTCCCCGGTGCGAAGCACAAATCCCACAATTTTCCGTGAACATGAAGAGAGTATTTCTTACAGTGGTTTATATGCGGTTTGGCCGCCTTTACCGACAGTCTGAAATATATTTTCAAAACTTATTGACATTTTTCGCACCAGGCGATATAGTTATACTACTGTATTTTATTCTGGCTTGGTATGCTTGTACCATGTGAAGGGGAGGACGTAATTGGAAAATAACCACATCATTGATTTACAAAACATTTCCATTTCTCTTGGAGGAGAGCAGATTCTAAAGGATCTGAATCTTTATATCGATGACAAGGAGTTCGTGACACTCTTAGGGCCGTCCGGTTGCGGCAAAACGACGACTCTGCGTATTATCGCGGGCTTTCTTGAGCCTGATGCAGGCAAGGTTATTTTCAGCGGAAAGGATGTGACGGCTGTCCCGCCGCACAAACGACAGGTCAATACGATCTTTCAGCGCTATGCACTGTTTCCGCACCTGAATGTATATGAAAACATTGCATTCGGATTACGCATCCAAAAAATGAAAGAGCCGCAGATCCGCCAGACAGTGACGGAAATGCTGGCGCTGGTGAATTTGAACGGCTTTGAAAAACGAGATATACAGTCTCTGTCCGGTGGACAGCAGCAGCGTGTGGCGATCGCGCGCGCCTTGGCGGTGAAACCCCGTGTGCTGCTGCTCGATGAACCGCTGGGTGCGCTGGATCTGAAGCTGCGCAAGGATATGCAGGTGGAGCTGAAGAATATCCAGAAGCGCTTGGGCATCACCTTTGTGTACGTTACCCACGATCAGGAGGAAGCGCTGTCCATGTCCGACACCGTGGTGGTGATGGACGGCGGCGTGATCCAGCAGATCGGCACGCCCATCGACATTTACAACGAGCCGAAAAACGCTTTTGTGGCAGATTTTATCGGCGAGAGCAACATTATCGACGGCATTATGCGCAAGGATTTTGTCGCCGAGTTCGCCGGCAGACAGTTCGACTGTCTGGACAAGGGCTTCCGTGAGAATGAGCCGGTCGATGTGGTTATCCGTCCTGAGGATGTGGACGTGGTGCCGGTGGAAAAGGGGATGGTCAGCGGCGTGGTCACTTCGGTCACGTTCAAGGGCGTCCATTTTGAGATCATTGTGGATGTGGACGGCTTCAAGTGGATGATCCAGACCACCGACTATGTGGGCGTCGGCGCCAAAATCGGCATTTTTGTCGAGCCGGACGCCATTCACATCATGAAAAAATCCAAGTACTCCGGGCGCTACGGCGATTACAGCTCGTTCAGCGACGAAATTGAACTGCTTTCCGATGTCACCTACGAAAAGGAGGACTCGGAAAATGAATCGTAAATCCTTGACCCGAAAGATCATCACGGCGCCATATACGATCTGGATGTCGATTTTCGTCCTTGTGCCCATCGGTCTGGTGGTATACTACGCACTGACCGATGCGGACGGACACTTTACGCTTCGGAACCTGACCGCCATTGCGGACTACGGCAAGATCTTCGCCGTCTCGCTGGAGTTGGCGCTGATCTCTACGGCGATCTGCCTTTTGCTTGCCTATCCCGTGGCGTACACCATTTCCCGAATGCAGGCACACAAGCAGAGCACCATGGTCATGCTGGTTATGCTGCCCATGTGGATGAATTTCCTCATCCGAACCTATGCGTGGATGACGATTCTCGAGGGAAACGGTCTGATCAACCGCTTTGTGCGTATGCTCGGCGGCGAAGGGTTTAACATGATCAACACCAACGGCGCCGTTGTGCTGGGCATGGTGTACAATTTTCTGCCGTATATGATTCTGCCCATCTATACGGTGCTGACCAAGATCGAAAAAAGCACCATCGAGGCGGCGCAGGATCTGGGTGCAAACCGCATCCATGTGTTTCGGCGCATCCTGCTGCCCATGAGTGTGCCGGGCATCATCTCCGGCATCACCATGGTGTTTGTTCCTGCCGTCAGCACCTTTGTGATCTCCAAGCTTCTCGGCGGCGGCAAGACCTTCCTCATCGGCGATATTATCGAGAACTTCTTCCTCGGCAATACCGGCACGGTGGACTACAACATCGGCGCGGCACTGTCGCTGGTGCTGATGATTCTCATCCTTGTATCCATGGCGATCATGAACCACTTCGACAAGGATGAAAGTGCGGGAGGGATCATGTGATGAAGTTTCTCTCCAAAGCGTACAATTTCTTGGTGTTTGCCTTTTTGTATGCGCCGATCCTTGTGATGATCGTCTTTTCCTTCAACTCCGAAAAGAGCCGTGTGAATTTCGGCGGCTTTTCCCTGCGCTGGTACGAAGCGCTGTTCCAAGATCAGATCATTCTGAAATCCCTGTATCTTTCCCTGGCCGTGGCAGTGCTGTCCGCCCTGATCGCAACGCTGATCGGCACCCTCGCTTCGGTGGGCATCCATACCATGCACGGCTTCAAGCGCAAGGCCTATCTCGCCGTCAACAACATCCCCGTGACCAATCCCGACATTGTGACGGCGATATCCATGATGATTCTGTTTGTGTTTGTGGTGACGCGCTTCAATACCATGCAGATGGGCTTCGGCACCCTGCTCATTTCCCACATCACATTCAATATTCCCTATGTCATCCTCTCGGTTCTGCCCAAGCTTCGGGGACTGAACACCAACATTTTCGAGGCGGCGCAGGATCTGGGATGTCCGCCGACCAAGGCGTTTCTCAAGGTGGTCATTCCCCAGATCTCTCAGGGCATCGTCACCGGGTTTATCATGGCGTTTACCCTGTCGCTGGATGATTTCGTCATCTCCTATTTCAATTCCGGCTCCACGGCGCAGACGTTGCCGGTCACGATCTACTCCATGACGAAGCGTCCCTATTCCCCGAAGATCAACGCACTGTCCACACTGCTGTTTTTGGCGGTGATGATCCTGCTTGTGATTGTCAATGTCCGCAAAAGCGGAGAAAATAAAAAGGAGGCAAAATAATTGAAAAAAATCGTTTCTTGTGTTCTGATTCTTTGCATGGCGGTGTCTGTGCTGTGTCTGTCCGCTTGCGGCGGAAACGGCGACCGCGTTACGCTCAATGTGTACAACTGGGGCGAATATATCGACGAGTCGGTGCTGTCCGATTTTGAAAAGCAGACGGGCATCCATGTCAACTACACGACCTACGCCAGCAACGAAGAAATGTATGCCAAGGTCAGCTCCGGCGCCGCATCCTATGATGTGGTCATCCCCTCGGACTATATGATCAGCAAGATGATCGAGGAGGATCTGCTGGCAGAGCTGGATTTTACCAATATCCCGAACTATGCCTACATCGGCGAGGATTACAAGGGCCTTGCGTATGACCCGGACAACCAGTATACCGTACCCTATACATGGGGCACCACAGTCATCATTTACAACAAGAGCATGGTGGATGCCGCCGATGTGGCAGAGGAGAGTGTGGATCTGCTGTGGAACGAGAAGTATGCCGGCAATATCCTGATGTTTGACAATCCCCGGGATGCGTTCGGTTTGGCGCTGAAAAAGCTGGGTTACTCCATGAACACGCTCACACCTGCCGAGTGGGAAGAAGCGGCACAGGAGCTGAAGGCGCAGAAGCCGCTGGTGCAGGCGTATGTCATGGATCAGATCTTCGACAAGATGTCCTCGGGCGAGGCGGCCATCGCCCCGTACTATGCGGGCGACGCGCTGATCATGCAGGCGGACAACCCCGATATCGGCTACTACATCCCCAAGGAGGGCGCGAACTTCTTCGTGGATTGTATGTGCGTGCTGAAAAATTCCCAGCATAAGACCGAGGCGGAGCAGTTCATCAACTTCATGTGTGAAACGGAAGTCGCCGCCAAGACAGCGGAGTACATCGGCTACGCCTCGCCCCACATGGAAGCCAGAGCGCTCCTTGATCCCGAGATCGTCGGCAACCCGCTGGTGTACCCGGACAGCAAAGCCCTCGAGTCCACGGAAGTGTTCCTGAACCTGTCGAAGGATATCAATAAGCTGCAAAGCGACCTTTGGACAGATATTAAAAAAGACTAAAAAAGAGAAAGAGCGTTCCGACTGCAACGGTCGGGACGCTCTTTGAATATATCGCCGGGAAAGCGCAGGTTTACCAATGCTTTTCTTTGACGAGATCCACATTGCCGATGAACGGCGTGATCAGAGCCGCAACGACACCCAGCGGCAGAATGAGCATGAGAAGAACGAACATCGTACTGCACTTCCTTTCTTGATTTTCTACCTATAGTATACAGGACAGAAAATTAAGAAAAAAGTGGATAAAAGATTAAAGTTTGATTAAGGCTTGCCTAAGGCAACACCGAACACCCAGATTGTGCAGTGTTTCTCAAAAAAGTTCATCACGGATTTTTGTGGGATTAAAAGTTTCGGTCAAGCCTTTTCAAAGGCT
>JBJEQK010000125.1:0-10057 GCA_051881715.1 Acutalibacteraceae bacterium
GTTGCCCTCTACAACGGCAACGATGTGCCCACGACCGTGGAGATCAGTGTCTATACGGGCAAGTCTCCCTCTGCGGAGGATCCCCTGCAGGGCTGTACACAGCGGGGTACGGTGACGCAGGCGGAAAATGTTTTGTACGGCTACAAGACCGTGGCGCTGGATACGCCTATCTCGCTGCAAGCGGGGGAGACGTTCACGGTGGCGGTTCGCTTTTCCGTACAGGCGGATACGGTCAAGCTGCCCGTTGAGGGCATGACGACATATAAGCCTGCCGAGGATGACATGACCTATGGAAGCAAGAGCGGTCAAAGCTTCGTTTGCGTCAACGAGGAATGGTTTGACTGCACGAACATTTGGAGACAAAGCTACAACAATGTCCCCATCAAGGCTATGACCGTGAACACGGAGAGCTTTGATCCCATCGGTACCCCTGTGGGGATCTCCCTTGCCGAACCGCCTGCAAAGACGGAGTATACGGTGGGTGATCGGGTGGACACAACGGGTCTGTATCTGCAAGCGGACTACATGGACGGCAGCAGTGTGCAGATCACGGATTTCACCGTGTCGCCGACGGTGCTCACCGAGAGGGGAGAGGTGACGCTCACCCTCACCGCCGTGATCGGCAGCCGAACGTACCGCACGAGCTATACCGTTTTGGTGCATCCGGCGGAGGTTGTACGGATGCAGGCGGAGAGTGCATCGGATGTGATCGGCTATCTGCCGGACGGCAGACCCGACCTTTCCGGCGTGCGGATCCGTGTGGACTATGACAGCGGCGCATACGTGTATGTCGCCGACTATACCTACACCATGCAAAAGCAGTCCGGCGGCAAAGCACTGTTTACCCTTTACTTCACGCTGGACGGCAGCGCCTATTCTGTCCAGTACACCGCCGATATGGCGCCGCAGAGGGTGACGGACATCACCGTCAGCGGTGACCGATCGCTGATTTGTAAGAAAACGGGACAGCTGACGGCAAATGTCACTGCGGAGGGAAACGCGCCCTATACCCTTTCCTGGCACAGCGCCGATCCCGCAGTAGCTACTGTGGATGCGGACGGCACTGTCCATGCGCTGAAAAAGGGCACAGCGGTCATCACGGCGACCGCCACGGATAGGGACGGAAACAGCGTGCAGGCTTCGGTTTCGGTGCAGGTACGCTATGTCTGGTGGCAATATCTGATTTTGATTCTGCTGTTTGGATTTATCTGGTATATCTGATTTTCATTTGGAGGCACTATGCTGCAATTCATCATCGGCACGGCCGGAACAGGAAAAACGACACATCTTACGAAGCTTGCTGCGGCAGAAGCGATGCAGGAATCGGAGCCTGTATTGCTGATCGTGCCGGAGCAGGCGTCTTTTTACTACGAAAAGCGGATGCTGCAAATGCTGACCGCGCGCCATGCGGACAGGGTGGAGGTGCTGTCCTTTTCTCGTCTGGCGGAAACCGTGCCCTGTGCCGAACGCAAGCCCTCTGTGGATGAGGGCGGCAAGGCAGTGCTGATGAGTTTGGCGCTGGAAGCGCTGTCGGAAAAGCTGCACGTCTACAGCCGCTATACCAAAAGCCTGTCGGTCGCCAACGAGCTGCTGAAGCTTTCGGCGGAGTTTAAGCGCTGTATGGTGCCCGTATCCGTGCTGTACGAAACGGCAGGGGCGATGCAGGACAGCTTTCTGAAAAAGAAACTGTCCGAGATTGCACTGATTTTGGAAACCTATGATGCACTGGTGTCCCGAAGCTTTTCGGACGACGCCGACGACCTGACGCGCTTGGCGCAGACGCTTTCCGAAACGCCCTACCTGCGGGACAGGGTCGTGTTCATCGACGCTTTCAGCGGCTTTACGGCGCAGGAATACGCCGTCATCGAGCGGATGCTTTGTCAGGCGAAAACGGTGTGCGTTTCCCTTTGCACGGACAGCATCCACACGGTGCGGGAGTACGATCCCTCTGCCTTTGCCTACGTGCGCAGAACGGCGGAAAAGCTGATGCATTTGGCACGGATGCATTCGGTCGAGGTCAAGGCGCCCGTCACAGTCGGGGAGACCGCCCACCGCTTCCGCAAGCCTGCTCTGTTTGCCGCAGAGCGCATTTTTGCCACGGGAGAGATGCAGACCTATCCCGACGAAGCGCCGGAGATCACGGTGGTGTCCGCCCCCGACCTCTACCACGAGTGTGCTTTCACGGCGGCGGCGGTCAAGAAGCTTCTGCGGGAGGAGAATTACCGCTGTCGGGAGATCGCCGTGCTGTTCCGGGACGAGGAAACCTACGAAGCGCCCGTCCGTGCGGCGCTGGCGAAGTGCGGTGTGCCGGTGTTCGAGGATAAGCGCCAGCCGATCCTTACTCAGCCGCTGGTGTCGTATGTGCGCGCTGTCTGTACCGTGGCGGCGCAGGGTTTCTCCACGGAGAATCTGATGCAGATTTTGAAAACACAGCTGTCCGCCCTTTCTCAGGACGAAATTTCCACATTGGAAAACTATGCTCTGCTGTGGAATATCCGCGGCAGACAGTGGACACAGCCCTTTACCGCCAATCCCGAGGGACTGGGCGAGCCGGAGACCCAGCAGACGGCGAAAAAACTCGAATACATCAATGCGATTCGCCAAAGTGTGGTTGCGCCGCTGGATGCCCTCTGCCGGACACTGCGAGATACCACGGGCGAAAACTATGTCCGTGCGCTCTACCGATTTTTGGAACAGCAGGAGGTGAATGTGCACCTCAAGTCACTCGCAGAGCGGCTGTATGCGCGCGGTGAACAGGTTTTGGCGCTGGAGCAGGAGCGGATCTGGGATATGCTCATGGAGATCTTCGATATGTTCGCGCGCACGCTGGGGGACAGACCTGTCACAGCCAAGCGATTTGCGCAGCTTTTGGACGTGGTACTGCAAACCCGCACTTTGGGCAACATTCCCCAGGGACTGGACGAAGTTACGGTGGGCGGCGTGGACAGAACCGTGACCATGTCGCCGCGCGCCGTGTTCGTGCTCGGTGCGCAGGAGGGCGCCTTTCCCCGCACACCCTCGGGCGGCGGACTTTTGACGGCGGCGGACCGCAAGCAGCTGAAAGATATGGGGCTGGAACTGTACGATTTCGGTGAGGTCAAGGTCAGCGAAGAGCGCTTCCTTGTCTACAGGACGTTGTGCAGCGCCTGTGAAAAGCTGAGCGTATCTGCCTGTTCTGCGGCGGAGGACGGTGCGGCGCAGTGCGGCTCGGAGATCATCCGCACCCTGACTGCGTGCTTCCCGAAGGCACGGTTTACGGATGTGCGGACAGTGCCCACTTTGGAGCAGATCGAAAGCGATGCCACAGCCTTTGAACAGCTTTGTCTGCAAAGCAGGGAAGGGGAGGAAGTCTATACGGCGCTGAACGCCTACTTCGCACAGCAGGAGGATTACCGTGCCCGTGTGGAATCGCTGAACCGTCTTTGCTCCCAAAACCCGACTTCCTTCGCCATAGAGGATAAACAGCTTTCGCAACAGCTGTTCGGCAAAAATATGTACCTTTCCGCCTCCCGTGTGGAGAGCTATTATAAATGCGCCTTTGCCTATTTCTGCAAATTCGGACTGAACGCCAAGCCGCGCAAAAAGGCGGAGTTTGACGCCGCCATGCAGGGTACGGAGATCCATTTCGTGCTGGAAACCCTGTTTCGGGAGATCGGGCGGGAACGACTTTTGGCCATGAGCGCTCGGGAGCGGCAGGCGGAGATCGACAGGATGTTGGACGCATATTTGCAGTCCGCCCTCGCCGGGGCGGAGAAAACGAGCCGCTTCCTGTACCTGTACAACCGCCTGCGCAAGACACTGGGAGAGATCGTGGAGCGGCTGATGCTGGAGTTTCAGGTGTGTCGGTTCGAGCCTGTGGATTTTGAATTGAAGATCGACCGGGACGGGGATATTCCGCCCTATGAAACGGCGCTCCCCGATGGCGGCAGTGTGCAGATCAAGGGTTCCGTGGATCGGGTGGACAAGCTGGAGCTGGACGGCAAAACCTATATTCGTGTCATCGACTACAAATCCGGCGGCAAAAAGTTTGCCCTCTCTCAAGTGCTGAACGGATTGAATATGCAGATGCTGCTGTACCTGTTCGCCATCTGGCAGAACGGAGAGGCGTACTACAAGCATCCCATCGTTCCGGCAGGGATTTTGTATGTGCCTGCCAAGGCGCAGTTTGAAAAGCTGGAGCGGGACGTGAGCGCAGAGCAGGCGGCGCTGAAAAAGGCGAAGTCCATGCGCATGAACGGAATGCTTTTGGACGATGAGACCATCCTGCTGAGCATGGACAGCGAACAGAGCGGATGCTTCATCCCAGTGGATAAGAAAGGCAAAAGTGACAGCTTGATCTCTCTACAGCATTTGGCACAGCTCAAAAAGGAAACGGAGCGGCTGCTGCGACAGATGGCACTGCATCTGCAGGACGGCAGAATCGAGGCGGTGCCCGCGCAGGTAAAGGGACAGACGCAGGTGTGTGCCTACTGCGAATACCGCAGTGTATGCGCTCGGGAGGACGATATGCCCGTCCGGGAGATCGAATCCGAAAAGCACGCACAGTGCTTGCAGCGTTTGGATGAGCAGGAGGTGAAGGACGATGCAGTGGACAGATGACCAGTACAAGGCGATCTCGGCAAAGGACGGCACACTTTTGGTCAGCGCCGCCGCGGGGTCGGGCAAAACGGCCGTTTTGGTGGAGCGTGTGGTGTCCCGGCTGGAGGACGAGGAAAACGGCTGCGGTGCGGATGAACTGCTGATCGTGACGTTCACCAAGGCCGCCACGGCGCAGATGCGTGAAAAGATTGCCGCTTCCCTTGAAAAGCGCATTGCCGAGCATCCGGGCAACACCCATCTTCTGCGCCAGCAGGCGCTGCTGCCCTTTGCCCAAATCAGCACCATCGACAGCTTTTGTGCGGACATCGTGCGGGAAAACTTCCAAAAGCTCGGAATCGAGCCGGACTATACCATCGCCGACGACCACCAGATGGGACTGATGAAGGAGGAGACTGCCGCCGAGATCGTGGAAAAATTCTACACCGAGGATGACGGCGCCTTCGGAGAACTGTGCGAACTGCTGTTCAGCGGACGGGACGACCGCAAGCTGGTGGATACCCTGTTAAAGCTGGACGTGGTCGCCTCCTCCTATGCCGACCCGGAGCGCTGGCTGCGCAGTCTTTACGCCGGGTATGACTTGTCCCTGCCGCCGGGGAAAAGTGTGTGGGGACGTCTTGCCGCACAGCAGGGGATGCGCATTCTCGACACCTGTATCGCTGTGACAGACAATGCCCTGCGCCTGATCGGCACGGATCCCGAGGTGCAGGGAAAATACACCGCCCTCCTGCTGGGGGAGCGGGAACTGTTCGTTTGCCTGAAAGAGACACTGCAAAGCGACGACTGGAATGCTGTGCGGGAGGCGGTATTGGCGGCGCCGGGCAAACTGCCCGCACGCTGTCCCGCCGTCAAGGGCGACAGTTTTGAAAAGACCGTTGCCCAGACTGCACACAAGAGCAACAAGGAAAGGGTGCAAAAAAAACTGGCAGCGCTGTATTGCACCACCGCCGAGGAATATGCCGAGGACTGCGCGTACTGTCTGCCGCTGATTCGCCGCCTGTCGGAGGCGGTGCTGGCGTACAGGGAACGCCTGCTTGCCCAAAAAAAAGCCGCCAACAGCTACGAATTTTCCGACATCAGCCTGTTTGCCCTGCAATGCCTGCAAGAGGAAAACGGCGAAAAAACGCCCTACGCCGAATCCCTGTCCCAGCGTTTTTGCGAGATATTGGTGGACGAGTTTCAGGACGTGAACGAGGCGCAGTACATCCTCTTTCAGCTGTTGTCCCGCAATGGGGAGAACCTCTTCATGGTGGGTGACGCAAAGCAGAGTATCTATAAATTCCGTCAGGCAAGACCGGATATCTTTATTTCGCTCAAAAATAAATACCCTTTGTATGCAGACGGAAATTACCCTGCGCTGGTACAGCTTGACCGCAACTTCCGTTCCCGCTCCGGGGTCACGGAGTGGGTCAATTTCACCTTCCGTCAGCTGATGTATTCGCCGGACAGCGAGGATTTTGAGGTCAACTATGACGAGCGGGAATTTCTGCGTGCCGCCGCCGCTTACCCGCCCGCCGATGCCCCGGACGCCCAACTGCACGTGGTGCGTTATGACCGGGGCGAGGACGGCAGACTCTCGGCAGAGGCGCGGTATATTGCCCGGTGGATCTTGGAACAGCTTCAGCAAGGACTGACGGTGTCCGACGATGGACAGACGGTGCGCAAAGCGACCTTCAGCGACTTCTGCATCCTGCTTCGTTCCGACGGCGGCAACATGAACTGCATTGCCCAAACGCTTCTGTCCTACGGCATTCCCGCCCAAGCAGGGGCGCAGAGCGGCTTTTTTGAGGCGCCGGAGATTCGCTTTATGCTCTCTCTTTTGCAGGTGCTGGACAACCCCTTGCAGGATGTGCCGTTGCTTGCGGTTATGCTCTCTCCCGTGTTCGGGTTTACGGCGGACGACCTGACTGCTCTGCGCATTGCGGACAGGCGCTCCCCTGTGTATGCGCTGGTCGCGGATGCGGCGAAGCGGGACAGCCGGTACGAAAAGTTTTTGCAGACGCTGTCCGATTACCGTATGCTCTGCGCCACCATGTCCGCCGGGGAAATGTTGAGGCGCTTGATGGACGAGACGGGGTATTTTGCCATAGCCGGCGCCATGACGGGCGGCGAGGGTCGGCAGGCAAATCTGCGGCTGTTACAGCGCATGGCGAACGCCTATGAGCAGACGGGCAAAATCGGTTTGTCCGGGTTTGTGCGGTATCTCAACAAAATGGAAGAGAGGCAGACAAAGGTCGAGAAAGCCTCGACGCCGGCTTCAACGGCGAATGTGGTGCGGATCATGACGATCCATCGCAGTAAGGGACTGGAGTTTCCCATCTGCATTTTGGCGAACACCGCCGCACCGTTCAACGGAGACGAATACAAAAACAATTATATTTACCACAATACTTACGGTATGGCGACACTGCGCAGGGACACGGAGCGCTATGCCCAGTTTGAGACGGCGCCCAAAAACATCCTCAACAGCAAGGTGTGCGAAGCGAACATCAACGAGGAACTGCGGGTGCTGTATGTGGCCATGACCCGTGCCAAGGAAAAACTGGTGGCGGTGGCGACCTATCCCAACCCGGAAAAGAGGATGACGGAGCTGGCACTGCGCTGTGGGTCGGATGGCTGTGTGCGCGGCGTGTTGGAGATGAAAAGCTATGCGGATATGCTCCTGTGCACTGCCCTGCGTCACCCGGACGCCCATGCCCTGCGCACAGAGGCGTCGATTCCGGGCAGTGCGCTGACGGTGGATGCGCCGTTCTGCTTGCAGACCGTTTTGGCAAAGGCGCCGGAGACGGCGGAACTGCCCCAGATGGAATCTGCACCGCAGCGGGAAGTGAATGTGCAGCTGCTGCAGCAGATTCAAGCCCGAACGGGCTATGTGTACCCGTATGCACAGCTGGCGTTTGCCACTGCCAAGCACACGGCGTCGGGCATGGAGGAGATGGGCATCAACGGAGATTTCTTTGCTTCGACCCGACCGGCGTTTCTCCATGCAGGCGGTCTGACCCCTGCCCAGCGCGGCACGGTACTGCACCGCTTCATGCAGTATGCGGACTATACCGCCGCCGCAGAGAATGTGCAAAAGGAGCTCGACCGCTTGCAGTCACAGGGCGTTTTTACCCGGCAGGAGAGCGGCATTTTGCCCGTGGACGCAGTGCGCCGTTTCTTCCGCAGTAAGACGGGACAGCGGATGCTGCGTTCCCCTCTGCTTCTGCGGGAAAAGCGCTTTGCCATGGAGATGGACGTCCGCACGCTGTACCCGGATCTGCCTGAAAACACGGCAGGGGAGACGGTCGTCATTCAGGGCATGGTGGACTGCGCTTTTTTAGAGGACGGCAAGCTGTATGTCGTGGACTATAAGACCGACAGGGAGCCGCCCGATGTTTTGCGCTCGCGGTACAAAACCCAGCTCACGGTGTACAAAACCGCCATGGAGCAGTGTACGGACTATCCTGTCGGCGGCGTACTTTTGTATTCGTTCCACAACCACTGCACGATAGAAATATAAGGCGTACCGTGTTCTGCGCGGGACTGCCCGGATAAAACGGAGGATTTTATGCTTAAAAAATGGATCAGTATCTTGCTTTGTACAGCCCTTTTGATCGCCACGGTGTCCTTTTGCATCTGTGCGGAAAACGATGAACTGCCGCTTTTGATCACGTCGGATCTGCACTACATACCGACCCCGTCTCAGGCGCCGAACAATTTTCCCGGCTCCAAGTATTACTGCGCCAATGACTCCACCAATCTCTGCGTGGAATCCGGGGCGATCGTGAAGCAGTTTTTGCGGCAGGCGGAGCAAAGCGAGGCACAGATCATTCTGATCTCCGGCGACATGGTGGACGAGGGCACCGTGGAACAGCACGAAAGCCTGATTCGCATTTTGCGGGACTTTGAAAACCGAACCGGCAAGCAGTTCTATGTCATCAACGGCAATCACGACTTTCGCGGCGGTATTTCCATAGACACGTTCAAGTCGCTGTATGCGGACTTCGGCTACAGCGAGGCGCTGACGGTTGACCCGAACACCTGCTCTTATACGGTGGACTTGACGGAAAAATACCGCCTGCTGGCGCTGGACACCTGCAACCATATCGACGGAGCGGACGGCGTCACGGCGGAATTGCTCGACTGGGCGGATGCACAGGCGGCGCAGGCGCAGGCGGACGGCAGGGAACTGATCGTCATGATGCACCACAACTTTTTGGAGCATATGGCGCTGCAGTCTGTCCTGCTGTCGAAGTACATCATTTCCTCGAAGTGGGATATGAAAAACCGTCTGATGCAATGGGGCGTGCGCTACGTTTTCACCGGGCACCAGCACGGACACGATGTGACGAGCTATACCGACAGCCGCACCAATCAGCGGGTGTTCGACATCATGACCACATCGCTGACCGCCTACCCCTGCGCCTATCGCACGGGCGTGCTGTCCGAGAGCGGCTTGGAGCTGAAAACGCAGCGGATCACAAGCGTTCTGCGGGAGGATCTGCCGAAGGACGGGTACACACCCGAACTTTTGCAGGAGCTGACAACGGAGCTGGACACCTACGCCTACGGCTGTTTTTCCATGATTTTTTCTGCCCGCAAGCAGGCGTTTTTCAGTGCAGAAGCCGTGGGGGAGATCGTAGCCAAACTTCACGTTCCGGCATTGACGGATCTGGCCAATGCCTATTTCCCCACCTTCTTTGCCTATTTTGACACGCCGATCTACGCGAAGGATGCGGGAGAGGGGGTCAGTCTTGAAAAGCTGGCGGACGGATTGGGTCTGGAACTGCCGCAATCCGATTTCCGCACCGTCTCCGATCTGCTGTTCCATTTTATCGCGATCTATTATTACGGGGACGAGGCACTGCCGTATACGGATCCGCAGATCAATCTGTTCATGCAGTGCGTGTATACGGTTCTGTATACGTCCCTGCGGGATGTGAGTGCCGCAGAAAAAGCATCGTTGCTTTCGGATATCCGGCATAATTTCAAAACAGACGCCCTGCCCTTTGTTGTCACAAAATTCGGACAGACGCTGGTCGGTGCGGCAAGAGATGAATGCGTGCTGCAAATCGTGATCGTCACGCTCTCGCCCATGATCGAGATGTTCTCGCAGGATGACGGGCTTCCCGACAACGATGTCTTTCTGCCCGCCGAGGACGAGGCGCCGAGTACGGCGGCGCAGTTTATCGCACACATTATTGAGCGGATCGTACAATTTTTCCTGCGCTACGTCAACGGGCTGAATCGACTGGCGTCCATGTACGCATGGCGCGGACAGACGAAATAATCACTTTCGCTGGATAAAACTGCCCGAGCAAAAAACGTTAGCCGGCTAACGAATTTGGTGATCCGTGCAAGGGGGATTTTGCACGCCCGGTGAATTGACAGACAGAAAGCCGCCACAGAACGCCCTGTGCAAAAATTTCGCTCCTCACGGAAAATTGTGGGATTTGTGCCGGTCACCGGGGAACCCCCG
>JBJEQK010000126.1:0-2325 GCA_051881715.1 Acutalibacteraceae bacterium
AACGAGCGGATATTTACGTCATGGACTTCCCGCTGTTGGACACACGCAAAAAGGATAACGACCTGACCGGGACGTTCATCGCCGATCTGGTTCTCCAGATTCTTTCCTATGTGGCACAAACGGAACGGGAATTCATTCACCAGCGGCAGTCAGAGGGCATTGCGCTCGCCAAGAAAAACGGCGTGCAGTTCGGCAGAAAACGCGTCAAATTGCCTAAAGCCTTCAACAGTGCACGGGATAAAGTCTTGCGAGGAGAATATACATTCCGCCAAGCCGCTGACGCCTGCGGCATGAAAACATCCACCTTTTACAATTATTATAAACAGTCGCTAAACGACATGGAAAATTTTAAATAATAGATAGGTTGTTTGGGACTTCTAAATCGGGGTAAATGCCGATCATATCCGAAATCTTCATAAGGAAGATGTATTGATAATTAAAACAAATTATGCTATATTAACTCTTGAATAGAGCCGCGAAAAATGCAAGTCGTGTAAAAAACGGATTAGGAGGTTAAAATCATGGGAGAAAAGAAATTTGATTTAAAAGCCGTCGTACAGGACGCAGGAAGAAATGCATCCAAAAAGCTCGGCAAAGCCAAAGACGCTGTCATCCGTGCGGCCGATCAGACCGATGATGGAAAATTTGACAAAGAGGATATTTCCGCGATTGCGGATTCCGTAGGCGAAAAGGTAAAAACCGGCACACAGGCTTTTATGGAAAGCGCCGGAGAGAAAACACGGCAGATGGAATTGAAATGGTTGCAGCCTATATTCACTGAAACTCTGGACAATGCAGATTTTCTTATGCCGAAGTTTATCCGCTTGACCGAACGGGATAAAAAACGAGCAGACAGCGAAGTATGTCAAGGGTCAATCGGCTATTTTTCCGACCAAAAAGGTTTGCGAATCGTCAATGTATTTCGGGATAGTGCGGAAGCGTTTGCTTTGTCCTTTTACCCCGACAACAGCAGTGAATTTTATTATGTCGATCCGAGCGACAGGGATAGATATATTGCATTGGACGAGTATTTTAGCTATCTCAAGGTTGAACGAATCAACGAACTGCAAATGATAGCCAAATCTCTCGGTGCAAAGCATTTCAAGGTTACCTACAAGGAAGAGCAGACTTCATTTGCAGAGAAAACGGCAAAAGGGACTCTCAAAGCCGGTGGCAGTGCTTCGGCAGATGTTCTTCATGCGTATTCGGATAAAAAGTATTCGACGGTGGAAATTGCGGCAGAAATGGATTGTCCCGGTCATGAACCCGTCAAACCTCAGCTTAAGTATATGCAAAGAGATCCCAGCATCCAGACATTGGTTGCCATGCGAATGGACAAACACGCACCTTTGTCCCATCAGAAGTTTATGCTGAAGTTGAGCAACTCCTCGGGTATTAAAGAAAGTGATGCAATAAAAATAGATGCTGTTCTGAAAGGCATGAAGCTTGCCGGGAACACAAGCGTTGCCAGCGAAGCCAAAAACGAATCCAGAAGATATCTGGAATATGAAATTGATTTTTAAACGATTTTCCCTAAATTAGCAATAGCAAAGCACTCCCTTTCCGGCGGCGGGGTCGTCGGAGAGGGAGTGCTTTTATGCGGGAGGACGGGGTGCCGTTCTGTTTTATGCGTGCGGTCAGGAGGCTTGCTGTGTGCTGCCGGTGCTCTCTTGCGCAGTGGGGAAGTCGAAGCCGTGCATGAAGCCGTTCAGCTCTGTGGAGCAGACGTCACCGCCGATCACCAGTCCCTCATAGATCAGCAGGCTGATCTGCACCACATCCTCCTGCGTTTCGTAGCCCGGATAGTTGCGCACGGCGTAGGTCCAGCGTTTGACGCGCTTGCCGCTGTACAGGCTCAGATCTAAATTCTGATCCTTTTGGATCTCGTTGTATTTTTCGTACACCTCGTCGAATTCCGACGGGATAATGACCTCCGCCACCTCCAGCGGATCCTCCTTCACATCCCAGCCGAACTGGGAGATAAAAGCCAGTCTCTCTGCGGCGTCGCCTGCTTTCAGGCTGATGGCGCCGTCACTGGCGGCAGGCTTGTTGCCGGAGGAAAACCAAAAGAATGCACCGACGGCAACGGCACACAGCAAGAGAAGGATGAACCATTTCAGCTTTGCGGAACGGACTGTATACACAAACATAAAAAATACCGCCTTCCTTTCCGTACAGGATATGAAAGGGAGGCGGTAAAAAGAACGGGTTCAGAAAATTCTTTTCGGCAGCCACATGACGCCGCCAGAGACGATCTCCAGCACAGCATAGTCGCCGTTGCGCAGACTGCCGGGGTTGCACAGATACAATCCGTCCTCATAGGTT
>JBJEQK010000127.1:0-9837 GCA_051881715.1 Acutalibacteraceae bacterium
TCGCCGGGGGTTCCCCGGTGACCGGCACAAATCCCACAATTTTCCGTGAGGAGCGTTTTTTGTTGATAAATGTCGTACTTTAACTAAGGCAACACCGCACAATCGGGGTGTGCGGTGTTGCTGCCTTAATCCTCGTTTGACTTGTAGTACAGCATACAGTGGCAGAAGCCCTCAAAGGTCGGGTCTGCGATCTGCTCGCGAAACTCCTTGCACATACATTTATTTTCCGGCGTTTTTTCCCGCCGGCAGGGGCAGTAGCCGTCCCTTTGCCGCAGACCCTCCCGAACGGTCTGCACGATCTGTGCGTCGGGATTGAGCGTAATTTTCATGGCGGTTCTCCGCGCTTACAGCGCCATCAGCTCGTCCGCCAACGCCTGCACCTGCGCCGTGCTGTCCGCATTGAGTGCGGAGAGGATCTTGACGCTGTGCTCGGTGAAGGTCAGGTCTTTGCAGCCCTCCAGCATCCCTTTCATGGTTTTCGCCGCCATGGGCACCCAAGAACCGTTTTCGACGAGGGCGATGGTCTTGTTGCGCAGACCACGCTCGGTCAGGTGGGTCAGGAACTCCCGCATGAACGGGAAAATGTCGGCGTTGTAGGTAGTGGTGGCCAGGACGATCTTGCCGTAGCGGAACGCATCCTCCACCGCTTCCGCCATATCCACACGGGCAAGGTCATTGACGACGACCTTGGGGCATCCCTTTTCCTCGAGCTGCTTCGCCAGCAGCTCCACCGCCTTTTTGGTGTGTCCGTAGACAGAGGTGTAGGCGATCAGGATGCCCTCGCTCTCCACGCCGTAGGACGACCATGTGTTGTACAGATTCAGGTAGTAGTCCAGATTTTCGGAAAGCACCGGGCCGTGCAGGGGGCAGATCACCGCGATGTCCAGTGCGGCGGCTTTTTTCAGCAGCGCCTGCGCCTGCTGACCGTACTTGCCGACGATGCCGAAGTAGTAGCGCCGTGCCTCGCACGCCCAGTCCTCCTCGACGTCCAGTGCACCGAATTTGCCGAAAGCGTCGGCGGAGAAAAGAACCTTGTCCGTGCTGTCATAGCTGACGATGACCTCTGGCCAGTGTACCATGGGCGCAGTGCAGAAGGTCAGGGTGTGCTTGCCCAGCGCCAGCGTATCGCCCTCGCCCACCACGATGCGGCGGTCGGCATAGTCTGTGCCGAAGAAATTCTGCATCATGGTAAACGCCTTGGCAGAGGAGACGAGGGTCGCCTGGGGATAGGCGTTCATAAACTGTTCGATGTTGGCGGAGTGATCCGGCTCCATGTGGTGCACGACCAGATAGTCGGGCGCCTTTCCGTCCAGTGCGGCGGCGATGTTGCCCAGCCACTGCTCGGCAAATTTCGCATCGACCGAATCCATGACGGCGATTTTTTCATCGACGATAACATAGGAATTGTATGCCATGCCGTTGGGGACGATATACTGCCCCTCAAACAGATCCAATTCGTGGTCGTTGACACCGACGTAGCGAATGTCCTTTGTGATGTTCATGTTGCATTACCTCCATTAAATTGCAGTGAGTATATTCATGGTGCGGATGCCGTTGTCCCGGATCCGATCATTGACAGAATAGGCGTGCTTTTCCAGATCGCCGCAGATCGCTTGGGTGAGATTTTCGTTTTGCAGTTTCTCGACAAAATCACCGCAGACCGCTTCGATGGTGTTGTATTTTTCCTCGGCGGTGGCGTCGTCCGCATTGTTGCCGCTCAAAAGGAACGCCAGCTGACCCGAGAGCGTCAGTGTGTTCTCCAGCTCCCGCAGTGCACGGAAGCTCCACTTGTAAAACGGCAGATATTTTCTTTGCAGCAAAAATTCCGCTTTCAGCGCCGCTTCGACAAATTCCACGCACGCAAGCTGTGCGGCTTCAGGTTCGCCGTGCCGCAGACAGCGCACGAAGTTGTACTGCCCGGACTGCGCCATGAGCAGCAGATTGCCCGCAAGGCGCTTGAGACGGATATCCTCGGGCATCTCCCGCAGGCTCTGACGGATGCGGGAAAATTCGCCGTAGCCGTCGTAAAACACTTCGCCGTTGGTCGCCTCCGCCAAGGCGTAGTCGGGGATGTGCAGCCAGCCCTCCAAGGGCAGAGCCCCGTCCGCCGCACCGACGGCCGCGCGATAAAAGTCCGCCGTGCGCAGTACGCCGTTTCGCTCGCCGCCCACAGGGGAAATATTCTGCCGTTTCACGCCGCCGTATTCCTTCGGCAGCTTTGCATAGGCTCGCTCGAGCAGGAACGCCTGGCGCCTGTCCACCACGTCCTCCCCCGGCAGGAAGATGCAGAAGCCCGGTTCAAAATCGTGGTCACGGGAGATGTCATCGTCAAACCCGAAGTGTTCGGAGCCGCTGCCCACGAAGCCCACGGCGAGAAAGGGCAGCAGGTCGGCAAAGTCCTTTTCCAGCATGGGTTTGCCGTATGTTTCATAGTATCCGCGGGATAGTTCAAGTCCGTTCATAAAGCTCCTTTGACCGTTTGAGCAGGTCTTTTTCCGTGAGAAAATATCCGTAATAGCCGAAAGTGGGCGCACATTTTTCGTAAACAAAGGCGGCATAGCCGTTCTGCACCACGGTGGGGTCGTTCAACAGCGCCTCTGCCCGCTCCAAATGTGCGGCGATGTCCGCTTCGCCCGCTTCCGTGCCGACCTGTGCATTGACCAAGTCGGCCATATTGCAGTGGGTGATCGCCATTTCCAGCTTGCTGCCGTTTTGCGTCATGACCCGAAGCGCCTTTTCAAACAGCGCCTGCGCCTCGGCATAGTCGCCCGTTTCCATAAAGGCAAGCGCCGCATTGTTGTACAGACCGCCCAGCTTTGCATCATCGGGCGCAAGGGCAGACTCGTAGATCGCCTGCGCCTGTCGGTACAGGGGGATCGCCTGCTTCGCCTTGCCGAAGGCTTTGTACGCCGTGGCGACATTCACAAGGGTCGTCCCCATGGTGACAGAGCCGTCAAGATTGCACGCTTTCGCCGTCTGCAAAGCCTGCGCACACGCCTGCATCGCCTCCTGTTCCCGGGAGAGCTTGCGGTACAGCCCGACTTGCTCGTTGAGAATGGTCAGTGCCCCACGGGAATCGCCGTGGGCATCCGCTTCGCACAGCCAATACCGCAAATGCCGCTCGGCGCCTGCATAGTCGTTTTTGTGCAGATACTCGTCTAATTTTTCGATCACACGGTCTACGGGTATCGTTTCCGTTTTGTCGGGTTTGCAAAACGGGCAAACGGGTTCCTCGTAGTCCTCTTTACCGATAGCGTTGTATTGCATATGTTTCCTCCGATTCAGCGCACCTCGATGCGTTCATACGCACGGGTGCCGATGCCGATTTTTTCGCCGTGTTCCAGCGCAGACGCCCAATCCGTGTCGGGGTGGACAAGGGCAAAAACATCCTGCGTTTCTGTGTGGGCGTGTCCGTGATCCGCACGGCTTTGGGGCAGGATCTGCTGGGCGTTGACCGCATCCACGCAGGCTTGGTCGATGGCAACGGGATCGGTTCCGGCAAAGATGCCCACATCCGGCACCACAGGCACATCGTTGCCGCCGTCACAGTCGCAGTCGGGCGAGACGTCCAGCACAAAGCTGATGTGGAAGGCGGGCTTGTCCTGCAAAACCGCCTTGGTGTACTCGGCGATCTTGCGGTTCATGACGGGCTTCGCCTCGTCCCACTTGCAGTTAATTGCGCCCACGGGGCAATAGGCGAAGCAGTGTCCGCAGCCGACGCACTTGTCCTCATGGATATGCGCCTTTTTATCCTCAACGCAGACACCGCCGTGCAGACAGTTGCGCGCACACATCCCACAGCCGATACAGCACCTTGTGTCGATAAACGGGGTGCCGCTGGAGTGCATCTCCATCTTGCCATGCTTGGAGGCACAGCCCATGCCGATATTTTTCAGTACACCGCCGAAGCCGGCGTTGCAGTGTCCCTTGAAATGGGTCAAGGTAATGAGCATATCCGCCTCCGCAATGGCGGCGCCGATCTTGGCTTCGCAGATATATTCGCCGTTTTCCACGGGGATCAGCCGCTCATCCGTCCCCCGCAGACCGTCGGCAATGATGGTATGCACGCCGGTGGACAGGGGGCTGTAGCCGTTCGCATAGGCGGCGTCCAGATGGTCGAGGGCATTGTGGCGGTAGCCGGCGTAGAGGGTGTTGCAGTCCGTGAGGAAGGGCTTGCCGCCCCGGGACTTTATGTAGTCGCAGACCACCTTTGCGTACTGCTGGCGCAGGAACGCCATGTTGCCCCACTCGCCGAAATGCACCTTGACGGCGACATACTTGTCCTGAAAGTCCATGTCCCCGATGCCCGCACGCAGGATCAGCCGCTCCAGCTTTTGCAGCTGACTGTCGCCGGGGCGGCAGTGGAGATCTGTAAAAAATACCTTTGAGGCCATACTTTGCATCCTCCTTTTTAACGAAAAATATCATAGCACATCCCCCTGCATATTGCAAGGGAAACAAACACCTGTACAGGTTCAAAAAGGAGCTGTACCTTTTCGGTACAGCTCCCGTTTTAACTTGACTTATTCGTCGTCGCCGCAGCTGTCGCAGCCGCAGTCACAATCGCAGTCGTCCACCTCAAACTCCAACAGCTCGTTGCAGTTGGGGCAGTTGATGGCGCCCTCCTCCAGGACGTCGCCGTCGATGCAGATGACTTCGTGGCAGGCGGGACACTCCACTTCAAAGCAATCCTCGTCGTCGAAGATATCGTCCTCGTCGTCCATCTCGTCGTAGACGAAGGACTCCAGCTCATCCAGATCCTCGTCCACTGCGTCGAGCTGCTCATTGACCAGCGCAAGGCTGTCCTCCATGTCGGAAGCGGTGAGCGCAAGATCGTCGATCACGTCCATGATCGCCTGAAACATCTTGGTTTCGGGCTTCTCTGCGTCGAGATTCAGACCCTCTGCAAGACCTCTGAGATAGGCCGCTTTTTCGGTTAAAGTCATGAAAAAAACCTCCGTTCGTTATGCACGGCTGAGATATTCGCCGGTGCGTGTATCAATGATGATCTCCTCGCCCTCGTTGATGAACAGCGGAACCTTGACCTCTGCGCCGGTCTCAAGGGTCGCAGGCTTGGTGGCGTTGGTTGCGGTGTTGCCTGCGAAGCCGGGATCGGTCTGGGTAACGGTCAGGGTAACGGTGGTGGGGGGCTCAAGACCGAAAACGTTGCCCTTGTAGGACAGGATACGGCAAGTGAAGTTTTCCTTGACAAACTTGAAGCTGTCGGGGAGGTCGGAACCGTTGATGGGAACCATGTCGTAGGTTTCAGGATCCATGAAGTAGTACAGATCGCCGTCGTTGTAGGAGTACTCCATATCCTTGCGCTCGATGTATGCGGTGGGGAACTTGTCGGTGGGGCTGAAGGTGCGCTCCACCACGGCACCGCCGATCACGTTGCGCAGCTTGGTGCGCACGAACGCCGCGCCTTTGCCGGGCTTGACGTGCTGGAACTCGATGATCTGATAAACCTGACCCTCCATCTCAAAGGTCACGCCGTTTCTGAAATCGCCTGCTGATACCATAGTTATTATTCCTCCGATTTTGAAAATTACAGAATTATTTTATACCAAATATAGCCGCTTTGCAAGTCTTTTTCCGTATTTCGTAATGCAGAAAAGAGAAAAAATGCAAAAAACTGCAATTTTTTGAGAAAATTTTCTAATTAGGAAAGGGAAACATCCTTGGACACGCAGAAAAGAACATCCTTCTCCGCCGCCTCTCTCGGGGCGATGCACAGGGAAACGGTGCACTCTGCGCCGGAAAGCGTCTCCCCTTTGGGGAGCAGAAGGGTGACAACGAAGGATTTCGTCTGTATGTCGGTCAAGATGCGGATCTCCTCCGTGGGGACGGACACCGTTTGTTTGCCGAAGGTGAGCACGCCGTAGTAGTAGTTCTCCGGCGCGCGCAGCAGGGCGTCCGTGTCCTCCGATTGGCGAAAGCGCATCTCAAAGCCGTACACTGCGCCGTCCTTTTCCAGCGCGGTGCACTGCACCTGCTCCTGCGGAATGGCAGAGGGGGCCGTCTGCGCCTCGGTCAGCGCCGTGATGCCCTCCTCGGACACAGACGGCTTCTGAGGCGCCTGTCCGCAGCCCGCAAGCGCCATCAAAAATACGCTCAAAAGAAGTGCCGCAATGATCTGTTTCATCTTTTTCTCCTTTTAGTTTACGCCCAGCCGCTTCGCCATTTCGGCGGTTTTCAGCTCCAGAAGCTTGGACACGCCCTCCTCCTGCATGGTCACGCCGTACAGGATATCCGCCTCCTCCATGGTGCCGCGGCGGTGGGTGATGAGAATAAACTGCGTGTTGCGGGTCATGCGCCGCGCATAGCTGGCGTAGCGGGTGACGTTGACGTCGTCCAGCGCCGCCTCCACCTCGTCAAACACGCAGAACGGTGCGGGAGAGACTTTCAAAATGGCGAACAGCAGCGCGATGGCAGAAAGACCCTTTTCACCGCCGGACAGCAGGTCGATGTTCTGCACGTTCTTTCCCGGCGGCTGGACACGGATGCTGATGTTGCATTCCAGCGGCTGTTCCGGGTCGTCCAGTACCAGCTCCGCCTTGCCGCCGTCAAACAGCTCGGCAAAGGTCTCGCCGAAATAGGCGTTGATTTTGCGGAACTGCTCACGGAACCGCTCGGACATTTTCCCGGTCAGGTCTCCGATCAGCTCCAGCAGCTGTGCCTTGGACTTTTCGATGTCACCGATCTGCGCACACATATATTCGTACCGCTCGGAAACCTCCCGGTATTCCTCCACGGCGCCCACATTGACACTGCCTAAGGCACGAATCTTGTTGCGCACCTCTTGCAGGGTGCGGCGGGATGCGGCGGGATCCTCGACAACGATGTTCATCTCCTGCGCTTCCCGCAAGGTCAGCTGATACTCGTCGTACAGCTTCATGCGCGCGCTTTCCAAGTCGTTCTCCATGGCGTCCCGGCGTTCCTCCAGCCTTGCCAGCTCCCCGCTCAGGTTCTCCTTGACCGCATTCTTGCTGCGTTCTTCGGTGCGCAGCTGTGTATTTCTCGCTTCGCTCTCGGTGCGCTTTTCCATGCACGTCTCGATCTGCCGGGTGTCCTCCGCCGCCTGCTCGTGCAGGGACTCGACCTGCGCTTCCAGCGTTTCGATCTCCTCGCCGATCGCCGCATTCTGCGCCTCGATGGAGTCGATCTCCCGGCAAAGCTCCGTCAAGCGGTCTGCCCGCAGTTCCTTGGAACGCTCGCAGGAAGCGATGATCTCCCGTTTGGCTTCGATATCCTTTTGGAAAGCAAGGATCTCCAGATGCATCTGCGACTCCATCGCCGCCAGCGCTTCCCGTTTTTGCTCCAGACTTTCCTTGTCCTTGTTGAGTGCGCCCAGCGCATCCTGCAGGGTGTCCATCTCCCGTGTCTGCTCGGTGATCTCCACCTCGGCGGACTGGATGGTCTTTTGCAGTGCGGCAATGCGCTCGTCATTGCGGCTGCGCTCCGCACGCAGATCGGCAAGGGCACCGGCAACGGACGCTTCTCTGTCCTCCACCAGCTTCAGCTCGCCCTCCTTGCGGATAACGGCCTCCTGCGCTTTCTGAAGATCGGCATCGCCGCCGCGCAGATCCGCTTCGACCGCCGACAGCTCCTCGGCCATGCTGTTGTAGACACTCTCGTCCTCGTCCAGCTTTTTTTGCATCTGCGCCGCCGTTTCCCGCAGCTTTTCGATCTCGTTGCTGCGGCTCAGGAAGCCGGCGTTCTGTCCCCGGGAGCCGCCCGTCATGGAGCCGCCCGGGTGGATCATCTGTCCGTCCAGCGTGACGATCTTGAAGCTGTAGCCGTATTTCTTGGCGATGGATACCGCCGAATCCAGATCCTCCGCCACAATGGTCTTGTGCAGCTCGGAGCGGATGATCTGGTCATATTTTGCATCGTAGGTCACCAGATCCTGCGCCGCCGCCACAAAGCCCGGCTCGTCCTGCGCCGCACCGACGGAAAAATCCTTGGCACGCACGGCGGTCATGGGCAGGAAGGTGGCACGACCGGCACGGTTCTCTTTCAGGTAGCGGATGGCACGCTTGGCGTCGTTTTCGCTGTCCGTGACCAAAAACTGTATGGATGCGCCGAACGCCGTTTCGATGGCGGTGGCGTACTTGTCCTCCACGGAGATCAACTGGGACACGGTGCCGTGGATGCCCCGCAGTGTGCCCCGGCGCACCTCTTTCATCACAGCACGGACAGCGCCGGAGTAGCCCTCCATGCTCTTTTCCAGATCTTCCAGCATCTTGGCGCGCGCCAGCTTTTGGTGCAGCTCCAGCGCACGGGCGTCCATCTGCGCTTTGAGTGCGTCAGCCTTTTCTTTGCGCTTGCGGGCACGCAGCTGGTGCCCCGCCACAAAGTTTTGCAGCTCCGTCACACGGGTGCGCAGTGTTTCCAGCGCCTGTTCGCACTCCCTTTTTTCGTCCCGGATGTCGTCCAGCAAAGACCCTCTGCTTTGCAGGACGGCGTCGATGTTTGCCGAGCGCTTGCCGATCTCCTCCACGGAGGACTGCGCCGTGGAGCAGGCAATGCGCTTTTCGGACAGCGCCGCCGTATGGGCGGCAAGCTTTTGGGACAGCGCCGCCGTGCGCTGTGCGTTTTCGGTGTTTTCGTCGCGGATATTGCCGATGTCCCGAATCGCGGCGTCCAAGCTGTCCCGCTTCGTTTGCATCTGCAGTTCGATCTGTGCGATCTCTGCGGCGGCGTCTGCGATCTGCGCATCTACGCTTTGGGCGTCGGCGTCCGACTGCTCCATATCCTTGCGGATGCGCTCTATGGTGGCAAGATTGTGGGCAACGGTGTTGCGGCGCACAGCCGCTTCGCCCTGAATCCTCGCCGCTTCCTCCTCAAAGGCGGCGGCTTCGGAACGGATGCGCTCGATCTCCACGGTCATTTCCTGACCGGCGGCGATGACCTGCTCGATCTCCTCCTCGAGACGGGCAAGGTCGTACTCCGTTTGCGCATACTGGGACTGTGCCAGCGCAATCTTGTGCTCCTGCTCCTTGAGTCCCTGCCGGGAACGCTCAATGGTGTGCAGCCACAAACCGATCTCCAGCTCCTTGCGCTGTGCGGCAAGGACGATGAATTTCTCCGCCTTTTCGCTCTGTATTTTCAAAGGACCGACACGGCTTTCCAGTTCCGCCAAAATGTCCCGCAGACGCACTAAGTTTTCCTCCGCCTGATCCAGCTTGCGGGTGGCGTCCTGCCGGCGGTAACGGAATGCGGAAATGCCCGCCGCCTCCTCGAGCATATCACGCCGCTGGGAGGAACGGGAGGAGATCATGTCCGCCACTCTGCCCTGACTGACCATGGAATAGCCGTCACGACCGAGACCGGTGTCCATAAACAACTCGTTGATGTCCCGCAGACGCACAGTTTCGCCGTTCAGGCGGTACTCACTCTCCCCGGAGCGGTAGTAGCGTCTGCCGATGGACACTTCGTCCTTGTCGCACCCGTCCAGCGCACGGTCGGTATTGTCCAGCCGCAATGTGACCTCCGCAAAGCCCAGAGGCTTGCGGATCCTTGTGCCGCCGAAGATGACGTCCTCCATCCGGGAGCCGCGCAAATTTTTCGTGGACTGTTCGCCCAGCACCCAGCGGATGGCGTCTGAGATGTTGCTTTTACCCGAACCGTTGGGACCCACAACCGCCGTGATGCCCTCGCCGAATTGCAGGACGGTCTTGTCCGGGAAGGATTTGAAGCCTTGCAGCTCCAGTGATTTTAAAAACATGGGACAATTCCCCTTTATGCTTGTTTTTCCGATCTTCACGGAAAACTGTGGGATTTGTGCATCGCACCGGGGAACCCCCGGCGAGGGTTCCCCACGCCAAAACAGTC
>JBJEQK010000128.1:0-9827 GCA_051881715.1 Acutalibacteraceae bacterium
TGTTTTGTGCAACTTTTTCTTTCGTTCTTAAGTTAATGACATTGCTCGCCGGGGGTGCCCCGGTGCGAAGCACAAATCCCACAATTTCCGTGATGAACCCTTTTTCAACAGTCCGTCCTGCTGTTTGAGATTTTTCTCGAATAGCAGGTTTTCTTTTTTCAGAAATTTTACAAAAAGGTGTACTTTTTTAAATGGATGTGATATAATGAAGAAAATTTCTTATTGTTAAAGATTTGTATATACAGGAATGGTGTTTTAAAATCAAAAAATATTGAATGCTGTGTTATGGTGACCGGGTTTCATATCCCTTTTATGCCTTACAGCACAGTAGAAAGGAACGGTCATAAAATGAAGAAGTCAACAAAAATAGTGATTATCGGTTTGATCGTGGCTATTGTGGTTGCTGCAGCGGCGATCGTAACTGTTTTGGTGCTCCGAAAGTCTCCGGCATCAGTGGAGACAAATACGGAAACTGTAAATGAATACGATATCGAAACCGTGCAATTCGGCTCATACCCACAGAGCGAGGTTACGGATGAAAAGCTGATTAAAAAACTGAATTCTTTAGATTTGGATTGGAAATCCTATGACTACTATTCTTTCGATGAAGGCGGAAACTATGTCCAAGGGGATTTCATGCGATTCGCTGATGTGACCATGGACGGAAAACGGTATCGAGCAGTTACAATGGATTCCCAACGAAGTTCTGAAGAGCACAGATATCTTTGTGATACGACATATTGGTTTCGATATGAACCACTGACATGGCGGGTATTGGATGCGGAAACAGGGTTATTGTTGTGCGACAAAATAATTGATTGTCAGACTTTTTCAGATGTGAGTTATGACGAAGATGTTTCGGCGCCGGACGAAGAGATTGCAGACTTTGTCTTTTATAACGATGCACAGCATACGCGTTATGCAAATGATTACACCGTAAGCGATATTCGTGCTTGGTTGAATAGCACCTTTTTAACCACGGCATTTACTGCGCAGGAGCGTCATGATATTGCTACCACCGATTTGGATAATACGGCATATCCAAAAAAAGATGGCGAAGGCGATCCGTATGATTTCGATTGCTCTGCGACAGAGGACAAGCTTTATTTGCTTTCCTACAAAGATATGCTGAACACGCAGTACGGGTTTGATGAGGATGCGCAGACAGAAGACGATAACCGCACGGCAGAGTATACAGATTATGCGTTGATTCAAGGTCTTTTTACAATGGATTTGCCCACGTCAACTTGGGTGCTGCGGACAGCCGGACTATACTCAGAATCCGTTTGTTATGTTGGACGGTATGGTGAATTGTATTCAGAGGGCATTGCGTATGAGGGTATAGACGGAATTCGCCCCGCATTAAACAGTATAGCAACTTTGAATGCCCAAGAAAGCAAAGTCTCCGGAGATGCCTCCCCGAAAGCGGAGCCTTCCGATAGCACAACAACTACCAAAACAACATCTACCACGGAAGCAGAAGCGACGACAAAAGCTGCTGAAACGACAACAGCGCCTGCTGCAACAAAAAACGAAACTACAACCACGAAACCTGCAACTACAACATCGACAACAAAACCGGTGACAACAACGGCTGCAAAACCGGCCACAACAACCAAAGCCGGAAAAGGAGTCTATAAGGTTTCGTTGTCCGGCGACAGTGGCGTTGCAGATGTGCAGGGCGCAGGATCCTATCGTGCCGGGGACACTGTCACTGTATCCGCCACGCTGCTGATCGGATATACATTCCGGCAATGGGCATCATCCGATACTTCACTGCTTCCAAACGGGACAACGCAAACATATAAATTTACTATGCCTGCGGGCAATGTGAATCTCAAAGTAATTACTTATATCAAACCGAAAGTGACTGTTCATGCCGGAGTAGGTGTGTACAGCGTCAACGGCGGAGGTTCCTATGCGATTGGGCAGTCTGTTACCGTGTCCGCAGAGATGAAACAGGGCTATGAATTTTCTGGATGGACTTCCGATTCTTCCGGATTTGGAAGTTCTCAACTGTCTTATACGTTTATTATGCCGGAGCATGGTGTGACTTTGACAGCAACGGGAACAGCCAAAACATTTACGGTTTCTGTCAAAGCGGGAACCGGTATTTCAGGCGTTTCCGGCTCCGGGCAGTATAAAGTTGGTGATATCGTTACCATCAATGCAACTGTACAGCCGAATTATTCATTTAGTAGTTGGAGCGGACACACCGTCAACTACCCCAACTCAGTAAGTACGACGTTCATCATGCCAGGAAAAGATGTTACAATATTCGCTTCTGCCAAAGAGAATCCGAAGTATACTATTTCAGTCTCAAGAGGAGATACAGGTATTACTTCCGTTAGCGGTGGCGGATCCTTCTATGCCGGCACAAGTGTAACGGTATCTTGTCAGGTTGCGACAGGATATGTGTTCAACGGATGGAATTCATCCAACACCAACTTGCTGAAAGGCAGTATATCTCAGTCCTATTCCTTCAAAATGCCAGCCGGAAATGTTACCCTTACAGCAAGGGCAAAGAGCAATCAATATTCACTTACCCTGTCAAGGGGTACCGGAATTCAATCTGTCAGCGGCGGCGGAAAATATATTGCAGGCAGTAGTGTAACTGTAAGCTGTACACCATCCACGGGATATGAATTTAAAGAATGGACATCCAATTCCAGCAAGTTAAAGGGCAGTTTAGCACAAAGCTATACCTTTTCCATGCCGGAGGCAAATGTTACATTGACTGCAAAGGCTGTCAAGATTCAGTATATGATGGCCGCACAAAAAGACGCCGGTGTCAGAACCGAAGGCAATTTAAGTTTGAACTTGAACAGAAAACCGGCAGTGGTTTATGCACAAATATCCTCTGAATGTATACCGAATCTCAGGACACCAAATGACTTAACGCCTTGTGTAGCAGAAAGCAAAAAATTTACAACGCCGAAGAACAAATGTATTTGACGTAAATTTAGCTTTGATCAATATTAAGTAGTGTAAATCCTTCTGCTGCTTTTGCCCAAAGGTAATTCGCATAACGAAACCGGCAAGGAACTTTCCCTGCCGGTTTTCTTATTTGACAATTTCCTGTCGCTCCTGTATAATGAAGTTGTCCCAAAACATTTTCGAGGAACGGAGGAATTTGTATGACAAAAGCAAGCCGACGCATAGACATCAGCTCATTTATGCTGCATATTCTCTCCATGCTCTTTATGCTCAGCGACCACCTGTGGGCAACGGTCGTGCCCGGCAATCGCTGGATGACCGCTGTCGGTCGTCTGGCGTACCCGATCTTCGCCTTTATGATCGTGGAGGGCTTTTATCACACACATGATCTGAAAAAATACATCCTGCGCCTGCTGGCCTTTGCCGCGGTTTCGGAGATCCCGTTCAATCTCATGTACGGCGGTGCCGCATTTTACCCCGTACATCAGAACGTGCTGTGGACATTCCTTCTGTCGCTTGCGGGCATTTGTCTGATCGACCGCGTCAAGAAAAAGGAAATAAAGAAAAAAGAGCAGAAATGCACCCTGCCGGAACAGAGTGCATCCACAGGTCAAAAACTTTTGGCACTGTTCAAAAAGAAATTCCTGTGGCGCACGATTCTTGTGGCTGTCCCGACCGTTGCCGTCACCGCCTTGGTGGGACAGCTCGCCATGCTGGACTTCTTCGGTGCCGGTGTGCTGATGGTCTACATCTTCTACTTCTTCCACGGCAAAAGATGGTGGTGTATCATCGGACAGCTTGCCGCTATGTATTACGTCAATACGCAGTTGGACGGTCTGTACTACAATGTGACGCTGTTCGGACACACTTTCGAGATCATCGAGCAGGGTTTTGCTGTCCTTGCGCTGATTCCCATTTGGCTGTATAACGGGCGGCAAGGGTATCATAGCAAGTGGTTCCAGTATTTCTGCTACGCCTTCTATCCCGTCCACGCCCTGATCCTTGTCCTGCTGCAAAAACTGTTTGCCTGATTCCAACAACCGCCGAAGCAGAACGCTCCGGCGGTTGTTTTCGGGTTAATAGGTCACGGTATAGTCCACATAGCCTGTGGCGTTTTTCAGATGCACCTTCATGCCGAGGATTTTGCCTTCCAAGGTGTACAGGGTCGGGTGTACGCGGTAGTACCATTTACAGCCACCCTGAACAAATTCGCCGGTGCGGTTGTTGATCTTGACCTGAATGGTGGGGTTGAGGTATTCCAGCTCCACTTTGCCGTTTTCAAAGTCGGCGGACACACCGGGCATGGCTTCCACGGCCGTGGAGATGCCGTCCAGCACGCTCATGCTCCTGCCCACGGTACCCTCCAGCAGTTTGCCGTATGCGCCGTCCGTCTGGGGCACGACCTTGACGGTGATGGTGGTATAGGTGCCGTCGCTGACTGCTGTGGCGGATTGCCAGTCGGAGGGGCGGATATTCTTGTAGTCGCCCGGCAGGGGATCGTTGGTGACGGAATTGTTTTTGACAGCGGTTTGGGCAATGGGCTCAAAGTAGGAGACCAGATTGCCTATCCGACCCTCGCCGCCGTCGATGCTCACAAGGGTCAGCTGTTTGGTGTATTTGTTGGTGTCGTTTTTGGCGGCCGCCAGTTTGTAGAACGTCAGCACCTCGGCGACATCCGTGCTGTTCAAGCCGTCCGCCAAATTGACCTCGACCGGCTGTGTGCTCTCCTCCTCGCTCGTGCCCTCCACTTCGGTTACGGCATCGGAGGGTGTCTCTTCGCTCTGTGTCGGTGCAGAGGTCTGCACATCCTGCGCGCTCGTTTGCGGTTCGGTCGTGGTTTGCGGGGCTTCCGTTTTGCCGCAGGCGCTTGCCGTCAGGATGGCGGCACAACACAGCACGGCGCAGAAAATTTTGGCTTTATGCATCAGCTTGCACTCCTTTTAACCTCTTTATTTCAGGGACTCCTGCTTCTTCTTCCAATCGTCCACCGTGCCGGACTCGGTCACCACGTGGCTGAGGAAGAAGTCGCGGCGGGCATCGGAATTGATGACGGTGACGGGCTTGATCTGGTTGAGGACAACGCCGTTTCCGCGCAGAGATTCCCGATAGTCCCAGTAGGTCTTGGGCTGCAGAATCAGCACTTCGGGATCGTTCAGCATACCCCAGCGGCGATACTTGAGATATTTTTCATTGACCGCTCTGAGCTGTTCGTCCAGCGCCTTGCGGATCGCCTGACGCTCGTCCTCCGTGATTTCCCCGGAGGGCTCCACCAGCATACAGTAGCGGGGCGGATTGGTGGAGTAGTCGGCGTAGAAGCTGTGTCCGACGAAGTCGATGCCGGTCAGCTTGGACGTCTCCTTGGCGGCGAAGTCGATCATTTGGGTGGTGGTCTTTTCGTTGGCGATGTTCATGCCCAAGTTGCGGCGGTACAGCAGCTCCACCTGCGGGGTGTTGTTGTACATACGGGTGACCTGCACCACGTCCTCCATGCGGTAGCGGTACAGCCCGGAGAAGTTGGTGACCACGACCTCGTACTTTTTACCCACCTCCAGCTGGTCGATCAGCAGGGTCTCGGGATTTTCCGCCGTTTCCTCCTCCTCGTCGTCGCCCACCGGGATGAATTCAAAAAAGATGCAGTGGGGCAACAGTACGCTGTCGTTCACGTCCAGCTCCGTGGGCATGGCAAAGAAGCCCTCTGCGGCGGCGTAACCCATGTTGTGCAGGGGTACGTCGGGACCGATATAACGGCGCAGTTTCTCGATATAGACCTTCAGGTTCGAGCCAACCATACCGTAAGCCCATGTAAGGCGCGGCCAAATGCGCGGCGCAATGGGGTCGTCAAAGCCCTTTTCAAATTCCCGGCGCAGTTCAGCGGCACGGACGGGATTGGGCTTGAATTTCTTTTCGTATTCCCGGCGCAGATCCGGGGTGATGGCAACATCGTCGCTGATGATGCCCTGTTCGATATCGTCGCACAGCTTCTGCCAGTTCTCCTCCAGATAGTCGAACATGGTGGTCAGGAGCGTAATGACGATGGAGCCGAGATAGCTGACCTTGCGGTTCTCCAGCGCGAAACGCAGCTGAAGGTAGGAGGTGTTGATCAGTTCCTCGTTCTTCGGATACATCAGGGAGACGGGAGAGGTGCAAAAGGTGGGAATGATGGCTTTCAGATAGTCCAGCGGCACCTGCCCGGCGCCGTTGCAGCGCTTGCCGTCCTCGGTGGGATGACCGTTGAGGATCAGCACCAGCGGACCCATCTGCGCCGGCAGTTTTTTGCCCATGCGCTTGAGGTGATGGGCGGCGGTGGCCACAGAGCAGGAGAAGCCGATGCACTGCATTTTCCACAGGTCGTTGATGCTCTTGGGCAGGATCTTCGGCTTGCCGACACTGCCGGAGGAGGAGCAGTAGCGGATGTTGGGGCCGGTGTACATCAGATTCTTTTCGCCCTTCATCATCCGCTCCACATACGGCTCGTAGTCCGCATAGGTGGACAGCGGCACCATTTTGCGGTAGTCCTCGATGGACTGAATGTCTTTAAAGTTGTACTTTTTGCCCAGCTCGCAGTTTTTGCTGCGACGCAGGATCTTGCGCAGGGTGGAGCGCTGGGCTTTCATGGGATCCTTGGTGAAGTGCTCGATCTCCGCAAGAGAAACATCACCCAGCAGGACACCGAAATCGGAAAAAGGCATAAAACCACATCCATTCTTTGACATAATTTGATATCGCATTATACCATAGAAACACTCAGCGTGTCAAATGACAGATACACACAAGCGTTTGCAAGCGAAAAACGAAAGAACTGCCGAAAAAGGAGAGCCGAATGCCGTTTCGCTCGGGCGCCTTTCTCGACAGTCTGTGCAGGACGGAACGCCGCCGTCCTGCAATACGCTGTGAAGCTTATGCGATTTTTTCCTGTTCACTGCCGAGAAAGGCCATAACAAGACCTGCGCCGCAGAGTACGGGAACCGTCAGAACACCAATCAGTAACATCATTTGTATAACCCCTCTTTGTTTCAAATTTGTTTTGGTTTATGTCTCTATTATAACGAAACAAATATTAAGAAACAATCGGGGAAATCCTTAAAAATTCCTTAAGGCTGGCAAAAAAGCAGCACCCCGCGAAGGGTGCTGCTCAAGAGATGTCAGGGGTTATTGATTAAAGATACCAGAACCAGCCGCCGAGCAGAATGATGATGATCCACTGCCACACGGTGTAGGAGACTTTAACAACGGTGGTCATCGTGATCGTCTCGCCCACGGCGCTGGTGTAGGTCGTGGTGACGGTGGCGGTACCGCGGCGCACAGCGGTAAGCTTGCCGTTGTTGTCCACCGTAACGACGGAGTCGTTGGAGGAGCTGTAGCGGAAAGAACCGGGAGCGAGTTTGGCGGTGGTGTCGATGACATTGCCGTTCTCGTCACGCACGGTGGGGGCAAGAGCCTTCGTATCCTTGCACTTCAGCTCGATGTTCTTATCCACGAAAATCTGTGTGGGAACGGGGCAATGCAGCGCAGGAAGAATGACAGTTTCCATGTGACCGCAGCCGGCAGCGGAACAGTATCTGACCTGTTTGCCGCTGGAGGTATAGGTGGGATGAACCGTGGTGACCCATGCGCCGAAGCTATGACCGGTGGCAGGCAGAATCTCCACCAGCGTTTCTGCGCAGATATATTCGCCACTCGCATCCTTGCCAAGAGCGATGCAGTAATAGGTCTTCTTGCCATCGGTGGTGCAGGTGGGCTTGACGGTTACGGATTCCAGCGCACTGTACTCGTGCTTGTGGGCGTTGGTGTGACCGACACAGACACGGAAGGGAATGTTGTTGTTCTTGGCGTAGGTGTAGACGTAAACGGGCTTGTTGTTGATGTCCAGCTTACGGTCGGAGCAGATGTAGGTCTCCTCGCTGCAGCCTGCAAGGATATCCTTGCCGATGGAGCTGGCGGTCATGCCGGCGCTGGGAATGTGCAACCACTGCATACCCGTGCAGCCGCTGAACGCATGGTCGTTGATCAGCTCGATGCTGGAGGGAATTTCCATATAGCCCAAGGAAGAGCAGTCGCTGAAGGCGTAGCTGTCGATTTCCTTGATGCTGCTGCCCAGATCCACCTCAAGCATGGAGGAGCAGTTGGCAAATGCGTATTCGCCGATGATGGCAACCTTGCACTTGGACAGATCAAGCTCGAGCAGTTCCTTACAGCCGAAGAAGGCGTTCTTTTCGATGGTGGTCAGCGCAGCAGGAAGATCCACGCCGATGAACTTGGTACAGCCCTCAAACACGCCCTCGGGAAGAACCGTCACGGCGCTGTCTGCGGCAAAGTAGATGCGCTTGAGCGCTGTGTCTTTGCTGAACGCATAGGCGCCCAGTGTATCCACTGCCTTGGGGATGCGGATGTTTTCCAGTGCGGTACAGTCGGCGAAAGCTCTGCTGCCGATGGCGGTCAGGCTTTCGGGAAGCGTAATGGCGCCGAGAGAGGCGCAGTTTTCAAAGGCGCTGTCCTCGATGGCGGTAAGCCCGTCGGGAAGGATCGCCTTCGACAGGGTGATGCAGTTCTTGAATGTATCCTTCTGCAAAACGGTCAGCGCTGCGGGCAGGACGACCTGCGAAAGACCGTTGTCGCCATAGAAGGCCGCCTCACCGATGGATTCGATGGTGTCGGGAAGCACGATGGAGGTAAGGCCGGTACAGCCCTTGAATGCGTTCTTGCCCAGCGATACAACGCCTTCGGGAAGCACGACATCCTTCAGCGCAACGCAGTTCATGAACGCCGCCTCGCCGATGATCTCGCTGCCGTCCAGGGTCAGCGTGGCCAGAGCGGAGCAGCCGTTAAAGGCATCCTTGCTCACCACACGGACGGTGGAGGACAGATACATGCTATTCAACGCAACGCAGTTCTGGAAGGAGCCGACGCCGATGGTCTCCAAAACGCTGATGGTTTCATTGTTTTCTTCGGTGATATCCGCCGACATCAAGCCGGTGCAGCCCTTGAATGCATAGTCGCCGATGGTCTTGACGCTCTTGCCGAGCACCACACGCTTCATGGCAGTGCAGTTTTCAAATGCGGACTTGCTGATGGTCACGATGCCGTTGGGGATGGTGATGCCGCCGAGGGCAACGCAATCCTTGAATGCGGCCTCGGAGATGTTCGTCAGTCCGTCGCCGATGGTGGCGTTGGTGATGCGGACGCAGCCTTCAAAGACGCTGTTGCCGATGGAGAGGACGTTGTTGGGGATGATGATGATCGTCAGTGCGGTACAGTCCTTAAACGCACGCTCGCCGATGGTCTCGACGCTCTTGCCGATGGACATACTGGACAATGATGTGCAGTTCATGAACGCCTCGGCGCCGATGGTTTTGACCTGTGCGGGAATGTTGAATTCGCGCAGTGCGACGCAGTTGCGGAACGCACCCGTGCCGATGGTTTCAAGGACGGGTTGGTCGCCCAAGTCAATCTCATACAGCCGCGGACAGTCGCTGAAGGCCTCGGTGTCGATGTAGGTGACGGTGGAGGGGATCTTGACGTTGGTCAGCGCGGGGAACGTGGAGAAAGCGCCTTTGTCGATGCCGATGACGGGATAGCCGCCCAGATTCGGCTCGATGGTCAAGGGACCGGAGAAGCTGTTTTTGTTGGTGTACTGCTTGATAACGGAGCCGACGACGTTGCCCTCATCGTCCGTTTTCAGGTAATACTCGAAGCCCTTGTAGACTTCCGAATCGACTTCTGCACTGGCGGTGATGCCCAGTCCCGAGCCGAACTCAATGTCGGCAAGACCGGCAAATGCGCCGGAGCCGCTGATCATCAGAGCAGCCAAAGTCAGCGCCAGGATTTTCTTCAGTTTTCCTCGTATAATAAAAGTAGTAGTTTTTAGAGTTCCTCTCCAAGAACTATGGTAT
>JBJEQK010000129.1:0-9647 GCA_051881715.1 Acutalibacteraceae bacterium
CGACACCTCCCACCTGAAAAAGGACAGAAAAACGTTAGCCGGCTAACGAATTTGGTACAGGAGCGCTAAGAGAAAAAGGCGAGGAGTGTCAGAAGTTACTTCCACACGACACCTCCCACCTGAAAAAGGGCAGGTAGAAAACGTTAGCCGGCTAACGAATTTGGGTCGGGAGTGCTGAGGCGAACAGGCACAGAAAATCAGAGTTGCTTATACTTGACACATCTCCTTAAAAGAGCGGACAAAAAACGTTAGCCGGCTAACGAATTTAGGCCGGGAGAACTGAGGTGAACAGGTGCGGAAAGTTAGAGTTGCTTTTACATGACACGCACTCCCCTCAAAAAAAACGGACAGAAAAACGTTAGCCGGCTAACGAATTTGGATCGGGATTGCAAAGGCGAGCGGTCGAGGAATGCAGGCAAATAAATTTTTTATATCAGCGGGGTATGACGTAAAGAAAATGGGTGGACTTTTTCTTGAGCAGGATATATAATAAATGAAAACGAAACATTGTATGACGAATTGCCTGTAACCAAAGATGTCCCGGCGGAAAATCACGCCCTGTAGGAGAAGGACAATGAAAGAGAATATTACAGCGATGCTGACCGCAAAAGAGGATAAATATGCTTGTGCTGTTGCTGAAAAAATCCTATCCGAGAGTCGGCAGACGGATGCATGGTATGCATATTTGCAGGACTTTGCAGGGTTGCTTTCCCACCCGAAATCCTTGGTGCGCAACCGTGCGCTGCATATTCTTGCGGCCAATGCGCAGTGGGATGCGGAAAATCGTTTCGATACGATTCTGCCGGAATTTCTCAACCACATAACGGATGAAAAACCGATCACCGCAAGACAGTGTATTCAGGCGCTGGCACAGGTCGGTTTGGCAAAACCGCAGTATATACCGAAAATATTGTCGAGCTTGCAGAGTGCAGATCTGTCCAAGTACAAGGACAGTATGCGCCCGCTGATCGAAAAGGACATAGCGCAAACGAAAAGGATTTTGACTTCTTCCGAACCGCTCGATTAAGCACTTTTCTGTACAGAAATCCCCTCAGAGCGCACGGGATTTCCATGTCTGCTCTCAGGGGATTTATTGGATATACGGTTTAAGCGGGATCAGCCCAGCACCTGATTGCCCGAGCGGTCGCCCACATAGAAAACTTCAATGCCGGACAGCTGTGCTGCCGCATCGGCGTCGTCCAACACGATGTCCACCAATCCGGCGCGTATGGGCGGGAAGGTGCAGATTCGCTTGTGCCCGACGGTCTTGCCGAGGAACACATCCACACGGCCGATATGCCGCACGTTATCTCCCTCAAAGGGTACGGCGTAGGCGGTGAAGGCACGGATATGTTCGCCGCTTTCGAGGTTTTCCCGGATCACGATATGGTCGATCAAACGGAACCCGTCCAGCTGTACGGTGAAGCACTTTTTGCCGTCGTCCTCGATGCGGCAGGTCACTGCGCCGGATCGTACTTTGCACAGACGGAAACGGTAATCCAGTTCCCGCCGCATGGCGTTCATGCGATCCACACAGTACTGCGGCAGAAGTCCTCGCCGGTCGGGGGCGATGTTCAGAAGAAGATTGCTGCCTCTGCCCACGGTCAGGTAGTACATTCCCACCAGCTCATCCACGGTGCGGATGTAGCCCTTGTTGGTCTCGTTGTAGAACCAGAAATTTTCAGGGGTTCTGCGGGTCATGCAGGCGTCGCACTCCACGGGCGCAAATTTCGGCTGACCGTGGAAGGTGATGTTGTTGGAGTTGTCCATATAGGCGTGTCCCCATTCGTTGCCGACCCACTGGATATCTCTGCCCCATGCGCCGAAGATCAGGGCGTTGGGCTGCATTTTGCGCAGCAGCTTTTCGATCCGATCTTCGTCAAAGTCGAAAGCATCGGAGCCGCAGGCGTCGAACCAGATTTCGTCTATCTCGCCGTAATTGCCGCCGAACAGCTCCTGCAGCTGTCCGCAGACGAAATCGTTGTACCGGGCACCCGTCATGTCCTTGGTGCTGAACTGGGCGCAGGAGTAGTACAGCCCCACCTTCAGACCGTATTCCCGGCAGGCATCGACAAATTCCCGCACCACATCGCCCTTGCCGTCCTTCCACGGCGTGTTGCGCACGCAGTATTCCGTGTAGGCGGACGGCCAGTTGGCGAAACCGTCGTGGTGTTTGGTCGTCAAGACAGCGTATTTGGCGCCGGCTTCCTTTATACAGCGGATCCACTGCCGGCAGTCCAGCTCTGTCGGGTGAAAAGAAGAAAGGGGCATTTCCCGATGATCCCAGTCCCGGTTTTCCTCGTTGAAGGTACGGATGCCGAAATGAAAGAAGATGCCCAGCTCATCGTCCAGAAAATCCAGCGCTTTCCGGGACGGTACGGGGGAAGCGCAAACGGGTGCGGCATTCTCCGGGGATTCCTTGAAAGGTGCGTTGTCGAAATCGGTTTTTACGGTTCCCATAGGGTAAACACCTCCGTTTTTTGGGGTGGTGCCGCCGTGAAGCGGCACCCCTTTAGCTGCATTGTAGCTTTTGACGCAGAGGATGTCAATGGCTTTTCCCGATTTTCCGAGAAAAATGATTGACAAAAAACGAATCCTGTGCTACACTATACAGGATGAATTTTTAAGTGCGGTACAGAGATGCCCACAAGGTTTGTATAACATTCGGACGCCGCAGGTGCGTCTGCATATTCGTGTATTCAGACCTTGTCCGACAGGGTCTTTTTTGTACCCGGAAAGGAGTACACCATGCAGTATCTGCTTGAAAAGGGAAATGTTTTCTCCGGCGGTGCATTTCATCCGCAGTCCTTGTGCATTTCCGATGGTGTATTTTCAGAAAATGCGGTTTCGCCCATCCGTTTAAATTGTGAACAATTTGCTGTTTTTCCCGGCTTCGCAGATGTCCATGTGCATTTGCGTGAGCCGGGTTTTTCGTATAAGGAGACGGTGCGCAGCGGCTCCATGGCGGCGGCGCACGGCGGGTATACCGATATCTGCGCCATGCCCAACCTGCATCCCGCACCTGACTGCCCGGAAAACCTCCTGCCGCAGCTTATGGCCATTGACCGGGACGCAGTGATCCGTGTGCATCCTTATGGCACCATCACCCGTGCACAGCAGGGTGAGGCGCTGTCGGATATGGCAGGACTTTCGGGCAATGTGGTTGCTTTTTCCGACGACGGCAAGGGCGTACAGACTGCCGAACGCATGGAAGAAGCGATGCTCGAAGCGAAACGCCACGGCAAAATCATCGCCGCACACTGCGAGGACAACAGTCTGCTGTTCGGCGGCTATATCCATGACGGCGCCTACGCCAAGGCGCACGGACATCGGGGTATCTGCTCGGCTTCGGAATACAAGCAGATCGAGCGGGATCTGCATCTGGCGGCAAAGACGGGCTGTGCGTACCACGTCTGCCACATTTCCACGAAGGAGAGCGTGGCGCTGATCCGTGAGGCGAAGAAAGCCGGCGTGGACGTGACGTGCGAGACGGGTCCGCACTATCTACTGCTGACCGACAGCGATCTGCAGGAGGACGGACGGTTCAAGATGAACCCGCCGCTGCGCAGTGCAGCGGACAGAGACGCCCTGCTGGAGGGTATTTGCGACGGGACGATCGACATGATCGCCACCGACCATGCGCCCCACAGCGCCGAGGAAAAGAGCAGGGGACTGGAAAAAAGTCTGATGGGCATTGTCGGGCTGGAAACGGCGTTCCCGCTTTTGTATACTTACCTTGTGAAGAAAAACGTGATATCTCTTGAGCGGCTGGTGGAGCTGATGCACACTGCGCCCTGCCAACGCTTCGGCATCGGCGGCGACATCGCCGTCGGACACAGTGCGGACTGCACCGTGTTTGACCTGAACGCTTCTTACACCATCGACCCGGCAGATTTTCTGTCCGCCGGCAAGAGCACACCCTTTACCGGCTGGGAAGTGTACGGCAAATGTGTGTACACATTCTGCGGCGGCAAACTTGTTTATCATGCTTAAATTTTAGATAGAGATTACGGAGGAATGTTTATGGCTAAGAGAACAGATTTGAAAAAAATCCTGATCATCGGTTCCGGCCCCATCGTCATCGGTCAGGCGGCGGAATTCGACTATGCAGGCACACAGGCGTGTCTGGCGCTCAAGGAGGAGGGCTATGAAGTCGTTCTGGTCAACTCCAACCCGGCGACCATCATGACCGACACCACCATTGCGGACAAAGTATACATGGAGCCGCTGACTCTCGAATATGTTGCACGCATCCTGCGCATGGAGCGTCCCGACGCCATCATCCCCGGCATCGGCGGACAGACGGGACTGAACCTGTGTATGCAGCTGGAAAAGAAAGGCGTACTCCAGGAGTGCGGCGTGGAGCTGATCGGCACAAGCAGCCGCAGTATCGAGCGCGCGGAGGACAGAGAGCTGTTCAAGGAGCTGTGCGAGGAGATCGGCGAGCCGGTCATCCCGTCCCGCATCACCTACAATATGGACGAGGCGCTGGCAGCGGCAGAGGAGATCGGCTACCCGGTGGTTCTGCGTCCGGCGTTCACCCTCGGCGGCACGGGCGGCGGCTTCGTCAACAACCGGGAGGAGATGCTGGAGCTGGGCGTGCACGCCTTCCAGCTGTCCCCCGTCCATCAGGTGCTGGTGGAAAAGAGCGTCAAGGGCTACAAGGAGATCGAGTTTGAAGTTATGCGTGACGGTACCGACCATGCCATCACCATCTGCGGCATGGAAAATGTGGATCCCGTGGGTGTCCACACCGGCGACTCCGTGGTGGTGGCGCCCATCATGACCCTGAACGACCACGACCTGAATATGCTGCAAAGCAGCGCTATCAAGATCATCCGTGCTTTGCAGATTGAGGGCGGCTGCAACGTGCAGTTTGCCCTGCATCCCCAGACGAGCGAATACTACCTCATCGAGGTCAACCCCCGGGTGTCCCGTTCCTCCGCACTGGCGTCCAAGGCCAGCGGCTATCCCATCGCCCGTGTGACCGCCAAGATCGCCGTGGGTATGCGTCTGGAGGACATCCAAATTGCCAACACCAATGCGGCATTCGAGCCGTCTCTGGACTACGTTGTCGCAAAGCTTCCCCGTTTCCCCTTTGACAAATTCACCGCCGCCAGCAACAAGCTGGGCACCCAGATGAAGGCGACCGGCGAAGTCATGGGCATCGGCAGTACCCTCAAGGAGTGCCTGCTCAAAGCGGTGCGCTCTTTGGAGATTGGTGTGTGCCACCTGTACAGCCCCAAGTTTGACGGCAAGAGTGAAGCGGAGCTTCGTGCCTATATTGCCGACTTCCGGGACGACAACCTCTATGCCATCGCCCAGCTTTTCCGCATGGGTGTCAGCGTGGACGACATCTTCAAGATCACGGCGATCACGCCCTATTTCCTGCAAACCATCAAGGAGATCGTGGACTACGAAGCGGTGATTCGTGGGAATGTCCGGGATGCCGAGACACTGCGTGAAGCGAAGAAAATCGGTTTCTCCGATAAGTTTATCGCCCAGTGCTGGGGCGTCCCCGAAAAGGAAATTTGGGAGATGCGCCTTGCCGAGGACATTTTCCCGAAGTACCGCATGGTGGACACCTGCCACACGAACGCCTACATTCCCTATTTCTACTCCTCCTACGAGGGCGAGCATCAGTCTATCGTCACCGAGCGCAAAAAGGCGGTGGTTCTGGGCGCAGGCCCCATCCGCATCGGGCAGGGCGTGGAGTTCGACTACTCCACCGTACACGCCGTGTCCACCATTCAGAAGAACGGCTACGAAGCCATCATCATCAACAACAACCCCGAAACCGTCTCCACCGACTACACTACCTCCGACAAGCTGTACTTTGAGCCGCTGACCACGGAGGACGTGATGAACATCCTGCACTACGAGGGCGCCACGGACGTGATCGCTTCCCTCGGCGGACAGACGGCCATCAATCTGGCGGCTTCTTTGGACGAGCGGGGAATGCGCATCATCGGCACCGATGTGCGTGCCATCGACAACGCAGAGAACCGGGATGTGTTTGAAAAGATCTTGAAAAAGCTGGACATTCCCCAGTCCGCCGGTCGTGCCGTGACCAACATCGAGGACGGCGTGCGTGCGGCAGAGGAAGTGGGCTACCCGGTGCTTGTGCGACCCAGCTTCGTCCTCGGCGGCATGGCGATGCAGATCGTCGCCAACGAGGCGCAGCTGCGCCACTACCTCAAGACGGCGGTGGAGATCGACACGGACAAGCCTGTGCTGGTGGATCACTACATCCTCGGCAAGGAGGTCGAGGTGGACGCCATCTGCGACGGCAGGGATGTATTCGTGCCCGGCATCATGGAGCTGGTGGAGCGTACCGGCGTTCACTCCGGCGACAGCATCAGTGTCTATCCCTCTTTCAGCATCTCTCAGCAGGTCAAGGGTACCATTCTCGACTATGCCAAGCGGCTGGGTCTGGGTCTGGGCATCGTGGGTCTGTACAATATCCAGTTCATCGTGGACAAGAACGACAAGGTCTACATCATCGAAGTCAACCCCCGTTCCTCCCGTACCGTTCCGTTCCTGTCGAAATCCACGGGCTACAGCCTTGCGGACATTGCCACCAACGTCATCCTCGGCAAATCCCTGAAGGAGCAGGGCATTTTCGACATCTACCCGCAGGAGAAAAAGAAGTGGTATGTCAAGGCGCCCGTGTTCTCCTTCGCCAAGATCGGCGGCATGGATACCTATCTCTCCCCCGAGATGAAGTCCACCGGCGAAGCCATCGGCTACGACGCACAGCTCAACCGTGCGCTGTATAAGGCGCTGCAGGCGTCGGGAATGCAGCTGCAAAACTACGGCACCGTCCTTGCGACCATTGCGTACAAGGATAAGCCCGAGGCGCTGGAGCTGATCCGCCGCTTCTACAATCTCGGCTTCAACATTGAGGCGACCGCAGGCACGGCGAAATATCTCAAGGAGCACGGCATCCGCACACGCATCCGCCAAAAGATTAGCACAGGCAGCGAGGACATCCCCGAGGCGATCCGTCAGGGACATATCGCCTATGTGATCAACACCCGGGACGACAACTCTACGGAGGGCGTGCGTGACGGTTTCCAGATCCGCCGCCTGTCTGTGGAAAGCAACGTGACGCTGTTCACCGCACTGGATACGGTTCGTGCCGTGCTGGATGTGCTCGAGGGCATCACCTTCGCCGTTTCCACCATTGACGCATAAGGAAAAGCTATGAAACAGAGTATTTTTGAAATTTTGAAAACAGAACAGCTGACACGGGATGTGTTCCGCACCGTTTTTGCGGCGGACACATCGCAGGTAAAGCCCGGTCAGTTTGTGAATATTTTACTGGACGGATTGTATCTGCGCCGTCCCATTTCGGTGTACGATACAGACGGCGACACCCTGACGATCATCTACAAAGTGGTCGGCAAGGGCACCGCACAGCTCTCAAAGCTCCCCGTGGGCACCAAGCTCGATGTGCTGTCGGGTCTGGGCAACGGCTACGACCTCGAGAGAGCGGGGGACAGACCTCTGCTCATCGGCGGCGGCGTAGGCATACCGCCGCTGTATCTGCTCTCGAAAAAGCTTCTTGCCGCCGGCAAGGACGTGACGGTGATCCTCGGCTTCAACACGGCGGACGAAGTGTTCTGCAAACGAGAGTTTGAGTTACTCGGCGCAAAGGTGCTGGTCACCACCGTGGACGGCTCCGCCGGCATCTGCGGTTTCGTCACGGACGCACTGTCGCAGGCGGGGGGCTACACCCACGTCTATACCTGCGGCCCCGAGCCGATGCTCCGCGCCGTCTACGACAAAACCACCACAAGCGGACAGTACAGCTTCGAGGAGCGCATGGGCTGCGGCTTCGGTGCGTGTATGGGCTGTACGTGCAAGACCAAATACGGCAGCAAGCGCATCTGCAAGGACGGCCCTGTCCTCACAAAGGAGGAGATCGTATGGTAAATACATCGGTACAACTGTGCGCACTTACACTGGATAACCCCGTCATTCCCGCCAGCGGCACCTTCGGTTTCGGTGCGGAGTTCGCCGAATTGTACGACATCAACTGTCTGGGCACCTTTTCCTTTAAGGGCACCACGAGAGAACCCCGTTTCGGCAACCCCACGCCCCGCATTGCGGAGTGCGAGAGCGGGATGCTCAATGCGGTGGGACTGCAAAATCCCGGCGTGGAAGCCGTGATCGCCCAGCAGCTGCCGCAGATGAAGGCGTATTTTCACAAGCCTGTCATGGCAAACGTCAGCGGCTTCTCCCTCGAGGAGTACGCCGAGACCTGTGCCATGCTGGACAAAGAAGAGCAGGTGGGCTGGCTGGAAGTGAACATCAGCTGTCCCAACGTCCACGGCGGCGGCATGAGTTTTGGCACCGACCCGAAAATGGCGGCGGCAGTGACCAAGGCGGTCAAGGCGGTCACGACGAAGCCCGTCATCATGAAGCTGTCCCCCAACGTGACCGACATCACCGCCATTGCCAAGGCGTGCGCAGACGCAGGCGCAGATGCGCTCAGTCTCATCAACACCCTGCAGGGGATGCGCATTGACCTGAAAAAACGCACTTCCATCCTCAAAAACCGCTTCGGCGGCTTTTCGGGTCCGGCAATTTTCCCGGTCGCCCAGCGCATGGTCTACCAGGTGTACGAGGCGGTGGATATTCCCCTTGTGGGTATGGGCGGCGTTTCCTCGGCGCAGGACGTTTTGGAGATGATGCTTGCCGGCGCCACAGCGGTGCAGGTCGGCGCCGCCAATCTGGTCGATCCCTTTGCCTGCAAGAAGATCATCGACGATCTTCCGGCGGCAATGCAGCAATACGGAATTACCGATTTACAGGAAATTATAGGAGGTGCCCACCATGGGTCGTGACGTAATCATTGCCTGCGACTTTGCCGGCAAGCAGGCGACACTGGACTTTCTGTCCAACTTTAAAGAGGAAAAGCCCTTTGTAAAGATCGGCATGGAGCTGTTCTACGCCGAAGGCCCCGATATCGTTCGGGAGATCAAGGCGCGGGGACACAAGATTTTTTTGGACTTGAAGCTGCACGATATCCCCAACACCGTGAAAAAAGCGATGGCAGTGCTGTCCTCGCTGGATGTGGACATCTGCAACCTGCACGCCGGCGGCACCGTTGCCATGATGGAGGCGGCGCTGGAGGGGCTGACCCGTCCCGACGGCACCAGACCTTTGCTGATCGCCGTGACCCAGCTGACCTCCACCGACCAGACCCGCATGGAAAATGACCTGTGGATCCGTGAACCGATGGACAAGGTGGTCATGCACTACGCCGAGAATGCCGCCAAAGCGGGACTGGACGGCGTGGTCTGCTCCCCGCTGGAGGCTTCCAAGGTGCACGACGTGTGCGGCAAAAATTTCCTGACCGTGACGCCCGGCATCCGTTTTGCGGACGGGGACGTGGGCGATCAGGTGCGTGTGACCACCCCTGCGAAAGCCAAGGAGATCGGCTCCGACTATATCGTGGTCGGACGTCCCATCACCGCTGCGGCAGATCCCGTTGCCGCATACCGCCGCTGTGTGGCGGAATTTGTTGATTAAGGCAACACCGCACGCTTTGCTTGAATCTTATCCCGTCAGCATACACAAAAACTGGTTCATCACGGATTTTTGTGGGATTAAAAGTTTCGCTCAAGCCTTTTTAAAGG
>JBJEQK010000130.1:0-9540 GCA_051881715.1 Acutalibacteraceae bacterium
GGATTCCAAAGGCGGCGCCTTTGGTCGCCGACCGCAGTCGGCGAAACCTTGACAACAGAAAAGCGCAGGAGGGGAGCCAAAACAGTCCGGTGGACTGTTTTGGCGTGGGGAACCCTCGCCGGGGGTTCCCCGGTGCGAAGCACAAATCCCACATTTTTCCGTGAAGAGTGTGAAAAAGAGGAAGGAAACCGATGAACAAAACCTTTGACGCTGTGATCGTGGGCACGGGCGCCGCCGGTCTCTACTGTGCGCTGAACCTGCCGCAGTATATGCAAATCTGCATCGTCACCAAGCAAAGCGCCGATGCGTCCGATTCTTTCTTGGCGCAGGGCGGCATCTGTATGCTGCGCGGCGAGGATGATTACGACGACTACTTTGCAGACACCCTGCGGGCAGGGCACTTTGAAAACAACAAAAAGTCCGTCGATCTGATGATTCGCGCCTCCAACAGCGTGATCCATGACCTTGTCCGTATGGGCGTCCGCTTCCAAAGGGATGGAAACGGACGTCTGGAGTTTACCCGTGAGGGCGCCCATTCCCGCCCGAGAATCCTTTTCCATGAGGACATCACGGGACGGGAGATCACCTCTACCCTGCTCACGCAGGTTCAGTCCCTTCCCAATGTCACCCTGTTGGAAAACACCGCCATGGTGGACATTCTGTCCGCCGGCAACACCTGCGGCGGCATAGTCTGTGCGGATGCCTGCGGAAGTATTTTTCCCATCCCAGCGGACTTCACCGTTTTGGCGTGCGGCGGGATCGGCGGACTGTACAAAAACTCCACCAACTACCCCCATATCACCGGCGACGCTCTGGCCATCGCCCTGCGGCACGGCATTCCCGTATCGCACCTCGACTATGTGCAGATCCATCCGACCACCCTCTACAGCACCCAAAAGGGGCGGCGTTTCCTCATCTCCGAGTCGGTTCGCGGAGAGGGTGCACTGCTGTACGACAAAAACGGGAGCCGCTTCACCGACGAATTACAGCCCCGGGATCTGCTGACCGCCGCCATTGAGGCACAGATGCAAAAGGACGGCACCGACCACGTTTGGGAGGATATGCGCCCTCTGGGCGAAAAAACTATTTTGGAGCATTTTCCGCATATTTACCGTCACTGTCTGGAGGCGGGCTACAACGTCCTGCACGAGCCGATCCCCGTGGTTCCCGCACAGCATTATTTCATGGGCGGCATCACCGCCGATCTTGCGGGACGCACGGGAATGCAGCGCCTATATGCCTGCGGCGAGACCTGCTGCAACGGCGTCCACGGCAAAAACCGTTTGGCAAGCAATTCTTTGCTGGAATCCCTCGTTTTTTCCCGGCGCGCCGCAGACGACATCGCCTTCGGCATCCACCCTGCGCCGTACAGACCTGCGCCAATCGACCTGTCCGCCTATGCGGACACGGACACTCTCTTTGCCCAATACCGGGAAATCGTTACACGTGAAATAGAAAGGATGAAGAATCAATGAATTCCGTTTCCATGAAACTGCACGCAGACAAATATCTGCTCATGGCACTGCAGGAGGACATCACTTATGAGGATGTGTCCGCCAACGCCGTTATGCCCGAGGGACGTCAAGGCACCGTGGAGCTGATCTGCAAGCAGGACGGCATCATCGCCGGGCTGGATGTGTTTGCCCGTGTGTTTACCCTTTTGGACGAACAGACGAAAATAGACTTTTTCTTCCGGGACGGCGACTTTGTAAAGGCCGGACAGCGTATGGGCATACTGACCGGCGACATCCGCGTCCTGCTTTCGGGCGAGCGCACGGCGCTCAACTACTTACAGCGCATGAGCGGTATCGCCACCTACACCAGAGAAGTGGCCGACTTGCTCAAGGGCAGTAAAACCAAACTGCTCGACACCCGAAAAACGACGCCCAACTGCCGCATTTTTGAAAAATACGCCGTGCGTGTGGGCGGCGGCGGCAACCACCGCTACAACCTCTCCGACGGCGTTTTGCTCAAGGATAACCACATCGGCGCCGCAGGCGGCATTGCCAACGCCGTCCAAATGGCCAAGGCATATGCTCCCTTTGTGCGCAAGATCGAAGTGGAAGTGGAAACGCCGCAGCAGGCTTTGGAGGCGGCAGAAGCCGGTGCGGACATCATCATGCTGGACAACATGACTGCCGTGCAGATGAAAGAAGCCATCCGTCTGATCGACGGCAGGGCAGAAACCGAGTGTTCCGGCAATGTGACGAAGGAAAACATTGCCCGTGTTCTGGAGATCGGCGTGGACTACATTTCCTCCGGCGCACTGACCCACTCCGCCCCGATCCTGGATATCTCCATGAAAAATCTGCACAGTATCGAGTAAAGGAGCGTCCGACTTGAACACAACAGAACGAAGACAAGAGATCCTCGACATCCTGCGTCAAACAGATTCCCCCATCGCAGCCAAGGAGCTGGCCGCAAGGTTTCACGTCAGCCGTCAGGTCATTGTGCAGGATCTGGCGGTCATCCGTGCCTCCCATACCGGGATCGTCTCCACCTACCGGGGCTACATTTTGCAGCAGGAGTCCGGCTGTACGCGGGAGTTCAAAGTGCGCCACGGTCTGGAGCAAACGGCGGATGAGCTGAACATCATCGTGGACTGCGGCGGCAGAGTGCAGAATGTCAGCATCAGCCACCGTGTCTACGGAAGAATCACGGCGGAGCTGGACATCCGTTCCCGGCAGGACGTGCAGGAGTTCATGGACACCCTTTGCGGCAGTGAATCCACCCTGCTGGGCTCTGCCACCTCCGGGTATCACTACCATTTGGTCGAAGCCGCCGGTGAAGAACGGCTCGACCTGATCGAAGAAAAATTAAAGGAGTGCGGTTTGCTTGCCCCGCTGAGCGCGTGGGAAAAGGAAACCTGTTAGAAACATGACTGTATCAGAGATTCAGGACGCGATCCTGAAATTGAAAAAAGAAAAGGACTTCTGCATTCTTGCCCACGCCTATCAAAGTCAGCCAATTCTGGAGGTCGCCGACTATGTGGGGGATTCCTACGGTCTGAGCGTACAGGCCGGCAAGGCGGCACAGAAAAACATTCTGATGTGCGGTGTGCGTTTTATGGCGGAGACCTGCAAGGTGCTCTGCCCCAACAAAAACGTTTTCCTCGCCAACCCTGCGGCAGGCTGTCCCATGGCGGACGGGATCGACACAGACGCCCTGCAAAAATTGCAGGCACAGTACCCCGACTATGCCACCGTCGCCTACATCAACACCACCGCCGCACTGAAAACCCTGTGCGATGTGTGCGTCACTTCCTCCTGCGCCGTGCAGGTGTGCCGCACCCTCGATGCGGAAAAGATTCTCTTCGTCCCCGACCCCAACTTAGGCAGTTTTGTTGCCGGACAGATTCCCGAAAAGGAATTTGCGTTTGGAAGCGGCGGCTGTCCCCGGCATTTCTGCGTGACGATGGAGGATGTCGCAAAGGCAAAGGCTTTGTATCCGAACGCATTGCTGCTCGTGCATCCCGAGTGCAGACCTGAAGTTGTGGTGCAGGCGGATTTTGTCGGCTCCACAACGGGCATTTTGTCCTTCGCCGAAAAAAGCGATGCCAAAGAATTTATTATCGGCACAGAGATCAGCATCGTGGAGCATCTGCAATTTCGCTGTCCGGGCAAGCGGTTCTATCCGCTGTCGGTCTGCCTAACCTGCCCGGATATGCGTGTGACCACACTGGCGGACGTATACGCGTGCCTTTGCGGGCAGGGCGGCGAACAAATCGACCTGCCGCCGGATGTCCTCTCCGGCGCCGCAAAATGCATTGAAAAAATGATCGCCTTGGGCGGCTGAAGCAAGCAGGCGGCTGCCCATTCATTGAGCAGCCGTCCTCTCACCCACCGTGCATACCGTTTGGTACACGGCAGTTCAATTTTATTGAGTACATGGACTTGTACGCTTCGGGTATGTCATAATATCCCCTGCGTGCAGGTCTTTCCTTTGTGTTGGTGCTGCGCAGTATTCCGATGCCTGCAACAGCTCAATATCTTTTCCAGTGTTTCCGTTGTGGCTACCTGTAAAAATGTTCCGCGCAAAAATTTTCGCTCCTCACGGAAAATTGTGGGATTTGTGCTGCGCACCGGGGAACCCCCGGCGAGGGTTCCCCACGCCAAAACAGTCCACCGGACTGTTTTGGCTCCCCTCCTGCGCTTTGCTGTTGTTAGGATTTCGCCGACTGCGGTCGGCGACCAAAGGCGCCGCCTTTGGAATCCGCAAGCCTTTAAAAAGGCTTGACCGAAACTTTTAATCCCACAAAAATCCGTGATGAACCAAAATTTTGTACGCACTGTAAAAAACGTTAGCCGGCTAACGAATTTTGTCCGATGTCTGAAGCCGCCGGTTTGCCAACTTTGCTATGGGTGGATGCGGGAGAGCCTTTCATTTTGTTGTCAGCCGTAGGTAAAATCAAAAAGCCACGTTTCCCCTCATCAGTCACGGCTCACGCCGTACCAGCTTCCCCCGAGGAAGGCCGAGCGGATGCGGAATTGCCGTGCAAAAACGTTAGCCAGCTAACGAATTTTGTCCAATATCTGAAGCCGCCGGTTTGCCTACTTTGCTATGGGTGGTTGTGCGAGAGCCTTTCATTTTTTTGTCAGCTGTGGTTGACATCAAAAATACCGTTTTCCCTCATCACCACAGCTTACGCCGTACCAGCTTTTCCCGAGGAAAGCCTTGGTGCGGCAAGGCTCTGCATCTCTTTCTTCAAAAAATTTTAAAAAATCACGTAAACCCTATTGACAGTCATATGAACCTGTGATATAATCATATCAACACGAAAGGAGATGATTACATGGATAGCAAATTGGTGCCGGGTACGGTGCTCCCGTTCACGGGAAACGACGGGATGTTCGCCATGTTCCGCCCCATGATCCACGCCGCCAACGGTCTGTCCCTCAGTCAGGTTTGCGCTATTACGGGATTGGAGCCGTCCACTGTGCAGAACTGGATCAAGCGCGGCTTCGTTGCCCATCCGGTGCAGAAGAAGTACTTCTCCCGCCAGCTGGCGCGCATCCTTTTGATCGGCGCTCTGCGGGACGGGATGAACATCGACCGCATCGGCGAGCTGATGCGCATGGTCAACGGCAGTGCAGATGACGAGAGCGACGACATCATCTCCGACGAACAGTTGTACGACTATTTCTGCGAGGTGGTGCGCCGGCTCGACCACAGCACCATTTCCCGCGACTATGCCGCCGAGGTCATCGCCGAAGTGACCGAGGGCTATACCGGCCCCGATGCCAGCGCTCCCGGTCGGCTTCGATGGGCACTGCTGACGATGGTATTCGGCTTTATTTCCGGCAAACTGCGGCAGGAATCGGAGACCTGCTTTCAGCAAATGCAAAAAGATTTTTTGAAGGAGAGAGAAACATGAAAGTCAAGAAAATTATCGGTATCGTGATCCCCGTTCTGTTGGTTTTGATTATTGTTGCCAACAGCATCGTCATCGTGCAGGCCGGTCATACCGGCGTCAAGGTCACCATGGGCAAGGTGCAGGAGGGCGTCTTGCAGGAGGGCGTCCATGTTAAGCTGCCCTTTGTCCAGCAGGTCGTCAAGATCGACAACCGCATCGTCAAGTTGGAGGTGGAGACGGAGGCGTTCTCCAAGGACTTGCAAACCGTCACCACGGTTCTTGCCATCAATTACCGTGTGGATCCCACCAAGTCCTACAGCATCTACAAGAACATCGGTGCCCGGTATGAGGATGTGCTGGTCGTCCCTGCGGTCAACGAGGTGCTCAAGGCCATCACCGCCCAGTACACCGCCGAGGAGAGCGTGACCAACCGTGCGCTGATCTCGGACGGTCTGGTGTCCGGGCTGAATGAGAAGCTGAACAACATCGGTCTGTATGTGACGGACGTCAACATCATCAACTTCGACTTCTCCACCGCCTTCATCACCGCCATCGAGGAAAAGCAGGTCGCTCAGCAGCAGCTGCTGAAAGCCGAGACGGAGAAAAAGACTAAGATCACCAATGCCGAGGCGGAAGCGGAAGCCATCCGCATCAAGGCGCAGGCCGAGGCGGACGCCAATGATAAGATCAACAAGTCCCTGAACGGTCAGATCATCGAGTACAACAAGGTCGAGAAGTGGGACGGCGTACTGCCCAAGGTCGCAAGCGGCAGCGGTGTGATGCTGGATGTGGGCGATATCACCGAATAACGAAAATTCATTTGAAAGAAAACAAGAGTAAAACGGAGAAAAAAAGAGCATAAAAGAGAAAGGAATCCGAAACTTGAAAAAGTTTCGGATTTTTGTTGACATCGCTTCGCACTTGTGCTATTATAATCGAGCAAAAAAAATTCGGAGGTAAGTTTTATGTCAACTTATATGCCTAAAGCGGAAGAGATCACCCGCAAATGGTATGTGCTGGATGCAGCCGGCAAGCCCCTGGGCAAGGTTGCGGCAGAGGCGGCAACGCTTCTTCGCGGCAAGCACAAGCCCACTTTCGCACCCCATGCGGACTGCGGTGACAGCGTCATCGTCATCAACGCAGAGAAGGTCGTTCTCACCGGCAAGAAGCTCGACCAGAAAATGTACTACCACCACACCGGCTATATCGGCAACATGAAGGAAGTCAAGTACTCCACCCTCATGAGAACCCGTCCCGAGTTCGTCGTCGAAAAGGCCATCAAGGGTATGCTCCCCGACAACACCATCGGCCGCAAGGCCCTCACCCGTCTTCGTGTCTACAAGGGTGCCGAGCACAAGCAGGCATCCCAGAAGCCCGAAGCAAGAGAGTTTTAAGAAAGGGAGGCTAACTTAAATGTACGATTCCAATCCTTACTTCTCTGGCACCGGTCGCCGCAAGAGCTCCGTTGCCAGAGTCCGTGTCTATGCAGGCACCGGCAAGATCACCATCAACGGCAGAGACATCGACGATTACTTCGGTCTTGAGACCCTGAAGCTGATCGTCCGTCAGCCTCTCGCACTCACCGGCACCGAAAGCCAGTTCGACATCGTCTGCACCGTCGCAGGCGGCGGCGTTACCGGTCAGGCCGGCGCAATCCGTCACGGTCTGTCCCGCGCCCTTCTGCAGTTCAACGAAGAGCTTCGTCCTGCCCTCAAGAAGGCCGGCTTCCTGACCAGAGACCCCAGAATGAAGGAAAGAAAGAAATACGGTCTCAAGGGTGCTCGCCGTGCACCGCAGTTCAGCAAGAGATAATCGGCTGGATTTTACAATCGAAAATGCTCAAAAGCCCCGGAAAATCAGTTTTCCGGGGCTTTGCCGTATCTGAAGCCGCTGATATAGTTTATCGTATTTGCACATGGATAAATCCGGTGATGCTTCGGTATCTTGCAACTGCACGGAGGGATGAACGATGATGAAAAACAAAAACGTGATAACCGCTTTGCTTTCTGCACATAATTCGTTATATAATGTGCAGAAAACCCCCTTCATGATATTGACTTTCTGCATATAAAAAGATAAAATATATGCAGAAAGGTTGGTTCTATATGCGGATATTTGATTACTCTTTTTTGAATAACGGTTTGCTGCCTGCAAATCTTGTGAATTTGACTTCTAACATTGCATCGCTTAAAACGATGGCAGGTGTTCGCAAAGAGGAGTATCAGGCGGTTTTTACGGAATTGGAGGCCGTGGCAAAGATTCAGTCCATTAAAAGCTCCAACGCCATTGAGGGCATCGTAACAAGCGATGAACGTATTGCAGCGATTGTCCGTCAGAATAGTGCACCGCTCAATCATAATGAGGCCGAGATCGCAGGATATAGAGATGCGCTGAATGCGATCCATTTGGGACATGACCACATTGATTTTCGGGAAGCGGACATTCTGCGCCTGCACGAGATGATGATGTCCATTGCCGGATACGAATACGGTGGGCAATACAAAACAGACGACAATGTAATTCTGGAAGTTGACGCAGACGGAAACAGGCGAGTGCGGTTTCGACCGACACCGGCGGCTGAGACGAAACAAGCCATGGAGCAGTTGGAGCTTGCCTATATGGAGGCAAGAAATGACGCGGGCATCAATCAGCTTCTTTTAATTCCATGCGTCATTCTGGACTTTCTCTGTATTCATCCGTTCCGGGACGGCAACGGAAGAATGTCCCGTCTGCTTTCTCTGCTTTTGTTGTATAAAAACGGCTATGATGCTGGAAAGTATGTTTCTTTTGAGGAGCAGATCAATAACTATAAGGCATGGTATTATGAAGCTCTGCGGCAGTCCTCTGCCGGCTGGGAGACAAATGAAAATTCCTACTTTCCATTCATTGAAAACTTTCTGTCAACGCTGTATATGTGCTATAAGGAACTGGATAAACGGTTCGCAGTGGTACATGGAAAGAAGATTACCAAAAAGGCACGGATAGAGGCAACTGTATTGAACAGCTTGACGCCGCTTTCCAAAGCAGAGATCTGCAAGATTCTGCCGGATGTCAGCCCGACCACCGTGGAAGCCGTACTGGGTGCGATGGTGAAAAGCGGTTCTATTCGCCGCATTGGTCAGGGCAGAGCGACACGGTATAGGAAGGCATAGCGGAAAATGGGATGGAACAGAAAAAATGATTTGTGGAGGATGCTATGAAAGTATTGGTTTTTGGTTCGCTGAACATTGACAAAGTATACACCATGCCGTCCTTGCCCATGCAGGGGGAGACGCTGACCTGTAAGCGCTACGAAGTCCATGTGGGCGGCAAGGGGCTGAATCAGGCGGTGTCCCTGTGCAAGGCAGGTGCGGACGTTTCCATGGCGGGATGCATTGGCGCTGACGGCGATCTGCTGGTCGATTTTTTGCACAGTGCCGGAGTGAATACGGACAAAATCCAGCGCACGGACGGCTTTACGGGGCACGCGGTTATTTTGGTGGACGGGGACGGGCAGAACCAAATGGTGATGTACCCCGGCGCCAACTGGGAGATTACGCCGGAATACTGCGACAAAGTCCTTGACGGGTACGAAGCGGGCGACCTCATTTTGTTGCAATACGAGACGACACAGGTCGGCTATCTCCTGCGCAAGGCGCATGAAAAGGGGATGCTGGTGGCGTGGAATCCGTCGGCGTTTGTACCCGCCATTCTCCGGGAACCCCTGGAATGCGTGGACATTCTCCTTGTCAACGAATACGAGGGACAGTGCATTTCCGGCGAACGGGAACCCGAATCCATGACGGCGGCACTGCTGCGGCGCATGAACGGCGGCGCTGTGGTGCTGACCCTCGGCGGGGACGGCGCTGTTTATGTCGATGCCGGCGGGACAGTGCGGGTTCCGGCATTTTGCGTGGATGCAGTGGACACCACCGGCGCAGGCGACACCTTTACGGGCTATTTCTTGCAGTCTCTGATGTGCGGGAAAACGCCCGAAGAAGCTTTGCACACCGCTTCTGCCGCCTCGGCGATCGTGGTGACCCAGTCCGGTGCCGCCGAGACGATTCCCGACAGGGAGACGGTGGAGCGTTTTCTGCGTGCGCATTGTTGACAAGCTTTCCGCAAGATGTTACAATGAAAATACTTCCAATGGGAAAGACTAACTATTAAATGTCAAGCGCAAAAATGAAGTTTTCCAGAAAGAGTCC